>CACZUZ010000051.1 GCA_902784465.1 uncultured Bacteroidota bacterium
GCCTGGAGCATCGATTATCTATTCTCACTGCTGGAAAACTGATACGTCTACCATGGATGTCGGGATACAATAATTGTTAAATTTGATGCGTTTGCCCTGACTTTTGTTTAATATCTTCTATATAACGGATACTATTTCGTATATTGAAAGCTTTTTTACGACAATAATCTTTTTGTAATAAGTTAGGGTCGTTAGGTTCTTCTAAGAAATTCTTTAAATCCTGTTTAGTAAAATAACGATTGTGCTTATATAAATCATTATATTTCGATTCAAGTAGCGTCTTACAATAGGTATATTCAATCAAGCTATCCGTACATTCTTTTGCAAGGGCTGATAAACCATCATAATGATAGTTTATTAAGTCCACGATAGAATCACGGTATTGGTTGTTCAATGTCACTCTCGGATCATTGGTTGTATTTCGGACATCCTCAATTCCAAGTATGTCTGGGGGATTCTCTTCTCCCGACTCAACAGCCAGGATCTCCTTCCTTGAACAAATTTCACCAATTAGATATAATATATCATCAATATTATTTTCTTTCAAGGCATTGTTGACACGCCTTTTTAACCCTAGAGTTTCTTCAAATTCTGCCGACCAATTCTTGTAATGCCTTGAGATATTTTCGGCATTTTCCACAATCCGTTCCTCGAATTGCTCAATATACCAATTAATGACAGGATTGTTTTTTTCAGAGAGAGAAGGAGCTTCCCTTAGATAATCTCTGACTCCATTTTCGTGCTCATTTGTATAGTAATAAGAAATATACTTACCATCAGAGTCGTAGTGAGTCTCATGTTCGTGATAGAATAGTTTTGCATGATGATAGAATGAGATGAGAATCCGATCTATCATATAGTTTTTAATCAAAACATCATCAGGATTGGGCTCTGGGGCACTTGGATATTTTTTCTTGATTCGACTAATCACCCGTTCTCTTGCATTGGCAATAATCTTTTGCAAGTCGCCGTTCTCGAACCGCCCCCAATAGTCTTTGATTAGTTTATCTCTATCATAGGAATAAACAACAAAGCCATTTCGCGTTTGATTAACACATTCAAAACGAGTAGAAAATTCATGATTATCCTGGGTGGATAGTGTGAAAATCAAGTCATACTTATCTTCTTCTATGTTTCGCTTCGTTGTGGCCGGGGTATTGCCCTCGTTTTCTATATCCTTTTTGCCAATCTGCTTTTCTTCTTTTATTTTAAGGAAAAAATTGCTTTTGGTATCATCATCGGCTATTGACACAGAGGGTATCACACATTCCTCATTCTTTTTTGATGTGCGGAAACAACTAACCTTCTCCCTATGGAATATAGTAGGGAACCAAAATACACAATAGTATGTACTCATGGAAGCTGTTTTATTGTACAGGATCAATTACTCTTGTTACCATGTTTCTGATATAGCCATTCTTCTTGCGGAATAGTTTCATGGTAAGTGCAGTATAATCCACCCGTGCAATTCTCAAGCCATCATCGGTGACCCTATATCTTAAATCTGCACGCGAAGTAATACCATATGCAATAATACCTGCACTTGCAAAAAAATCGGCGATATTTTCGTCAATTTTGTCCAAATCAGTCAAATAACCCTTACGGTTGCGTAGGATATACCAATATCCTTCTCTCAACTTTTCATCGGTTATATTCATTATTCTACGTCCTTATTTCTATTCTGTCTCCATGCTGGAGAATCTAATATACTATACCTCTTTGGGATTGCAAAAGTACTAAAAATATTTGAGATAATTATAAAAAATTCTATTCTATAATGCCATTGTGTTAATAACCAATATGATAAAGTTCATAATAAAGGTAGCGATGATGGTGATAGTGGTGGGATTGATAGAGATGTTGGTAGTGGTTTTGATGGAATTTGAGGTAATATAGAATGGTTTTATTCTGGTATTAATGCATGTGGCGAAAAATCATCGTATCACTAAAATATGAATATGAAATCTATCGAACTAGGGTATTCCCAACACATAGTGTTACATTTTTTCAGATATTATTCTCGCCATATATCTCTGCCATTTGCTGAATCATGGCATAGTGAGAACTGTTTTGAGACGAACACAATAAGGACAGCCTTATATCCACTCCGTCCACACCCACATTTTTATGCTTATGTTTGTGACCAGCTTCACCGATTTCATTATTGCACACGTTCAGTAAAGCCGGTATTAGCATTCTCTCGCGTTCTAAGAATGGATATTGATTGATATAAGCGAAATCATCAATGACTATATGAAGATGTTTTTTCACATCTGCATGTTCTTTGTCCGCAGCCTGCATCCAATACCGAATATATCGTTGTATCGTATTCACGAAAACTTCAGGCCAAATGAATGCCGAATCAACCACCCAGAAATGCGTATGTTCGTCCTGGTGCTCTTGTTCCAGCCTATCACCATTCAACTTTTGTTTCAAATCCTTTCTTATGTTCTGTTCTTTCTTACCTATTATAATATACACTATTGTCGTCTCTCTTACGTCACTATATATTGCATCGCAATCAGTATAAACATGAACTTTTGAATAATTCCCCTTATAAACGCTTATTGCTGAGTTCCATTTTTGTTCATATGACTCCAATGTTTTTTTGATTGATTCCTGTCTTTGATTATCTGACAGGGTTTCGTATTGTTTGGGTTCGAAGTAGTTTTCTGTTTTATCTTTTGAGAAAGAGAAAAAAGATTCCGGATGCCAAATATCGCTCAATACCATTCGTTGGTGCGCATTTTCTTTTGAAAATCTATTAGTCAACAATTTCCAAACATTTGGATACACGCACACCAGAGTGTCATGATTAGTACTATACCGATGCCACCCTCTAACTCGTGGCTGCAAATCACATTTCTCTATCTGCAATTCCCTGTACTGATATTTATAATCGGGGTCCTCTTTTATGCACATTTCGATAACAATGTCTGCATTTATCCTCAAATCTTTTGCTCTCTCATCAAAGACTAAAAGTGAGACCGCCGATAATTTCTTCAAATCTTCTATCAATTCACCATATGGGAGTCTTTCCAATGCATCCGTATCCAATATGGAAAATCCCTCTATCAAGACAGAACTTCTACCAAAGAAAGGCTCGTCTTTTTTAGGATTAAATAGGTCTCGTTCCTCATGAATGAATTTTTTTATGTCATTGAATATCGTCAACGGCTCTGGCAAATAATTCGATTCTGGTTCATGTTGAAAAAAGAGACACTGGGTTTCTTCTCCTTGTTTTTTTATATCATTAACACATTTTGCCCTAAGCAAATGAAAAAAGCCTTTGTCCAAATCTTCGACCTTGGTACTTTCGCTTGTTGCTCCTACCTCATTAAGATTCAATGTCTCTAATCTTGGATTATATGTTAGAATTTCATTCCTTATCCACTCGCAAAGTTTGCATTCGTGCTGATCTTTCTTTGTACATTGGCATGAACTCTTGCCGCTAAATTTCTCCCCCAGATTCTTAAAATAGCTACATAAAAAGCATTCGTTATCAGTGGAGGACATTCCCCCTATTGAATTCATGGCTTTCAAAACCTCTTGACTCCTGAACATTCTCTCGACTTCATCAGGCCTGTGATTTAATGTACAAAACAAAGGACATTGCTTTCCTGTGTGTCCCTCTCCCACCGCATTGTTTGACAATGACTTATGAACTCCACGCATTATCTGCATAGACAAATTCGTCTTACCCACTCCATTTTTTCCATATATCACAATCACGATACCATCCATCCGTCCATCTTGTTTTGAAGTATCTGGCAAACGTAAACCTCCATAAAACAAATCATCTAAGCCTTGGACTCTCGTCTCTATTTTATGCGTATAACGCTTTCTGTTTATTATTTTTTGCTGTTTCATAATATTATTTTGTTTGATTAGTCGCTTTATCATTTTTTGCTATTTCGCTCGAAATCACATGATAAAAATGAGGATAGCCCTCAGCATCATGTATTACTGTCAAATGCTGCGACTCAAAATAACGAGCCTTGAGCTCCTCGATGCTGTTTTTTAATCCGGCAGTGAGCCAATACACTTTTTCACTGCTTCTCTCTAGGTTGGCATGATTCAACAAACGCAACGAAGTAAGATCGTTCAGAGAAAGTCCGCAGAGCAAACATGTGTGATGTGTCAGATAGTGCAACTGTGAAGCATTCTGCCACGAATAGACATCATGGCTCAAAGAATTGAATTCCTCATGCGTTAACACTATATGATTGCTTATATTCTTGGGTTTCATCTCCGATGATGGAGGAATATAGCCATGCACATGATATATCAACAGGCAATTATCTTTATATTTTTTGTCTTTCCAACCGTCATATACGTCTATTGGTTGTCTTTCCTTGTATACGTCATCACAACCCAACTCCACTCTGCTATTCCATAAAATATTTATGGCATCTGACAGAAAGTTGTTGTAGTTTTGCGTAAAGACGGCCCGTATCGATGGTTTTCGTAGTATGAGGTCAGCTAATACAAAAAGGGTGTAAAAGGGAACATTCTTTAAGATTTTCAAAATATCACCATCGTTCAAACGAGACTTCATATACAACTTATAGTAGGGCAACGAATCCAATAAAATCTGATGGTTGCAACGGGAATAGAGCCAATCCTTGATAATCGGAATGTATCTGTTTTTCAATTTATACTTCAAAAGGGCAGCCTGCATGGGATTGTCTAGTCCAGAATTGTCCCATGCATCAAATTCCTCTTTATTTAACGTAGCGTTATTTTTCAATTCAGCCAAAAGACTATTCCAATTCAAGCTCCACAGTTTTTCTTTGTCATTATCCTTTTTTATCATATTTATTTTCTCCTTGTATTTTTTATACATCGCCCTTCGGTCATGTTTGTCACAAAAAGGAGAATTATACCATGTATTGCGCAAAGCTGATCGACTTCCATCATGCCCGGGGTAACATTCCGTCACGTCAGTACCCGCTCCGAGGAATAAGGCCATCGCTTTATCATCATTTAGGTCTTTTAGTAACGAGTCAATATTTTGTGTAGGTAGCATTGTTATTTTTTTAAGATTATAAAAATACAAAATTTTTTGGAATGGCAAAATTTATTTTTGTTTTTTTATTTTTTGAGGGAGAAGGGTGCCAGCGTGTGGGGCTGGCACCCTTGGGGGAGAAGGGGGTTGGAAGGATGGGATTACTGCACCTTGTGGAGGGTGCCGGAGTAGACCCCTTGGCTTCCGTCCACCATTGTGCGTTTGCCTTCGATGACCATTGTGTCGTCGGTGAGGCTCTTGATTGTGAAATCAATGCAAATGGTAATCTCCCGTCCGTAGTCTTCGTCATAGTGGGCGTCCTGTCCGTGGAATTTGTTCCCGCTTAGGGTCCAGATGCAATTGTAATCACTCCAATAACAGGTGCGGTCAGCGTTGATTGTGATGTCGAAATGAGAATAGACGCCATCATTAAAGCTCCATTTCCCGATGAGTTTAGACTCATCGATAGATGACGAGGAACCGGAGCCGCTGCCGCCGTTGTTGTCATCGTCCTTGTTGCAGGACGCGAAGGAAAACATTGTGGCTGCCACGAAAAGCAGCATGGTGATTTTTTTGATTTTTTTGTACATGATTTTGATGTTTTAAATGTTATTGTTTTTTTCAGTTTTTGTTACGGGACAGCACTGGTTGTACATTCTCTACCACATGGTCATCAGCTCGTAATCCATGAGTTCTCATCCCATCTAAATAGTCGGCTTCACACACTGGCGGGTTCATCTAATTAACATCTTACCGTTTGCGCAGGACGTATTACATCCCATTGTCTTCTGTATTTGAGAGAGGATAAATAATTTTTCGCCAAACTTTTGTATAAAGAATACAGCATCGTCTTTATGGATTGTCTGTACAGAATTTGGATTAAAACATATTCTTTCCAGCGGTGTCTCGTGATAGGGAAAGTACTCTTTATAATAAACGATTTTATCGCCTTTAACAAATACAATTCTGTCTCCGACATCTTGCCAAACACTGTTAATATTTACAATGGAATTGATTTCTTCCAGTGAAATATTTGAAGGAAACCAGTACATTGTATCCCAATCGAACTCTAACGCTTCACCGAAGTTAATTGTGTCAATTCCATTGTCATATGTGTGTTTGACAGTACAATAAACATCTGACCCATAAGGCTTACAGGAGGACATTGTCAAGAGTAACAAAATGAATACTTTACTATAAAAAAAATTGTATTTCATGAGAATTTTTATTATTTGGACAACCTATTTATTATCAATCCATCTGCCAGCCTCTTGTATGGCTTGATTTACTCGTTCACATTTGGCTCGATAATTTGCTTGCTCGATACTATTGAATCCATTAAAATCCAAGCTACCCAAAACATTCAGATAACTATCATATTGTTCTTTGGCTATTTTTGTTCTAGATACGGACCAAGATCCATCTTCGTTGAGACTCCCGGTATACAAACCCGTTTTATAAAAGGATTCCAAAACTTTACCGGCAAGCTCATTCATCGGACAATTGGGGTTCTGCTCTCCAATCGTTCTTCCCAACATGTTATTTAACAAGTCAACAACCTGGTCAGCTTCTGCCATTGATGAGAATCTTCGTGCTTTTAAATTGGCATTAGGATTATCTTCATGTGCATTACCGACCTGAGTGGCGATGTCCCTTCCATAATATGATGCTATAGTTGCCTGCCATAATGTGTGTCTAAAAGCGCCTATTTCACTACATGGATCAGGGTCCTCTGTACATCCGTTACTTCTAAATATAGTACCTTGACTAGAATAAGATGACCCTCTTGTCGCGAAACGTTCAGATCTTGTGCTAATATTAGTATTCATCTCACCAGGCCTACATGATCCAATTGCACTGGCAATCTGAGGATGTCTTAAGGCAAACCAACCAGTTCGAACCCAAGTGGGTGGAATCCCCGCTTCATTTCCATCCGGATCCACCAGTTTCACAGGGTTCCAAGCACAATAAGCGTAGGGACTTATCGACGGGTACTTATCCATCATTGGATCCACACTCAACCAGCCAGTGAGGAGTTCAGACCAGTAGTATCTAGCGCCGTAGTAGTGGAAGCCTGACTCATAGTCTTTCTCCTTTCCGTTGTAGGTGTACATACCGAGGTTGGGGTCGAGGTTGTTCTGGATGTCCACCCAGTCTTCGCCGTAGGGTAGATAGTTTAAGGTCTGAGTTACCTGTCCGGCGTCGTTGGTGAGGTATGCCGCGGAGCCCAAATGGTCGGAATGGTAGAAGAAAGCCGGCTCTGGGTCGTGCCGTTCGGTTTCGTGCTTCATCACGTCATAAAGATCGACGATGCCACCCATCTTAACCTCCGAGCCGAGACACTCATTGAAGGTGCGTTCCACGCTTTCGCGTTGTCCCTCGGACAGCTGGTCATAGTCTTCGGCCAAGGCGGGAACGCGGTTTTCGATACTGTCCCAAATAACATTATAGAATCCGCCTCCAATCCTGCTGCACACACGGTTGGTGCCTTCGAAATAGTGTTTGGTGTAGCCGCCTTTGTTGAAGGTGATAAGGGCGGAAGCATAGAGCGTGGGGTATGCCAGAGAGGCGTGCTGCATCAGAGCGGCAGCGTTCTGTGAAGCCTGGATGCGTGGTGTGGTGACTTTGAAATTTCGGTCGCCACCGGCTGCATAATTGTACCAAGCTGAAATTCCACCATTGTCGTCGGAATACTCCGTGTAACCCTGCAAGCGGTTGTCTTCGGTCCAACACAGGCGGCGGTCGTAGGCAGGCCCGCTAATGCAGCTGGACTTGATCAGGTTGCCGTTGGCATCCCATTCAAGATTATTGACGCTGCCAGACAGGGCATCCTGTACTGACCTTATGGCGAATGGGTTGCCCGACGACGGATATGTGTAGTTGTTTTGGTAGTCCACAGGATAGACACCTGCGGTTGTGTTCATCCGCTGGCTTGTGACATTCTTCTTCAATATACGTCCAGCAGCGGAATATGTGTAGTCTGTCTCATAGACAATACCCGTACCCTGGCAATTCATACCACCCTTCGAGTAGATGAGCCGGTTGATATTGTCGTACTCGAAATATTGGTTGCGTGTATTGAGACCGTTATCGTCAATACTGATGATATTGCCCACGTTGTCATATTTGTAGGTGTTGTCCTGCATCAACTGGCCTATCTGGGTACAGGTGTCATAGAGACGGTTGAGGCGGCGGTTTGTCAAGTCATACTGATAATGCGTTTCCACTCCATTGCCGTCGAGTTGATACGTGCGCTGCTCGAAGCGGTCGTAGTGGATGACATCGACATAGACCGACAATGGCTGATTAGGCTTGGTGCCTTCGATATGGCGGACATTACCGCCGTGGTCGTAGCGATACGTCACCTCCTCGAGATCGGGGTAAGTGATGCTTTGTACACGCCCCCAGCTGTCGTAACGCCATTGGGTCTCGAGGGTGAATGTGTTGTGAGAATGGGGCTGCACATAGGTATGGGCGTTATACTCGACATTGCCCATATTGTCATACTTGAAAGACTGTACACCCGTAGCGTCCTGCTGACGGACGAGACGGCCAGCCTCGTTGCCGTTTCCCGCTGCACCATACTCATACCAGACATTGTTCCACGGCCGGTTGGAATAGTCAATGTGGATAGGGCGGGAATAATCGTAGTCATACTTGATATACTCGCCGCTGTTCTGTGTCTGCAAAACCATATTGCCCGCAGCATCGTAGTCCCAATGGGTGTGACCAGCTGACGGGTGGGTACGGTCAGTGCGTCGACCGCCAAGGTCGTAGGTGTGAGTAGTTGGATTCCCTTCGGGGTCCTCCGATTGCTGAAGCTGACCTATGGCATCGTAGTAGAACATCGTGGTGCCACCCAAAGCGTCGGTAAGTTGGATGTTCAACCGGCGTGTGTCGGTAAAGATTTGAGAGGTGTGGTAGTTCTGGTCGGTAGCACTATTAAGGAAACGGTTGATGCTGTTGGCATCGGGGGCGATGGAATAGGCGTTGGTGGTGTAGGTGCCGTCGGCGAAGTTGGTTCGGACAGGGCGGTCGAGCCAGTCATACTTTGTCTCCGTGAAATAGGTGCTGGAAGTTGACGTATTCGGTTGGATATCGGGTATGTACATAGAGATTGCCTCGCTGACAGGGATGAACTCCTTGACCTTACGGCCGAGACCGTCGTAATGCACTGTGCCTCCCACAGCACGTTTCTCAATGCCGTTTTCGTCAATATCCTTCTTCACTTGGAAGACGCGACCGAGACCATCACTGAATACAACCGTATTGATGTCGTTGCCGGGATTGTCTGGGTCGTAGTTGTGTGTGCGAGCCCACAGATAGTAGAGACTGCCTGTTGCGTAATTGTAGTAGATTGGAGAACCAATATCTACACGTTGGTTATACCAGTAGTCATACTTGACCGTATAGGGTATATTTCCCGCAATTTCCTTTGGCGCAATGATGGTGTCAGTACGCCCGTGGCAGTCGTAGGCGTAGTGCATCTGATTTCCTGCGATGTCGTAGGTATTCACAGGCTTTTGCCAACGGAGTGAATAGTCGGCAGCACTGGAGTGGCCTTCGGCATTGGTGACAGAGATCGGCAATGTGTTGGTCAGTAGGTCGTAGGAGTATTTAATCCAGTAGTTGTTGCCTCCGCCGAGGTCAGTTGCCGGTGTGGTCACTTTTTCGACATTGCCATACGGGTCGTACTCGTAGAAATAGACTGACTGCGGATTGGGGCTGTTGTCGATAGTGAGTTTTTCGAGGCTGCCCTCTGTGGTGTAGGTGGCTTTGCGGCGGCGATAGCCAGGGATGTCGAGTACAGAAACATTAGCCACGATATAACGGGCAGGGTCAAGAGCATAGTCGATGTGGACGGTGTAGTCGTCAGACGGGTCGGCGATGTCTCCGAAATCGTCCACATCGACAATGTTGCCGAAAGAGCCGTAGGTGTATTCACGCTTGATGGCGATGGTACCACCCGTACCTTCATTGTGGAAAGACTCTTCGACAGCCACTGCAGGCCATCCATCACCCTCGCACCAGGCAGGAGTGCCGCCACCGAGATAGTGGCCATCCACGAGGTCTGCATCGGCATAGGTATAGCGCGTCTCGACATAGGCGTTACTCTTTGACACGCGGTCGCGTTTCTTCAGATGCGCGTGATAATAATTATCGTTGTAGAAATCCTGTGTAGAAGTGCGGTACCGGCTGCCTACGGAATTTGTGTTGAAATCGGACTGAGTGGCATAATCGTAGGTTTTGACAGTGTCGTAGCCGTAATCATCACGCTCGAATCGGTCATAGTGTCGGTTGCCATAGTTGAACCGCTTGTAGACCCAGCTCACACCGTCGCCATCGTGACCGTCATAGACGGAGAGCGATGCCATATTCCAATGACGCTGCGGGCAATCGACAGAGGCTGTGCTTTGCTCATAGTCAATCTGGAATCCTGCATTTGCCACATTAGAGACGGACTTAAGCAGGTTGGCACGACCGATATTGGAATAGCGCACCATTATATTGTTGCCACTACGATAGACATAATCAACATAGCCGTCGTTGTTCATATCGACGAATTCGGCACCCGAATGGCTGAACGAAGCCGTTCCGCCGCCACCGGCACTACCACCCACCTTCAGCGGAAAACCAAAGATAGAAAACACAGCGTCATAGGTACCTGTTATGTTCAGGCTGAAAGCAGTAGAGGAGCTGTTGTCGATACCGACAAAGCCATAGGAACCGAATGTACCATCGCCCATATTAATCTTTATAGACGAGGGACTGACCATATCTGGCAGACCGTCGCCGTTGACATCCATCAAGACAAAAGTAGTCTTGTTGTCGGACCTGTTGCGACCGATGCTACCGGAGATACTGGTGTTGCCCACGTTGAACCCATACCCTTTGGCACGGGACACGCTGCGTGAAGAGCGTATTGTGGACGTCGGTATAGTACGGAGACCGGAGAATCTGTACCCCATATTGTACTTGACGGTACCATCGGAGTAGACAATATCTGCCAGGCCGTCGCCGTTGATATCCATAAAGGTGTTCTTGGTGATATCGGTGCTGACCGTAGAGTCGCCCGTGCCCGTCAGCAGCTGGAATAGGCCAGACACCACAGAGACCACGCGGCTCTTCTTGGCGTTGGGAACATTCTCGAAAACCGTGTTCAGGAACGTGCCGTTGTTGGCTTTGCCATCCGAAGTGTTCTCGGTGCGGTTGATACCCGCGCTTTCGGAGTAGCCATAGGACTTGTCGCCCAAACCGCCTTGTGCACGGCTGTACTGGATGACCTTTTCGGACACAACATCAGGGTAGCGGTCGCCGTTGAGGTCCATAAAATCGCCCAGCAAACGAGAGTAACCCTCGCTATGTGCATTTTTCTTCTTGGTGTAGCCCGTACCCTTGTTCATCATAAACTTGTTCACAGCCTTCATCTTGGTACCCGGGGTAACCACTGGCAGAGGACTTTGTGCCATATTGACAGTGGCGGTCTGACCGTTTTCCGCTACAGGGTCGGTATTGTCGAGACTTGACAGAGACTTGCTTGCCGTCACGAGGTTGGCGTAACTCTTCCAGCGAGCCTTGCCAGCGTCGGCGTGCATCTCGAAGAAAGTTCCGGAGAGTGGATTGAACAGAGAGCCGCCGGGGATTTCTTCGGGACTTCCATCAGGATCCAATGATGACACATCATAGCCGTCAATGTCTTCACTGCTGGGGCGAGGAACACTATTAGAATCAGTATAATAGCTATCTGCATGAATCAGATTGCTGTTAATGTATATTGACGTGGAATCGGGCGACTTGTAGCCGAACTGACCCCAGCCACGGTAGAGTGTGCCGTGGTGTTTACAGGTATCGGGGCCATATTTGGCGTACAAACCTGCATCGAAAGTAGAACCGCCGACAGTGACCTTGATATTGGAGATATGGTCTGCCACCGTCGGGTTAGCTGTGTAGCAGTCGATGCTATAGTTTGTGCCAGAGGAGAAACTGAAAGGGCTGGTGCTTATTGTCGCCGAGCCTCCCAACACCAACACATTCTTCCTAAAGCAGGAACTGTTGTTAAAATCCTTGACAGTCAAATACAGATAGCCTGTGAAAGGGGTTCCATCGCTGCGAGTGACGCCAAGACCCATATTGGGCGACCCCGATATGCCAGTCACGGTAGTCCCAGGGAAGACAAGATAATCATAGAAGACCCTTTCGACGGCAGGGTGATAGACATACGCATCGCGAGCATCGTTGTCGGACAGGCGGGCGTTGATTGTGGCGTCGGAGCTATAAGTCAGCGTGACAGTAGCGTCGGCGTCGATGTCGGACCAGTTCAACTGACCACCGCCGACGGGGGATAGCCGAAGCACCAGTTTTTGGGAGCTTGGAACATTAGCCGCATTCCAAGTGAGAGTAACATTGGGAGAAGTGCCCTGATTGAACGTGGTGGAATTAATAACTGTTTCGGAGCCAGTATTGTTGATGTTGGATCGGACCAGCGAATAGGTCATATCTTGAGACAAAGGCTGGTTGGCCTTGATTTTGCAAGCCACAGAGAAGGTATTGGTACAAGCCGAACCCGACTCGGGGCCGATAGCCACGGACTGGTGTTCCGTGAGCAGATAATCTGTGGCATAGTCGAACTTGTACATATAATCACCGTTGACATCCACTCTTGATAACGGAGATGCGGCGACATTATTGCGGTGGGAAACAGATAAATATTCAATATGTGGAGTCCACCCCACCTGATCGTACAGTCGTTTGTCGAGGGCATTGATGCGGAAAAAGATGGTGTCGCCTTCGTCTATATCAATCTTGCAAGCGAGGGATGCCGGATTGTCGGGCAATACCGTTGCCGATGCCCGAGGGGTTGTCTCGCCGGCGCGTTGTACCGATACCAATACACCGTCGGTGGTGCGAGTCTCGGCGCGGAAATCGCGCAAGGCATCAGTCAGTTTGGCAGAACCAGAAACGCTGACACGTCCTGAATAGGGAGCTTTCCACATCCGCACGAGGTCAACGTCGGGTTCATAGCGTTTGGGATAGGTGTAGTAGAAAGTATCGATAACCGTCCAACAGCTGTCGTATTCAACATCCATCTGCCAGCCATTCGATATTACCTCATAGGAGCCATCCGCATTGTACACTGTGTCGAGAATCGGTATTTCCCTTTGCTTGGTCGCACACTCGACACGCTCGACAGTGTAGTAGCCATCGTCGAAGATTGTGGGATCCACCTCACCAGAGAAATCAATCACATCGTCATCACAAGTGCCACCGACGTGAATTGTATCGTTGTCGGTAACATCCTTAAAACGGAAGTTGCCACGATTGATAAACACCCTGCCATTGTCTACAATGTCAATCAGACCATCGCCATTGACGTCAGAAACATAGACAGAGGTATTGCTGCGACCATCGCTCCAACTCTTGCCAGTACCCACAATGGCGGCCGAAGCCTCCCAACCGTAATTATGAGTGCTGGACTCGGTGTGTTGAAAACTGCTGATGTCGTCAATCGCAACAGGTGCGTCGAACTTGTTCTTGCCAGGAATCTGAGGACGGCATTTCATATCGCCCGAGATACTCTTGTAAAGTTTATCGGGATAGCCGTCGCCGTTGATGTCCACCAGTTGCAGGAAACCTTCGGCGTAGTCCTCGCTGTAAGAATAGTGGCCACCCGCAGAAATCGTTTTCAACCACGGTATATAGTCGGCACCCACATTCAGACCGCCATAGACATTCCATCCGAGAGAGCCGGAGCCGCTGAAATTGCGACGCTCGTAGAGAACGCTGTCGAGATAGTCAAACACCTTAAAATTGTCGTTGCCTTCATATGCCATAGCCACTCTATCGGCAAAGAGACTGCCAGATTCGAGACCGTAATAATCGAAAGAGTGGAAGATGTGGATAAAAGTGTTCTTGTCGTAAGGCTCGACATTGCAACGTTCATACGCAGACAGATTGCGGATAGTGTTACGCTGGCCAGATGCAATGTATTGTTGACAGCGGGCGCTGTCATCGTAGCCCTCATAGATTTTGCATAGAAGCGTCTTGCCAAACTCGCCCTCGGTATATCCAAAATAATATTCGCGGACGATGGTGTCGCGGAACATCACCTCGACACGATCGAGGATAAAATTGTTGATTTCTTCCAGACCGTAGCGGAAGGAATTGGACTTGTCGTGCTTGTCAACGTAATTGAAACGTATGATATATTGTCCGTGGTCGTGTGACCCGTCAACACCCGTATATTGGATTCGGTCGATACAAAGCTGTTTGGCCGACAGCTGGTTGGGGACAGTCACATACTTGGTGACATAGGTATAGGTGACGGTATTCCCATAGGTGTCCACAGACTTTTCGAGCATCCATTTGGCGATGTTGCGGTTGTGGTCGCGGAGAGTAGTCTGGTTGGAAAGGCCGTAGTAATGACGCGTACCATCCTTGTCGGTGACCATCCAATGATAATTGTCGGGGCTTGTCCCGATGCGCTCAATCTTGCGGAAAGATCCCTCGACGCGAGGATAGAAACGCACTGTGTCGGAAGAGAAACGAGGCTCGTAGGCTCGATGGTAGACAGGTTTGTTGAGGCGGAGATTGTTGTTTTCGTCAAGATAAGAGGAAACCAAAGTAGTGCCATCGAGAAGGTAGCCTTCGGTTTCATCTCTATGATCGTAGAGCGGCACACCCCAGCGGGTCTCCACACTGATTTCGCTAATAGGTAGGCTCCAACCGAGGCCGAGGATGCCGCTGCCGCCAGCACTACTGTAGTTTATCGACAGATGTGGCTGCATACCGTGGCGGCCGGCGGGGATGTTGAGCGGATAAGAGAGATTGGCGGTGCCTTGGTTGTTGGCCTCGGGCGGCGCTATGAGGGTGATGCCATCCATGGGGTCGGCGGCCTTGAGGTCCTTGATGCTGGTGGGCGTATAGGCCATTGCGTCGCTGCTCTCCGGCACCTTGAGCACACCATTGATATAGTCAGTGAAGTGGTTGGTGCGAGAATAGACTATCTGGTTCTGCGTGTCGACGCTGTCGCGCTCCACCTGCTGCCACATCTGCGTTTGCTCGTTGTAGAAGAAAGTGTAAATATCGTCGGCGGTGTAGCCATAGGGTAGCGCGGTGCTGTCGTAACGCATGGCTATGGTGATGTCGCTCTCGAACTGCTGTCCGTCGGGCAGCATACGATAGACGGCACCGTCGGCAGTGAGATTGGCTAGGTGGCCGGGGATTGCGCCGGACTGCTCCTCGGAGGTGGCGAGGATGAAAATCTCCACGTCGCGGCTGACGGCACCGCTGTCAATGAAGAGGGATACATTGTCGGCGGCAATGGTTGTGGAACACGTTCTTGTCACACGTCGGCTACCCACCACTTTACCTATAGGCTTTGTAAAAGGGCTTTCGCCCGATTGTGCAATGATGCTATCGGAAACATCCGCGATAACTTTAGGACGGGAAACCTCCGAAACATTTGCATACGGACGCTTAGGCTCGTCAGAACATCCCACCAGCAAGGAGACAGCCAACAAGGGTGCAACTATATGGTATATATATCGTTTCATAGAATCTTCATTTTGATGTTTGTGGTTTATCTGACTACAATCAGTTTTATTGTCTGCTGGCGGCCATTGCTGGTGACGGTGACATAATAGATGCCGTCGGCGGAGAAATGGCCATTATAGGTGTATTGCGAGAGCGGCTCGGCGGTGGAGTGCTGCTCGACGATGCGGCCATTGGCGTCGACAACACGGATGTTGATGATGTCGTCGTTGGGTTGGTTGACACGAAGGGTGTAGTGGCCGGAGGTGGGATTGGGAGAAACGGAGAATGTGTGATTGCTTGAATGTGTAAATGTGTCAGTGTCGGTTGACGCGGTCTCACCCTCGCTGCTATGGCCTTTGGTGCCTTTGGCTCCTGAGGGAAGGGCGGATGGGTTGACGAGGAGGGCGATGTAATAGTCCTCGCCATTGTTGATGGTGAGGGTGAAAGCGTTTGCCGTGTCGGGGGTGAGGATGGATGTGCCATTGGAGGAGGTGAGCATCAGACGGATGGCCTCGGCGGGAAGGGGGAGGCCGACCGCGAGGCGTACAGAGGAGGCGTGTCCATAGGCGTGGGGGCGGAGTTTCCAATGACGGGTGACAGCGAGATAGGAGACGGTATCCACGGCGACAACTTCGTCGCTCAGGTCTATTGCGTTGCTGTCGCAACCCAGCATGATGTAATCGAGGTCGGAAAGCGGAGTGGCGGCCTCGAGGGTCAATATACCATTGCGGATAACGCTACGGGGCTGGGAAAGGGAGAGGCTGTCGTCGCGCCCGATGCCACAGACACCGAAACTGTAGAGGCTATCATCGGCGAGCGGATTCCAGAGCGTATCGAAACGACTGTTAACATAAGGGCCGTGGAGGAGAGCACCGTAACGGACGGCGATGGCGGACTCCAACTGACGCTGGTACGCGCTGCTGATTTGGCCTGAGAAATAGAGAAAGGTGCAGAGATTCTTGTCGCCGAAGGTATCGCCCTCGCGGCCGATGTAAAGCGTGTCGTGGCCGCTATAGTTGCTGTCGATGGCGGGGTATTGGTAGCGCATGGTATGGATGACCACGCCATGCTCGGTGGAGCGGCGGTAGGTGATGGCGAAATCTTCGTAGCTGACGCGCTGCGAGTTGAGCCAAAGGGTGCGGTTGCCGCCCGTGCCAATCTGCCACAAACCAACGGTACTGTCGGCATCGGTCTCATAGACGGTAACGATGGTGGCGGTGCCGTCGGTGCGGAGGCTGTCGATGGCAAAAGCCATCGCGGTGTCGGCGAGAGAGACAGAGGGATTGAAATTGGTGACACGCCGCAAGGTTATATTGACGGAGGTGTCGGAGGCCACAAAAGCGAACCGTGGCTGGCTGCCGGGCTGCCCCCATGCCACAGCATAGGGGAGCAGGAGGCAGGTGGCGAAAACGAGTTTGTATAATTGCTTCATAATATCGTTTCTTTTTATTGTGGAGCCAATAGGGTTTATGGGTCTAATGGACACTATGGGCGTCCATTGGACTGAAAAGGTGCTCGTTTATGGGGATGTCGGTAGCATGACGCTACGGGCAGTGTATAGGGCTGCATGGCTCTATGATTCCCGGGGGTGCGGAAAGCAAGGATTAGTCCTGGACTGCGCGAAAATGTTTCGGATTATTCTCTGCTCTGCGCCCTCTCTTTTTTTTCTCCGCACGTCTGCACTACATGCCGCGTGGAGAGGTGCCATACGAAAGGCACAGTCATGGCACTTAATGCATCATTTAGCGTATGGCATAACACTTGTATTCCTGTTTTTCCCTGTCGTACTGCATACCAACACTATAGCCCTCTTTAAATCTTGCATCGCACCACGCAATGGCTTCAGCCTCTGTTTTGGCCGTATACGTCAATGTTTCCTTGATGCCTGAGAGAGATGATTTAGTATCGCGGAAGAACACTTCGTGTCCTTCCCTACACAACGCCATCATTTGGTGCAGGAAATCATTCCACGCGACGTCACCTGTAACGGTGATTTGATGGGCCACGCCGTCAACGGTATAGCTCACCGTTCGTACGGTGCCGATTTCCGCAACAGCGGACTGCGGACTCACAAGGTTTTCTTTCTGGCAGCCAACTGTCATAGTTGCCAGTAATGCAAACAGTGCAATCGAAATAACTGGTTTTTTCATTTTATTGATGTTGTTAATATTAGTTTTTACTTTTCTTCACATTGTTTCTTTAGGTTATGATGCAACACTTCGTATTGTTGTTCCTCATTTATGGTATGGAATACGCAAACAGCCCTAGAGCTGGTTGTCGGGGAGATGCTTTGCGGCAATGCAAGATGTAACAATATGTTCCTTGTCAACAACAAAGCCTAATAGGATGGTGTCCTGTTCCGCTATTTTGAAATCGGATTGTAGCATTGCCCATGCGGAATCGGTTTTGGCTTCAATATATGTCACGTCGACGGAAAGTGTGTCGTTGATTTTAAAGTCCTTGAAGAATACGACACTGAGGCCTTCGGTGCCGGCATAATGGGTGTAGACCTCGCTGACGGCATGGGAGGGGAAGAACCAGTACCACCGCTTCCAGAGGGTAATGGCGGCCAGTTCGACGAGGAGAGCAATGCCCACCCACATCCAGAACCGTCGTATTTTCTTCGGTACACTCATATCCGGCTAAGCATTTCGTTGATGGTGTCGGAGGCCTGCGCGGTGGTGATGTCGCCGAAGATAGCTTTTTCGGTGTATAGCGGAGGTTGTGCATAGGCGGTATCGGCGCCGAGGGCGAAGAGTGCAAAAAGGCATGCGGCGACAGAGACACGGCGGTAGTTGGCTCGGCGACGGTAGTGGGCGCAACGGCGTTCGAGGCCCACGGAATGCTCGGCGGCAAGGGCTCGGATATAGGCGAGGTCGGTGGACGTGAGGGGCTGCAACCTGGGGGGGGGGACGGAGGTGTTTTCATTGGTGACTATTTTTCATTTTGACGGTAATAATTTCTGAGTTTGGCGATGATGCGGTAGCGGAGTTGGACGGCACTGCGAGGCTTGATGCCGAGTTCGTTGGCCATCTCGCCGGGAGTATAGCCCTCGGCCATCAG
>CACZUZ010000052.1 GCA_902784465.1 uncultured Bacteroidota bacterium
AATCAAATTACACCTAAAATTGCAAAATTGTACACTCTCGAAAACTGTTTCTACATGAAAAAAACAATATTGTCTACTTCAAAAAATAATTAACCATTATAAAATTTTTTGTGTCCACTTTTTCAAGCTGCTACACATTGATTCGGAAAAAAGTGTCTTTTTGGCATTTCAAATTGGATTGAATGGTAGAAAAAATGTAAAAAACATTTTAATATATCGTAGAAAAAATGTAATTTTGCAGTCGTTATTCGTACATAAAAATGTAATTAATATATATGAAACGACTGTTATACAAAGAGTTAATAAATTGGAAAGAAAGTAAGAATAGGAAACCTCTTATTTTGAATGGTGCGAGGCAGGTGGGTAAAACGTGGCTTCTACAATCCTTCGGAGGGACGGAATATAAAAAAATGGCGTACATCAGTTGCGAGAAGGTTTCCGGACTTGAATCTGTGTTCGCGGACTTCGACACCGGGCGTATCGTCAGGGCGTTGTCGGCCATCTCCCATGTAGACATCACACCTTATGACACGTTGGTCATCATCGACGAAGTTCAGGAATACCCGCGAGCTTTGACAGCTCTGAAATACTTCTGCGAGGATGCCCCTGAATATCATATTGCAGTTGCCGGTTCCCTGCTTGGTGTCACCTTGCACAGAGGTGTCTCGTTTCCTGTCGGCAAAGTGGACATCCTCCAGCTCTACCCCATGACCTTCTCGGAGTTTGTAGAGGCTGTGGACGGAGAGCAGTCTGCCGAGGTTCTTCGGAGTGGAGACTGGCCATTGATATGTTCGCTGCACTCCCATTATGTGGAACTGCTTCGGCAGTACTATTTCGTCGGCGGAATGCCTGGTGCCGTGTCTTCCTACTGCGATGGGGCAGGGCCTGCCGCTGTAAGCAAAACACACCAGCGTATCTTGCAGGGATATGCGGACGATTTCTCCAAACATGCCGACAACAAGGAGGTTCCGCGCATCAAAATGATATGGGAAGGCATACCGCGCAGTCTTGCAAAAGAGAACAAAAAATTCCAGTACAAGGACATCCAGACAGGAGGCAGGTCCTCGCAGTTTGAGCTTGCACTCCAATGGCTGATGGACACCGGCCTCGCCTACAAGGTGAACAGAATCACCGAACCGAGAATGCCGTTGAAGTTCTACGAGGAGCCTTCCATATTCAAACTTTTTATGCTGGATGTGGGATTGCTCGGCCAGCAGATGCTTGTCCCTGCGGAAAATGTGCTTGTCGGCGACAATATCTTCTCCGAGTATAAGGGCGCGTTCACCGAACAGTATGTGTTCTCGCAGATGGCCACAACGGACATACCCATCCATTATTTCAGCAGCAACGATTCGAGGGTGGAGGTGGATTTTGTAGTCCAGATTGGGAGCGACATCATCCCGATTGAGGCAAAGTCCGAGGAGAACGTGAGGTCTAAGTCTTTGAAGACGTATGTTGAAAAGTACCCAGGCTTGAAAGGGGTCAGGTTCTCCATGAAGCCATACATTGACCAAGGCTGGATGGAAAATATCCCTTTGTATGCGGTGGAAACATTCGTGAAAATGAAAAAGGGAATGTGAATATGGCAGACAGTCTTGAGGATACGACATATAAAAAACTCCACCTATGGAACTGAAAATAAAACACTATAAAGAACTCACGCTCGACGAGCTGCACGACATCTACCGTTATCGTGTGGCCGTCTTCGTCGTGGAGCAGAACTTATGACAATAAAAAAGGTGGTCATTTGACCACCGTTTTGTACCCCGGGAGGGACTTGAACCCTCACGCCCTTGCGAGCAGCAGATTTTGAGTCTACCGTGTCTACCATTCCACCACCAGGGCATGTTTTTTTGTGACGAAAAATGAAAATGGATAAAGACGTTTATTACCTAAAAGATAATTGCTTAGCGAGCAAATAAAACATCTTTTCATTTCTCTTTTCGATTGCAAAATTACACACTTTTTTTATACCTGCAAATTTTTTTTTCATTTTTTTCTTGTAATCCCCAAAAAAATACTATTTTTGCAGTCTATTTAAAAACTATTAATAGGCATGCAAACAACTGATAAAGTGTTCATTTTCGCTGGTCGTGCTACTAATGATTTGGCACGCAGAGTGGCTGAAATCTATGGAATACCTCTGGGTAACTCCACCGTATTCCAGTACGCTGACGGTGAATTCCAGCCTTCGTTCGAGGAAACTATCCGAGGAGGCATTGTTTTCATCATCCAGTCGACAACTCCTCCAACAGACAACCTCTTTGAACTTCTTATGATGATTGACGCTGCCAAGCGCGCATCGGCAGAAAAGATAGTGGCTGTCATTCCTTACTATGGTTTTGCGCGTCAGGATCGCAAAGACAAGCCTCATGTTCCTATCGCATCGCGTCTGATAGCAGACATGCTGGTGGCTGCTGGCGTCAACCGCATAATAACCATGGATTTGCATGCAGACCAGATTCAGGGTTTCTTTAACATCCCCGTCGACCACCTCTATGGTTCCTCACTCTTCTTGCCCTATATCCGCGAAAAGTTCGACAGCGAGGATGTGATGTTCGCCTCTCCCGACATGGGCGGAAGCAAACGCGCTGGTTTGTATGCCAAGACCTTGAACAACAGCTTTGTCATTTGCTACAAGCATCGCAACAAGCCGAACGAGATTGGTGAGATGCGCCTTATCGGCGAGGTTGAGGGCAAGCATGTTATCCTTCTTGACGACCTTATCGATACTGGCTCGACTATCTGCAAGGCAGCAGGCATCATCAAGTCGATGGGTGCCAAGAGTGTGCGCGCAATGATTACCCACCCCGTACTTTCTGGCAATGCCATTGAGAAAATTGAAAATTCAGAACTTGAGGAACTTGTGGTTAGCGACACGATACCTCTGAAACGCGAGTCGTCGAAAATCCGTGTTCTCTCTTGCGACTGGCTCTTTGCCGAGGCTATCCGCCGCGTGACCAACTATGAGTCGCTTGACAACCTCTACGAGACCACCATCCACCACAAAGGCGTGATTCACAGGATAGAACATTAAGCATAGCTTGAATGTGTGAATGTTTGAATGCTTGAATAGCGCCTCCACATTTTTAAACGTAAAACATTAAACAAAACCTTTTTATAAACCAATTTAATTAATTAAAACAATGAGAATAGTATCAATGAGCGGTTCTCTCAGAGAGAACGTAGGGAAAAAGGATGCTAAGGCTCTTCGCCGCGAAGACCGCGTGCCTTGCGTCATGTATGGTAAGGGCGAGCAAATCGCTTTCAGCGTTGCTCAGACTGCCTTCAACCGCATAATCTTCAATCCCGAACCTTGTTTTGTCGAAATCGAGATTAACGGCACCAAGCACAGTGCCATGATGAAGGACATCGACTTCCATCCTGTTACCGACATCGTCTATCATGCTGATTTCTATGAGCTCAGCGATGACAAACCCGTCGTGATGTCAATCCCCGTCCACACTTCTGGCACCTCTGTTGGAGTCATGAAGGGTGGTAAGCTGCAGTACAAGCAGAAACGCCTCAATGTCAAGGCTCTTCCTGCAAACATGCCCAGCGAGATTGTTGTCGACATCACCAATCTTGATGTTGCCCAGCGTGTTAAGGTTCAGGATATTGTTGCTGACAACTTCACAATCCTCAACCCCAAGAGCAGTGAGGTTCTTGTTGTCAACAGCACCCGTGCCTCTGCAACTGCCGAGGCCGAAGCTGCCGAATAATGGCTTGTTTTTAATCATATTGCTTTTGGTTGCGACGCACTTTACGTGCGTCGCATTTTTTCTGGGATGCTTTACCTTCTTTTTGACCTCGATCGCACTTTGTGGGACTTCGACGGCAATGCCGGACGGACGTACAGGGCTATGTTTGAGTATTTTCAGCTCCAAAAGCTCTGCCATGTCGACTACGATACTTTCCATAACCGCTACCAGGTAATCAACGACATGCTGTGGGATGGCTATCGCAACGGGACAGTCACGAAGGAGCAGCTCTCCATGCGTCGCTTCTCCTACACTCTTGCCGCTTTTGGCTGTGATGCCGAGTCGCCCGAAATCATCAGGTTGTCGCTGAAGATGGCTGACTACTATGTTTTTGAAGGCACAAAACAGACTGGTCTGATGCCTGGAGCTCGCGAGGTGCTTGACTGGTTGGTCGAACATCAAGACCGCTACAATCTGTCGGTCATCACTAATGGCTTTTCCGAGGCTCAGTTGCCTAAGATGAAAACGTCTGACATCTACAGATATTTCAGCCATTACTTTCTTTCTGAGGACCTTGGCTACTTGAAACCCGACCGTCGCTTCTTCGATGCCGTCGTTCACCGTCTCAATGTCCATGCCAACCAATGCCTTGTGATTGGTGACGACTATCGTGTCGACATCGTGGGCGCCCAGGCTGTCGGCATCCCTCAGGTATGGTACAATTACAAAGGACAGGCACGTAAGTCCGACGATGTTAAGCCTACATACGAGATAACACACCTCCTTCAACTAAAAGAAATCCTCGATTCTTACTAATCACAATTCACAATTCACGAAACAAATGCATAAATCCGGATTTGTCAACATTATCGGCAACCCCAATGTCGGGAAGTCAACCCTCATGAACGCCCTTGTAGGCGAGAAACTGTCCATCATCACCAGCAAGGCACAGACCACGCGCCACCGTATAATGGGTATTGTGAATAGTGATGATTTCCAAATAGTTTACACTGATACCCCAGGCATCGTCAATCCCCACTACAAGCTTCACGAACAGATGATGGGTTTTGTAGGCAGCGCCCTTCAGGATGCAGACCTCTTCCTTCTCGTTACCGAGGTGGGGGAGACCCTCAAGAACCAGAAGATACTTGATAATGTTATCTCGTCAGACATTCCTGTAATACTAATTATCAATAAGGTGGACACTTCTGACCAGGCTACTGTGGTTCAGAAGATCGATTATTGGCAAAAGCAAATTCCACGTGCCCATGTCGTGCCTTGCTCTGCGACGGAGGGCTTTAACGTCGATAAGATTTTTGACCTTATCATGGATCTTCTGCCCGAGAATCCTCCCTATTTCCCCAAGGATGAACTAACTGACCGCTCGATGCGTTTCTTCGTATCGGAGATTGTCCGTGAGAAGATTCTTCTCCTCTACGACAAGGAGATACCCTACAGCTGCGAGGTGGCGGTGGAGAGCTACAAAGAGGGCGAGACGCTTGACAAAATCTCGGCAGTTATCTTTGTTGAACGCGAGTCGCAGAAAGCCATCCTCATTGGCCGACAGGGTCAGTCAATCAAGCGACTGGGCATTGAGTCCAGAAAGGATATTGAGGAGTTTACGGGCAAGAAGTGTTACCTCGAGCTGCGCATCAAAGTCCTCAAAGACTGGCGCAACAGCGACATTGCTCTACGCCAGTTCGGCTACGGAGATGTTGACAGTTGATAGAAAAAACTAGAAGTACTCTATCTCCCTTGTAACGATGTAGAGAATCTTGGGATCGCCGTCCTCTAGTTCCGACTCGGTGCGGCGTGTCCAGTTGCCCTGGTCATCGTATTCGTAGTTGAAGATGGTGATATACATCTCGGGTTCAGCCTCATTAAGATATGAGGTGGCACCAACCTTTGTGTTGACCTCGCTGTAGTCGTAGAGGGTCTGAGAAACGGGCTCGTTGTTTTCGTCGTACTCGTAACGCCATTCCTGCATCTTTTTGCCGGCATGGTCGAAGACCACTTTCTTGCTCACATTCATGCCTTCGTATGTAAACACCTCGCGTTTGAAGATATTGCCGGCGGCATCGTTAAGTGTGCGCTGAGACAGGCGTCCTTGCCCGTCGTAGCGCAACAGGGTACGGCTTTCAATTTGTCGCTCGGCATCCTCTACCCAAGTCTCTTTCAGTATGTTCTGGGCGTCATAGCTGAAGTAGGTACGTCCGATGATGTTTTCATTGTTGTCCACAATCTGCTCCAGAGTGGTGAGTCCGAAACCGTCGTGTTTGAAGCGCGAGCGGAATATGACGTCGGCTTCGGGGGTGACGTAGGTCATGGTTTTGCGCCATCCCTTGCTGTTGTATGCTGTCTCAAGCCGTTCCAGCATGTCGCCTTCCGAAGTCACACCCTGGAAGTCGGTACGTGCCTCGTAGGTCATTTTCACCACATTTTTCACCTTGCCGTGCAGGCCGTCGATGGCTACATCGTTGGCAGGCTTCTGTGCCGTTGCCATGCTTGCCAATCCGACAAATAGGAACGATAAAACGAATGTCTTTATTTTCATGACAGGTGGGTAATATTTTCTTTCTGTAACGAACCATTATTATTAATATTGTATATATTTAAAAAAAATGATGATTGTGGCTCGGTTTCATGGCTAAGAGTTCGGAAGACCGGAACAAAACAGTCTCTTGCCTACCTTAGATACTTTAATCATGTGTTGCCAAAAAGTGTGCGGTTTATGCATTCAGAGTTGACGTTGTGGAGATTTTTTAGTACTTTTGCAATTGATAAATGATGTAGCATTATGGTAGAACAGACAGATTATAAGCGGATTCCGTATGGTATCTCGGACTTCAGACAGCTGAGGGAAGAGAGAAAATACTATGTTGACAAGACTATGTACCTTCCCCGTATGGAGGAGGTGAGCAACTTTCTTTTCTGCATACGTCCGCGACGTTTCGGCAAGAGTGTACTGCTTAGCATGATGCGTTACTACTACGACGTCAATGAGCGTGACAATTTCGCGCGTCTGTTCGAGGGACTCTGGATTGCAGAACATCCTACGCCGCTGCAGGGCGGTTTCGAAGTGCTGCACCTTGACTTCTCGCAAGTTACGGGTAATGGTGACAACATCCATGAGGGCTTCAAGCGCTATATGAACAAGGCTCTGGATGATTTCTGTAAAAGGTACAGCCATGCCTATCCTGAGGATTATAAGATGGAAGTTCTTTCTTGCAAAGAATACGATGAGAAGTTGGCGGTGATAACCAATTCGGCCAAATTATTTCATCATAAGCTTTACCTCATTCTCGACGAGTACGACAATTTCACCAACAACATACTGAACGAGAAGGGACAAGAAGTGTATCATGCGCTGACACACGCCACGGGTTTCTATCGCGACGTGTTCAAGAAGTTTAAGGGCAACTTCGACCGCATCTTCATGATAGGCGTGAGCCCCGTGACTATGGACGACGTGACGAGTGGTTTCAATATAGCACTAAACATCTCCACCGACCCGTGGTTCAACATGATGCTGGGCTTCTCGGAGGAGGATGTGCGGCAGATGATACGCTACTACCGTGAAGTGGGGGCTATCAAGGCTGATGAGGAAACACTCATAGCCGACATGAAGCCTTGGTACGATAATTATTGCTTTTCTGAGGAGACTGTAGAGACTGATCCCAAGATGTTCAACAGTGACATGGTTTTATACTACTTAAATAATGTCATACGGTTGGGAGAAGCACCTAGGCAGATGGTCGACAACAACACTCGTACTGACTACACGAAGATGCGTCGTCTGCTGCTGTTCGACCAGATAGAGAAAAACGAGGACGAGCAGGGTCCGCGTCGCGGTGCACTATACAAGATTGCACAAGATGGCGAGATTCGTCGCAGCGTGAAGTCCTCGTTCCCCGCCGACCGCATAGCCGACCGCGACAACTTTGTGAGCCTGCTTTTCTACTACGGAATGCTGACCTACGGAGAGCCTGACGGAGCCACGTCGCGCCTTATCATCCCCAACAACAACGTTCGCAAGCAGTACTATGACTACCTGCTGCAGGGCTACAACGAGATAGCCCATGTCGACACGGCGCCGTTGGAAGAGGCATACGGTGATGCCGCCCTGCGTGGCAATTGGGAGCCGATGATGCGTCTGATTGGCGAGGCCTACGAGGCCAACACGTCGGTGCGGCAACTGATTGAGGGAGAGCGCAATATACAGGGGTTCATGAACGCCATGCTGTCGCTGAATCCCTACTACCTGACAGCCCCAGAGGTGGAGCTGAACCACGGCTACTGCGACTTTTTCCTGATGCCAGACTTCATGCGTTGGCCCATGGTGAAGCATAGTTATATCTTGGAACTGAAATACTTGAAGGCCGATGCCACTGATGGGGAGGCTGAAAGCCAGTGGCATGCCGCCGTTGAGCAGATAGGTCATTATGCCGAAGGTGCAGCAGTACGCCGCCTGTGCTGTGGCACTGCTCTCCACAGCATCGTAGCCCAGTTCCGCGGCTACAAACTAGTGCGTATAGAGCAGACTCGCGTTGAAGAACTAATTCGTAGTAATAGCCGATGAGTACGAAAACCATTATACTTTTGTGTTTTATTTTATACACCGCATTGCTTTTTTTTGTGATGTGGCTGTCGTCGCGCCGTTCGTCAGGCAACGATGCTTTCTTCCGTGGCAACCGCAAATCGCCTTGGCCGGTGGTGGCATACGGCATGTTGGGGGCATCCCTGTCGGGTGTGACGTTCATGTCGGTTCCTGGCGGTGTCTACCATGGCGCATTCACCTATATGCCGCTCGTATTTGGCTATGTTATAGGTTATTTTGTGATTGCCTTCCTCCTTTTGCCGCTCTACTACAGGCTCAATCTCACCTCCATCTACAGCTATCTAGAGCAGCGTTTTGGAGGCACTTCTGAACGCACAGGAGCAATATTCTTCATCCTCTCGCGTCTGCTTGGTTCTGCCCTCAGGATGTACCTGGTTGTCTTTGTCCTCTATGAGTTGGTTTTCTGCTCGTGGGGCATACCGTTCTGGGTGCCTGCGGTGGTCTTCATTGCCCTAATCCTGCTCTATACCTTCCGTGGTGGAATCAAGACCGTGGTGTGGACCGACACGTTGCAAACCACATTCCTTCTCTTGGCAGCCATCGCCACCGTGATAGTTATTCTCAAAAACTTGGATATCAGCATTCCTGAACTTCTTGTCGCTAGTTCCGACGAAGGTTACACTCGCATTTTCGAGACCGACTTCAACCATCCAAAATACTATTGGAAACAGATAATCTCGGGAGCTTTTATTACCATTGCGATGACAGGCCTGGATCAGGATATGATGCAGAAGAACCTGACCTGCAAGTCGTTGCGCGATGCGCAGAAGAATGTCATCACATCCAGTTTTCTTTTCATCGTTGTCAACATCATCTTCCTCACCCTTGGTGCGGCTCTTATCTATTATGGTATGCATACCCCTGGTTTCGAGTTTCCTGTGAATGCTGATGGCGTTGTTGTGGGCGACAAGATTTATCCTCTCATTGCCCAGTCGATGGGTGGCTTTGTCCTTATCTGCTTTATTCTTGGCATGATAGCTGCCGGCTACAGTAGTGCCGACGGTACGCTGACGGCATTGACAGCCACATTCTGTTTCGACTTTCTGCATTTCGACCGCCGCGATGACCTTGACGAGCAGCGCAAGGTGCGTATCCGCAAAATGACGCACGTCGGTTTTGCATTGCTTTATCTGTTGGTAATCATTGCATTCAGACCATTCCACAACGATTCGCTCATCAACATCCTCTTCGATATTGCCGGCTATACCTACGGTCCTCTGCTTGGCCTTTACGCTTTCGGCCTTTTCACCAAGCGCGGTGTGCGCGACCGCCTTGTGCCTATTGTCGCCATACTCAGTCCTGTGTTGTGCTATCTGCTCAAGATCTACTCTGCCCAGCTCTTCAATGGCTATCAGTTGGGATTTGAACTGTTGATACTCAATGGTGTGTTGACATTCGCAGGGTTGATGCTGATAAGTAAGAAGGTCAAGGTGTAGAGACAATTATTTTCTAACAAGACAACTCGAACCATAAGAAGTCCCAAAAGACTCAATCATAAACAGTAATCAATGAAACCATTTTTCATAACCGCATTGATATTCACCCTACTCCTTAGCGCGTGCAGCAACTACAAAGTCTATTCGGTACGCGACAATCCGAAAATGCCTGTGCAAGGAGGTGTGGTTTATGCGTTGCCGCACACACAACTCCGTGTGGCTGTCACCGTTGAGCGGCGCGACATGTCGACGGCTCCATACGCACCGTTTGCTGTCGATATGCTTGGAGCTACCGAGGCTGACATCGACACCAATTACCGCATCGTCGGCATCGATGTCACCCCCTCTAACGTCGCAGACCCCGACAACTACTATTTTGTCAAGGTACGCAGAGGGTCGGTCGTTGTTGATGAGCGGCATTTGCTGCTTGCGGTGGGAGATGAGGGCGACGGAAGGCGTGAGGCCACTGGTATCGATGAGGGATGGGAAGCGAATGGCGTAGAATCTGGCTCATTGGGGAATGTGCGTAACGGTAGGGATGGTGCCGCCCACACATACAACCTCTACGACCGTGCCGACACCTTCTATACCCGATACGACGCTCCGGGGCATCCGTCGCTGATTACCACCAAGAAAGATGTCAGGACTCTGCGTCAGCGTGCCGAAGAGGCAGCTGGCAAAATCGACGAGTTGCAGACCAGACGGCAAGAATTGTTGATGGGCGAAACCGATGGTGTTCCAGATGGTGCCACGCTGCGTTTCCTCCTCGAGCAGCTCTGTCGGCAGGAACAGGCGTTAAAGGCACTCTTTCTTGGCACCCCATGCCGCGAGACGGTATACTTCTTCGTTGACCCTGTGTTGCGCAAGACGGCCGAATTTGTCGACACTGTCGCATGGTTTTCTTCGGCCGATGGATTCCTGAACGAGGATGAAGTGTCTAGAAACCAAGTCGATGAACAGTCCAACGACCTCCTGTTTCCTATAGTCTGTTCGGTGCAGTCTTTGCGTACAATGCAGAGTACCAGCCGATTTGTGAGGTACCATACTTCGGGAACAACACCAGCTTCGGGAAAAGGAAGCAGCGAGGCGGCTCGTCGCACCCGAGGCCGCAAGACCTTCCGCTACCGCGTCCCTGAGCAGGCCTCCGTGACGGTTTTCACACCCCAATACTCGTTTTCGCGAACGTTGCCGATTTCGCAGTTCGGACCCATCGTCGAGTTGCCCCGACAACGCATAAAGGCTTCTTTCGATCCCGAAACATTAGATCTCAGGAGATTGATAATTGACAATCGATAATTGAGCTTTTTGAACTACTCATTAACGCATTAACACATTAACACATTAACGCATTAACGCATTAACGCATTAACGCATTAACACATTAACACATTAACACATTAACGTAATAATATCTAGTGGAATTCAATATACTAGTACTTGGCTCTGGGGCGGCAACACCTACCTATACGCGACACTGCAGCTCGCAGCTGGTCAATATATGCGGTTCACACATACTTATCGACTGCGGCGAGTACACACAGAACCAGTTGCGCAAATACCATCAGAAAATACAGGGTATCAAGATGGTGCTTATCTCGCATCTTCATGGCGACCATTTCTTCGGTCTGCCTGGCCTGCTCTCCACCATGCACCTCCTTGGACGCACCGAACCCCTAACTGTTTTTGCTCCCAAAGGGGCTCGCGAAGCCATCGAACTGCTTTTTTCCGTGTCGGGAACTGTGCTGCGTTACCCCATTGAATTCAAGGAACTTGACTGTAGCGAACCTACACTCATTGTGCAGGAGCGTTTCTACCATATCACCGCCTTCCCTATGCAACATTCGCTTCCATGCTACGGCTTCCTTATTGTCGAGGAGACCCCACTGCTCAACCTAAAGCCCCAGGCACGTCTGCTCTACAATATGACCAATGATGATTGTGTCCGCGTGAAGAATGGCGAAGACCTTGTGCAAGAGGATGGTACAGTGGTGCCAAACAGCCTTTTGACCTTGCCGCCGCGACAGCCCCGTAGCTATGCCTACTGCTGCGACACCGCCTTCGATGAGAGCCTGTCATCCATAGTGTCGGGTGCCAACTTGCTGTGCATGGAAAGCACCTTCGATGAAGCCTTCAAGACTATGGCAGAAGAACGCTTCCACTGTACAGCCTCGCAAGCCGCCACTATTGCCAAACAGGCAGGTGTCAAACTGTTGATGCTCACTCACTTCTCTGCCCGTTATCGCGACATCGGACCGCTTCTAGCCGAGGCCAAGGCAGTCTTCCCCGACACGATAGCAGCCGAGGACGGCGCCACGTTTTGCGTCTGATTTGTTAAAGTAATTGTAGAATCTTCCAACCTTAAACTATCAACTGTCAATTTAATAAATGTCCGACTTATTAAATCAACTCAATGAAGCTCAGCGTGATGCCGCTGCATGTACCGAAGGACCGGTGATGATTATCGCCGGTGCCGGTTCGGGCAAGACCCGCACGCTGACCTACCGCATAGCACATCTCATCGAAAAAGGTGTCGACCCCTTCAATATTCTGGCGTTAACCTTCACCAACAAGGCTGCTGCCGAGATGAAAGAGCGAATAATGAAACTCGTCGGCAACGATGCCCGCAACATCTGGATGGGTACCTTCCACTCGGTGTTTGCCCGCATCTTGCGTGCCGAAGCCGACAAGTTGGGATATATCAATACTTTCACCATCTACGACAACGACGACAGCAAGTCGGCCATCAAGCAGATTGTCAAAGCCATGAACCTCGACCCCAAGACCTACAATCCTGGCTATGTGCTAAGCCGTATCTCTATGGCTAAGAGTAGTCTGATAGGTCCTGAGGACTATTGCACCAACCCCGAAATCCAGCAAACAGACCAGACGGCACACAAGCCCATGATTGGCGAAATCTACCGTCTCTACAACCGCCGCCTGCGTAACGCCATGTCGATGGATTTCGACGACCTGCTTTTCAACACCAATATCCTTCTCCGCGACTTCCCCGATGTGCTGCTCAAATACCAGAACCGTTTCCGCTACATACTCGTCGACGAGTACCAGGACACCAACTATGCCCAGTACCTCATCGTCAAGAAGTTGGCGGCACGCTACCAGAACATCTGCGTTGTCGGCGACGATGCCCAGAGCATCTACGCTTTCCGTGGTGCCAACATCCAGAATATCTTCAACTTCAAGCGCGACTATCCTTCCGTGAAGCTCTTCAAGCTTGAACAGAACTACCGAAGCACCAAAAATATTGTCAACGCAGCCAACTCTATCATCTCCAACAATAAAGAGCAGATACAGAAGGAGATTTGGACCGACAACAAGACAGGCAACCTCATCACCCTTCTCCGCTGCAACGACGAGCGCGACGAGGGCAAGAAGGTCACCGAGTCGATTCTTGAGGCTCATCTTGGCGACAACCGCTCTTACAGGGATTTTGCCATACTCTATCGCACCAACATCCAGAGCCGTGCCATCGAGGAGGCCTTGCGGCGTAACAACGTCCCTTATCGCATCTATGCCGGCATCTCGTTCTATGGCCGTAAGGAGGTCAAGGATGTGCTTGCCTACCTGCGTCTTGTCGTAAACAATCACGATGACGAGTCGTTGGTTCGCATCATCAACCTGCCGGTACGAGGCATTGGCAACACCACCCTCGACAAGCTCCGTCTTGCCGCTGCCGACAACGACATAAGCATCTGGACTGTGATGGAAAACCTACAGTCATTTGGCTTGGGCATCAACAGCGGGGTGACAAACAAGATTCAGGAGTTTATGAACATGATTAAACTCTTCTCAGCCCACGTCTACGATACCAATGCCTACGACCTTGCCAAAAGCGTAGTCAACGCCTCTGGACTCATCACCATGCTTCGCAACGACGACGACCCCGACAATGCCAACCGGATAGAGAATATCGAAGAGCTTCTCAACGGTATACAGGAGTATTGCGAGAAAGAACTGTTGTCTGATTTGTCTGGCCAGGCAGACGAATCAGGCGAGTCTGGCGAGTCTGGTGAGTCGGAAGAGGCCTACCAGTCCGACGGGACTTTCAAAACCCTTGACCAGTTCCTTCAGCAGGTGCTGTTGCTAACCAGCGAAGACAAGGATGACGACAAAAATGCCGACAAAGTGTCGCTGATGACCATCCATGCCGCCAAAGGACTTGAGTTCCCTTACGTCTATGTCGTTGGTATGGAAGAGAACCTTTTCCCGTCGATGATGAGCATCTCTTCGCGACAAGACCTCGAGGAGGAACGCCGCCTCTTTTATGTCGCCGTGACCCGTGCCGAGGTGCAGCTCACGTTGAGCTATGCTCTGGCACGCTTCCAGTATGGCAACACCTCGTTCCAGGAGATGAGCCGTTTTGTCGAGGAGATTGACCCCCAGTATATCCTCATGCCTCGCACCCACAAGTCGGCATTCCCCAAACCAGGAGAGTTCCCCGGTTCGATGAGTTCCTCTAGGTTCTCAGGGATTTCATCGTCGAGGTCGACAACACAAAATTCCAAGCCAGCAACCCAGAGCACCAGGCACACTACCCAAAGTTCCGTTTCGTCGGCTCAAAGCGCAAGACCATCGAGCCAGACCACTCCCAAGGGACCTACCATGGGCAACAGTCCGGCCGAAATCAATGCCATCCAAGCGGGCATGACCGTCTCGCACGCCAAGTTTGGCATCGGCAAAGTGCTCAGTGTCGAGGGCAGCGACGACAGCCGCAAAGCCATCATCTTCTTCAACAACGTAGGTCAGAAACAACTGATGCTCAAATTCGCAAAGCTAGTCATTGTCAGCTGATTTTAACCCATATTGCGGACTAGTCCGAACCAACACTGCCAGTGCATCTCCACGAGCCGTTCTTCGCCAGCTTATACGACCGCTTGAAGGTGGTGGAGTATTCGATGCGGTACTTCATGCCTCGATGCTTTTCAGGTAGTCCTCGAAAGTGTCGCAGACGGTGGTCTCGCCGCGCTCGAACTCGGCCAGCGAGCGGTCAACCGAGGACATCGGCCTGCTTTTCGACTCGGTGACTTGCACGAAGTCGAGCGACCGCAGCATTGCTCTTTCTGTATAATCTTTACGCCAACAGCAGTGTCTCGACGTATGTCGGCTGTGGCCTGACTTGGTTGCTTGTATGCGAATCGGCAAGATGGACCTCGAACGCAAGGGTCGCTTAGGTGCCGCATACTGATAACGCCAAACTGCGCTACGAGTGTGAAGAAAGTCCAGTGGACTTTCGATAGCGACAATCAGGAGCGGAGAATAAGAAAGAAACTGAGCGAAATGTGACCGAACGTAAAACGAGAGCAGAGCAAGCTCGCTTGCTTTGCCGAGTCGAAGTGAGGAGGGCGAAAGCCAATCCTGCATCGACACACTAAAACGACGAAAGCCGAGGCCAGCGATGGTCTCGGCTTTCTTATTGCAGATGAGTCACGCCCTCATTAGTTGTGCTTCAGATATAGCATATTGTTCTTGTAGTCGAAAATGACGTTGAAGTGGCGGAAGAAGTCTGTGCCGAGAAGAATGTCGGAATTTAAAAAGGACAAATCCATCATACTCCCTGGTATTTTCGCCACAACACGGTGGTTGTCATCCATGAGTTCAATTGGG
>CACZUZ010000053.1 GCA_902784465.1 uncultured Bacteroidota bacterium
GTCATAGATTTGAATTTCCTTCCTATCTTTCAGATGGTCGGCAACAATTTCCGCCATTAGCAGCGCCACCTCGTGAGGTGTATAAAACTCACCTGCTTTCTTGCCGGCATTGGCGGCAAAGTTGGAAATCAGATATTCGTATATGAAGCCAAGTACATCATAGTCCTGAGAGGAGTCGGTTGGGATATCCTTGATGAGTTTCAACAACTTGAGTATAGCCTTGGTTTGTTCTGACGAGGTGCCTCCCAGTTTGCTCAACCCAGTGTCGAGCGTATGGAATATCTTGTTGAACACCTTCTTGTGGTTCTTATTGATGAGACGGGCAAAGGCAGAAAGTGCATCTCGCACATTCGACACATCGAAATCGGAACCGCTGGACAGCCAGGTGGAAAATAGATTCTCGTATGCGATGAAGTAGCCCAGTTTCCCTTGCAGATACTCGACAGTTTCCTTATCAGCCTCAGTCAGTTCGGGTAGCTCATCTTCTGTCCATCCGTCTTTCCTCAAGACCTCAAGTTCTTTGTCGGAAAGGAACTTGTAGAAGATAAAACCCAGGATATAGTCCTTATACTCGTTGGCCTCAATCTTCGAGCGCATCTTGTTTGCCGATGCCCATATTTTGGCTGCTAGTTGTTGTTTGTTCATTGTTTTACAAATTTGATTTTATTCCTCGCGCAGTTCTCCTCACAGAATTTTTATAGTGTACCCCAAAATTCGACAGGGTTTAACATTAGTTTGGATATGACGCGTCAGCCTTTCTTAATTGGACAATCCTGAACGCACTCGTTTTTCATCTTCGGTGAGATTTTGTACTCTATAGCCAGTTCGGCAATCGTCTTGTGTTCCTTGGTGGCCTCTTTTACAAGCTTCACTGGAACTCGGATCCTACTTCTGCCTTATAGGCAGCGTCATAACTACTTTTTCGTCCCATTTTTGTTTTTTTCTGCGTGCAAAGAGACGCATTTCTTAATAATCCTCACACGTTGTCTGAAAATCGGGGTACATTATACCACATTGACGCACCCCCGTAATGAGCAAAGGCTTGCGACGAGAACTATCACGCCATTTCGCTAATTCATTGATATAATCACGATTCATACCTATGTAATTACAAAAATCATATCACTTTTACCTGTTGGAGTAACGTTTTTGGCACGACTTTGTTGCATACTTCAGCATTATTTAACGCGAAAACCATGCGAAACATCCAAAATAATGCGAAAATTTTCGCGTCCTTTCGCTTTCTCGCGTATTTTTCGCGTTTCAAATCTTTCATCGCGAAAAACACACGAGACAACAAAATCTTTTTGGGAGGAATGTGGATAACCATAAATTCGATATGTTCACAAAAACGGCTCCACAGGATAACTGCGGAGCCGTTATATTATGTGTGGATTGTGAGGATCAGCCTCCGAAGTTGTCGAACATGATGCTTTCGGGGGCGACACCAAGGTTGTCGAGCATGGTGGTGACGGCCTTCGACATTGGGCCAGGACCGCACATGTAGTACTCGATATCCTCGGGAGCGGGATGGTTTTTGAGGTAGGTCTCGTACATGACGTTGTGGACAAAGCCGGGAGTGTAGGGTACGCCGGCAGCGTCTGCTGCGGGGTCGGGGCGGTCGAGAGCCAGGTGGAAATGGAAATTGGGGTACTCTTTCTCTATTTGGTGGAAGTCGTCGAGATAGAAGACCTCGTTGAGGGCGCGGGCACCATAGAAGTAGTGCATCGGCCGGTTGGTGCAATGGAGAGTGCGGGTGAGGTGCATAATCTGTGCTCGAAGGGGAGCCATGCCGGCGCCGCCGCCTATCCATATCATCTCGTTGCCCTTGGGGTCGTCGGCCCATGTGTCGTCCTCGGTTCCACGGACGTGGAAATCGCCGTAAGGGCCGCTCATGGTCACCTTGTCGCCAGGACGGAGCGAGAAGATGTAACTCGACGCTATGCCTGGATTGACGGGCAGGAAGCCGGAGCGGTCGGGCTTGAATGGGGGTGTGGCGATGCGGACGGTGAGCATGAAGACGTCACCCTCGTCGGGGTAATTGGCCATGGAGTAGGCACGGACGGTAGGCTCGGTATTGGAGCAATGGAGGTCGAACATGTTGAATTTCTCCCATGCCGGCAGGTATTCGTCGCCGATGAGCGAACGGTCGAAATCCCTGTAGTCAATCTCGAATGTGGGTATCTTGATTTGGGCATAGCTGCCGGGGACGAAGTTCATGTGCTCGCCCTTGGGGAGCTGTACCTTAAACTCTTTGATGAATGTGGCAACATTGCTGTTGGAGATTACCGTACACTCGTACTCCTTGATGCTGAGGATGCTGGCAGGGAGAGCCAAGTCGAGGTTCTCCTTCACCTTCACTTGGCAGCCGAGGCGCCAGCCTTCCTGTATCTCTTTGCGGCTGAAGAACCCCACCTCGGTGGGGAGTATCGAGCCGCCACCTTTGAGGACCCGACAGCGGCATTGGCCACAACTACCCTTGCCGCCACAGGCCGAAGGAAGGTGGACACCCTGTTCGCCGAGGGTGGAGATAAGGCTGTTGCCTGTAGGAACGGTGAGCTTCTTGTCGTTGTTGATGGTTATGGTGACATTGCCTTGCGGCATGAGTTTGGCTCTAAGCACCAGGAGCAGGATAACCAGTAGTGCTATGACGGTCAGAAAGATAATCAGCGAAGATAACAGTGTGTGGAGCATGTTGGTATGTTGATATGTTGATATTTTCTTACAATTTTATTCCCATGAATGACATGAAGGCTATGCCCATAAGGCCGGTGATGATGAAGGTGATGCCTACACCTTTAAGGGCAGGGGGTATGGCAGAGTAACGCAGTTTTTCACGTATGGCTGCGATGCCGACGATGGCGATAAGCCATCCGATGCCGCTGCCCAGGGCAAAGCAGGTGACCTCGCCAATGTTGGCATAGCCGCGCTGCTGCATGAAGAGAGAACCACCCATAATGGCGCAGTTGACCGCGATGAGGGGGAGGAAGATGCCCAGAGCGTTGTAGAGAGAGGGCGAGAATTTCTCGACAACCATCTCGACCATTTGGACTATGGCAGCGATGACGGCGATGAAAAGGATGAGACTCAGGAAACTGAGGTCGACATCGGCGAGCGAGGGGGAGACCCATGCGAGGGCTCCTGGTTGGAGGATGTATTTGTCGAGCAGATAGTTGATGGGTACGGTGATAAGCAGCACGAATGTGACAGCCACACCGAGACCTAATGAGGTTTTCACAGTCTTCGAGACGGCAAGGTAGGAACACATGCCCAGAAAGAAAGCGAAAATCATATTATCGATAAAAATCGACTTGATAAAGATATTGAAATATTCCATTTTTTTGAATTAGGAGTTAGGAATTAGGAATTCAATTCACCATTCACGCTTCGTTGCGGCTTCGCTGGATCCAGATGATGATGCCGACGAGTATCAGTGCCATAGGAGCCATGATAATGAAGCCGTTGTTCTCGTAGCCAATATTGTATAGTCCCAGCTTCTCGAAGATGGGGTAGCCCCAGAGTGAACCGCTGCCGAAGAGCTCGCGCACGAAGCCGAGGATGACCAGGATGATGCCGTAGCCGAGTCCATTGCCCACGCCGTCGAGTAGCGAATCGAAGGGCTTGTTGGTCATGGCAAATGCTTCGAGACGTCCCATGACGATGCAGTTGGTGATGATAAGTCCCACGTATACCGACAGTTGCTTGCTGACATCGTAGACGAATGCCATCAGTATCTGATTGACTAGGATGACGAGTGCCGACACCACGACCAGTTGCACGATGATGCGAATGCGTGGCGGTATGGTGTTGCGAAGCAGTGAGATGATGAGGTTCGAAAGGGCAATGACTACCGTTACCGATATGGCCATCACAACGGCGGGCTTCAGTTGGGCTGTGACGGCAAGGCATGAGCAAATGCCCAGCACCTGGACAGTAATGGGGTTGTCTTTGCTTAGTGGATTGACGATTAGTTTTTTACGGTTACTGTTCATCTGTGGCCTCCTTTCTGTCAGAGAGTGTTTCTGTAATATAGTGCTGGTAGCGTTGCAACTCGTTGATGAGCATCTCGCTGACACCGTTGCTGGTCATGGTTCCGCCGCTGATGGCATCCACTTGGTGAAGGTCGGCAGCATCAGCATGCTTGACAACGGCAACGCTGACAACCTCGCCATTCTCATCGAGTATCTTCTTGCCTATGAATTGGTTTCGGAAGGCTTCAGTCGTGATCTCAGCTCCTAGGCCAGGGGTCTCGCTTTCATGACTGAAAGTGATGCCGACGATGGTGTTGAGGTCGTCGGCAAGGGCTATGTTGGCGTAGATTTTGCCCCAGAGGCCGTTGCCTTGGGTGGGGATGACATAGCCATGCTGTCCCTCTTTCTCGTACAGATAGATGGTCAGGGGTCTGTCGTCGTCATCCTTCTCGATGCTGAGTTCCTCTTTAAAATATTGGTCGTAAACTGATTGGACATCATTCGTTTTGCATTCAACACCTATAGTGGTGAGCAGCATCTTCATTTTCTCGTTGCGCACATTGGCATCCTGCCGGCTCTTGAGGCTCATGGCCACAACAGAGAGCAGGGCTGCCACCACCGCGGCGAGTGCCAGCGAGTAGATGAGCATATATTTGTTGGAGAAATATTTCATTATAGCGTATCGTGAATTGTGAATTGATTTATCGTGAATTGATTTATCGTGAATTGTGAATTGGTACAAGAGCCAGTGGCTCGCGTAGAGGGGACGATGTGCGGGGCTGCCCCGTCCTTAGTCCCAAGTGAATTGTGAATGGACAAATGTATTTATTCTCTCATTTCTCACTCCTAATTCCACATTCCACATTCCTCATTCTACATTATTCTTCTTTCCCATCGTTTCTGACGCTTCTTGATGTTGCGGGCGACGACGCAGTGGTCGATGAGTGGTGCGAAGCAGTTCATGAGTAGAATGGCAAGCATCATGCCCTCGGGATAGGCAGGGTTTAGGACGCGCAGCAGCACGGCGAAGGCACCGATGAGGAAACCATAGATCCATTTGCCGCTATTGGTTTGGGCGGCGGTGACAGGGTCGGTGGCCATAAAGACGCAGCCGAAGGCGAAGCCGCCCATCAGGTAGTGGTAGTAGAAGGGCAGCTGCATGTATTCGTTGGCTCCTATGGCGTTGAAGAGCAAGCCCATGAGGCCACCGCCAATGACGACGCTGAGCATGATACGCCAGCTGGCTATGCCGGTGACGAGCAACAAGATGGCACCCAGCAGTATGGCAACGACCGAGGTCTCGCAGGTGCTACCAGGGATGGTGCCGATGAACATGTCGAGGGCTGAGGCTGACAGGGGTTGGCTGGCCATAAGCTGTCCGAGAGGGGTGGCACCGGTGACGGCGTCGCCAGCGTAACGGAAAGGTGCGGCAACCCATACGCTGTCGCCCGACATGTGGCTGGGGTAGCTGAAAAAGAGGAAAGCGCGTGCCACCAGTGCCGGATTAAGGAAATTGTAGCCGCTGCCGCCGAATACCTCTTTGCCTATGACTACAGCAAAGGCCACAGCTATGGCTAGTTGCCATAAGGGAATGGTCACTGGCACAATCATCGCAATGATAAGTCCTGTGCCGATGAAGCCTTCGCTGACCTCCTCGTGGCGGATCTCAGCGAAGAGGAACTCGATAGTGAGGCCGACGACGTAGGAGACGACGATGATGGGAAGCATACGCAAGAAGCCGTTCCAGAACTCTTGCCAGAAGCCCCATTCAAGGCTGTATGCCATCGAGGTCTGGTGTCCTATGTTCCACATTCCGAAGAGCAAAGCCGGCATCAGGGCGACAACGACGGTGATGATGGTACGCTTGAGGTCGACGGCATCGCGTATATGGCTGCCCTTGAAGGCCCGCTTGCCGCCGCCGGTGACAGTGTTGGGTGTGAAGGCAAAGGATTCGAATGCCTCGAAGGTGGATGAGAGTTTTTCGAAGCGTCCGCCTTTGCTGAAGTCGGGTTTCAGTTTGTCAAAAAAGTCGCGAATGAACATTAGTGTTGGCGTGAATGGTGAATGGTGAATTGTGAATGGACAAATGTGAGGTGAATGCTTAGCTTTGCTTTCTTATGGTTTCCAATGCGTTGCGGATGATGGCTTGGATTTCAGTCTTTGAGGTGTCGGCAAATTCGCATAGTGCCAGGTCTTCGGGTTCAACCTCGTAGATGCCGAGGTTTTCCATCAGCTCTATGTCGCCGACGATGCAAGCCTTGACGAGCTGCATGGGGTAGATGTCGAGAGGGGTGAGCTTTTCGAATTCTCCCGTGACGAACAGGGGACGCACACTCCCATGTTTGCCGGTGTCGAAATCAAATTTTGGTGAACTAGAGGAGACTTGTGCGAGGAAGCCGCTAAGGAAGGTACGTGAGAAGCTGTATTTCTTGAAGTTGGGACGTAGCCAGCCCAGAAAGTCGTAGTAGTCGCCCTCGGGAAGGACACATACCTTGTCGCACGAGGTGCAAAGGAAGCCGTCGGTGTCGACAGCGGTGCCGCTAAGCACGCTGCCGCAGATGAAGCGTACATTGTTGCCTATGGTGCTTTCGACCGAGAGGCTGCGGATGGTGGCGCCGGATAAGAGTCGCACATAGCGTGGCTCCTTGACCACGGGACCGCAGACGGCGATGACTCGTTCAGGTTTGTATATGCCCGTGCGGAAGAGATGACCGATAATGGCAACATCCTGGAAATTGACGGTCCACACGGTTTCGCCTTTGTTGATGGGGGCAATTTTTGCAATCTGAGTGCCGACAAGGCTGGCCGGATGCTTGCCCTCGAAGAAATGTATGTCGGCATCCTTTACGCTGGCAAAGACAGAGTTGCGTTGCTTCTTGCCATCAAGAGAGAGGTACAGCTTGCCGGCAAGGCGAGCCAGCAGGCTGATGCCGGCATGGAAGTCATCTTCGCGTCCCTGGATTGCAAAATCGGTGTCGGCAGGCAGGGGACTATCGTCGAAGCCGCTGACAAAGACTGCCTTAGGCTTGCTGTCGACTGGAGGTACGATGCCGAAGGGACGTTGGCGGAGGAGCGTCCAAAGCCCCGATGCAACCATCGTTTGGCGGATGGTGTCGATGTCGCAGCTGTCGATGTCGAGGGTGGGGAAGGGGAGGGACTCCTGTTTGCCGTCGGATTTGACGACAACGGCAAGGAGAGCCCTTTTTTCGCCGCGGACGATGGCGTGGACGGTGCCGCTTACAGGTGAGACGTAGTGAATGCCGGGGTTCTGCTTGTCCTCGAAGAGAGGGGTGCCGGCCTTGACGTTGTCGCCTTCGGCAACGAGCAGCCGCGGCACCAGTCCTACGTAGTCGGTTGGCTTGACGGCATAGAACTTGGATTCAACATCCTCGGCAATGCGTTTCTCGGCACTGCCGGGGATGTCGATGTCCAGACCTTTAGTGATCTTGTAGGTCATCGGATTGGATTATGGATTACAGGTTATAGGCAATGGGTTTGATCATGTTCTCGGGCTTGAGTATTTCGTCGAGCTGTGCTTTGGTGAGCAGCCCGTGTTCGAGGACAAGTTCATAGACGCCGCGTCCTGTCTCGGATGCTTCCTTGGCAATCTTGGTGCTTTGCTTGTAGCCGATGATGGGGTTGAGCATGGTGACGATGCCTATCGAGTGCTCTACGAGCTGGCGGCAGCGTTCCTCGTTGGCGCGGATGCCGTCGATGCAGAAGTTGCGGAGAGTGTCGAGACCGCGTTCCAGGAGGTGGATGCTCTCGAAGAGGGTGTAGGCTATGACGGGCTCCATGACATTGAGCTCCAGCTGTCCATTGTCGGAGGCGAGGCTGATAGTAATATCGTTGCCGATGACTTTATAGCACACTTGGTTCATCACCTCGGGAATGACGGGGTTGACCTTGCCGGGCATGATGCTGCTGCCGGGCTGGCGCTCGGGCAGGTGGATTTCGTTCAGACCGCAACGGGGACCCGACGAGAGGAGGCGCAGGTCGTTGCACATCTTGTTGATTTTGATAGCTAGGCGCTTCATTGCGCTGGAGTATTGAATCATGCAGCTTGTGGCGCTCGTGGCTTCGATGAGGTTGTCGGCGAGCTGTATCTCCCATCCTGTTATCGAGCGGAGTGCTTCGATGCAGGCCTTGCTGTAGCCGGGCTTGGAGCAGATGCCCGTGCCGATGGCAGTGGCACCCATATTGACGGTAAGGAACTCGTCGGCAGCGGTACGCAGGTTGGTGACTTCTCCCCGCAGCGAGGCGGCAAAGCCACCGAAAGTCTGTCCAAGCGTCATTGGAACGGCGTCTTGTAGCTGGGTACGGCCCATCTTGATGACATGAGCAAATTCTTTCGACTTGGCATCGAGGGAGTCGATCATGCGCTCGAGGTAGGGGTAGAACTCCAGGTGCTCGAGGCACATGGCCATGTGGATGGCGCAGGGGTAGGCGTCGTTGGTGCTCTGGCTGGCGTTGACGACATCGTTGGGAGAGCAGTACTGGTATTCGCCGCGTTTGTGTCCCATGCGCTCCAATGCCAGGTTGGCGATGACCTCGTTGGCGCACATGTTGGTGGATGTGCCGGCGCCGCCCTGAATCATGTCGATGGGGAAATGGTTATGGTAACGGCCTGCAAGGAGCTGGTCGCAGGCCCAGATGATGGCGTCGCCTTGCTCGCGTGTTATCATGCCCACTTCGACGTTAGCCATGGCGGCGGCTTTTTTGGTTATAGCCATGCCCTTGATGAAATTGGGGTATGAACTCATCAGCTGTCCGCTGATGTAGAAATTCTCGATGGCGCGTTCGGTTTGTATGCCGTAGAGGGCGTCGTTGGGTACTTCGCGTGAACCTAAAAGATCGCTTTCTGTGCGAAATTGCTGCTTTTCCATGATGTTAAAATATAGCTTATTAGATTTAAAATTAATTAGTTGGCTTAGTGTTTATCCATTCAGTATGGTTTTGCAAAAATACCTTTTTTGGACGATTAATCCAAGAAAAAAGTATTTATTTTTGCAAGCAGTGCAATAAAAGGCCTATTGTAGTGTTCTTGTTGAGAAGATGCACTATTATGAAAAAGTTATTTTTTGTTACCCTGATGACGCTTTTGGTGTCGAATTTGTTGATTGCTAATCCCTCCGAAACGAGGGATAGCGTCGTTCCTCGCACCTTCGAGTATGTGCGTTATGGCGACAAGGCGTTGATGATGGATGTCTATTCGCCTGTGGTGGCTCGTGCCGACTCCGCCTGTGTGGTCTACATCTTCGGGGGCGGTTTTGTCATCGGCAGCCGTACCGAGAAGAGCATACGAGCCCTCTGTCAGACCCTCGCCAGCCGTGGCTTCACCGCTGTAGCCATCGACTACAGGCTCCACCTGCAAGAGGTCAACTACGACACCGTCAGCCTGTTCAATATGCAGGGTGTTTTCCGCCAGGCCATCAATAAGGCGGCGACAGATGCCTCCGCTGCGGTGGCTTATATTTGTGCCCACGCTTCCGAATGGGGCGTTTCGCCGAGCAGGATAGTGCTTTCCGGAAGCAGTGCCGGAGCCATCATCGCATTGCAGGTCGATTACAGCCGATGCAACTCCCTTCCTCCTGCGGCAGCGTTGCCTGCTGGCTGGGCACCCGCTGCTGTGGTCTCGTATGCAGGTGGCATCTTCACCGAGCATAGCCGTCCAAAATATGCCACACCGCCAGCTCCCACCTTCTTTATGCATGGCGACTCAGACAAGATAGTGAACTACAAGAAGTTCCCGCCAGTGATCCGCACAGGCCTTTACGGCAGTAAGAAACTGCACAGGCACTTCGAAAAGAAGGGTTATCCCCATTGGTTTTTCGTCTTCGAAGGCCTGGGGCATGAGGTCGCTTCGCTGCACAACTACATGTACGAAGAGTTTGAAGCCTTCGTCAACAAGGCACTCAGACAGCGACAGATGCACTACGACGCCACCGTTCGCGACAACCAGCTAAAGCCCACTAAATGGTCGAAGATGAATGTCTTCGATTTGTACAAAAAGTAGGGCGGCGGTGTTTGTTCGAAAAAAAAATGTAACTTTGCAAAATTGTTTTTTCATCCCACGACTTGATGCTGTGGGTATATGTTGTTGTAATATAGTTCTATACATAATAGCTCATTAATAAGGTATTATATAAAAAAAGGCATAATAACGTTACCACCTAAACCGAAAACCACCCAAAAATGGACACCATAAAACTGAAGCTGATTTATCCGAAATGGCAGAAACTGAGAGGCCAGACAACATTCAATCTACCACCTCACGGTCCTGTGGCTTTTGCCGCCACACTACCGGAATATGTCGATATTTCATTCACAGACGAGAATGTTGAGGCCATCGACTTCGACGAGGAATGTGACCTTGTGGCTCTTTCGGTGATGCTCAGCACGCAGGTGAAGAGGTCGTGGGCCATAGCCGATGAATACCATAAGCGAGGCAAGAAGGTTATAGCGGGCGGCATCTCCACGATGTTGCATGCCGACGAGATGATTGAGCATGTCGACAGCGTCCTGTTGGGTGAGTCGGAGGGTCGTTCCGAGCAGCAGATTCTCGACTGGAAGCATGACTGCCTGAAGAAGGTTTACAACTACATGGGCAACCAGCCTCCCATCGAGAGTGTGGGTCCCTGCCGTCGCGACCTCTACAAGCGCGAGCTTTACAACCACAAGGGTGTGCAGATGGTCGACCTGTTCCATGCTTCCCGCGGATGCCGTTTCAGCTGCTATCCATGTGCGGTATCCTATCTTGGCGGTCGCCGTTTCCGTCCTCGTCCTGTCGACAAAGTTGTCGAGGATATGGCTGCCATCGACAACAACCGCCTTTTCATCGTCGACAATTCTTTGGCACAGAACAAGGAATGGGAGAAGGAGCTGTTCACCGCCATAGCGCCCCTCAAGAAGAAATGGATTAGCCACACCATCGAGGACGACCCCGAGGTGCTAGACCTCGCTGCCAAAGCCGGTGCATGGTATGTCTATCAGGCTGTCTACGATACGTCCGACTACATCAAGGAGCGTGTGAAACGCTACCACGACTACGGTATAGGCGTGGAGGGCACCATCCTTCTGGGACTTGACAACCAGACGGTTGATGACTGCAAGAGGCTTATCGACTTCCTCGGAGAGATAGACCTCGACCTTGCCGAGTTCACGGTGATGACCCCATTCCCCCACACCAAAGCCTACGACGACCTGCTGCGACAGGGACGTATCTTCGACTTCGATTGGGACCACTACAATGCCGGACAGGTGGTCTTCCAGCCACGCCACATGAGCCCCGACGAGTTGCAGGATGTCTACGACTACGCATGGAAGAGCTTCTATGCCTCTGAGACACAGGAGTCCAAGATGTTTAGACTGTTCTGCAATGTCGCGCTTCGCGAGATGGAAGAGGGTACTTACCGTCCCCGCAACAGAGCCCTGGCCAACAAGTCGTTCGGCAAGGATGTGGTGAGGAACATTAAAAGAATGTAGAACTTAGAATGTAGAATGTAGAACTTAGAATTTTGAGGAAGTATTCATTTGTCAATTCACCATTCACCATTCACAATTCACGATAAATCAATGAAAGTATCAGAAAAATACTACGACGAGATATTTGAATTCAAGGGTCAATGGGATATGCCATCCTGTTGCGGCTTGAAGAGCCGTGTTGTCGACGGGCAGACCTACATCATTGTCACTGAACTATATCAAGAAAACCCTGGCACCTCGGTGACCTACGCTGGGCGTTCCCTTGCTGAGCAGATTTGTGAAGCCAAAGGTCTGAAGCTGGACGAGATAAAGTACCTGGAGTGCAATCCCGACACCAACTCCAAGCTCTCCTTTTACGACGAAGAGTATTTCGAGGTTGATTTCAATGCCGACAACACCCACAGATACCGTCAGCTTACCCCCGACGAAGTGAAAAAAATACTTGGATAGCCAAGGTGACATCTGAAAAACCATAAGCGTGAAACTAAGTCCACTGACATATCTCCTTCTCTTTCTGTCTGCCACCATCGCCATGGGGCAGGAGAGGGTGAGCATATATCCGGCCGATTCGTCGCTTGGCAGCGTCACCCTCGAAATTTATGCCGCCGAAAACCCCAAGGCGGCAGTCGTTGTCTGCCCTGGCGGCAGCTATTGCTGGCTCGACTATAATGGTGAGGGTGTCGAAGTTGCCAAGTTCTTGCAACAGAATGGTATCAGTGCTTTCGTGCTGCGCTACCGTGTGGCTGGCTGGTGGGCATGGGCTACGCACTACCGCGTGCTGTTTCGCGGCCATTTGGCTCCCGACATGTACAACGATGGTCAGGCCGCGCTCCGCTGGGTCGCCGCCAATGCGTCGCGTTATGGCATCCGACCCTCAACCATCGGTATCATGGGCTTCTCGGCAGGAGGACATCTGGCTATGAGCCAGGCTGTCTATCCCGACGATGTCCGTCCCGCCTTTGTCGCCCCCATCTATCCTGTCGTCACCATGACGGCGGACTGTGTCCACAAGCGTTCGCGTCGCGGACTGCTGGGCGAGCGGCGTACCCGCACCCTTGAGCGCATGAACAGGTGGTCGCTCGAAAGAAATATCACCAAGGATTGTCCACCTACCTTTTTGGTGAACTGTATCGATGACCCTGTGGTCGATTACCGCAACTCCGTTCTGCTCGATTCGGCACTAACCGCCACAGGTGTAAAGCACCTATATATCCAGTATCAGACTGGTGGACACGGCTTTGGTGTCAGCGAGTCCAAAGGCTCTCCCGAATGCCGCCCTTGGAAGTACCGTTTCCTGGAGTGGCTTGAGACGTTGATGCCAATGAGGAATTAGGAATTAGGAGTGAGGAATGAGGAGTGAGGAATGAGGAGTGAGGAGTGAGGAATGATAGGATAAAAACATTTGTCAATTCACAATTCACAATTCACAATTCACGAAAAATCAATTCACAATTCACAATTCACGATAAATCAATTCACGAAAAACCAATTCAAGAATATTTTGGAAACTGATATTGAATATAAATCTCCGGATGAGATAAAAGCTTTTCAGGAGGATTTGCTCCACAAGGCTTTGGCCTATCTTGCTAGCAACTCTCCTTTTTACAAGCGTATGTTTGCCGACAATGCCATCGACATCAACACGATAAGGCATCTTGAAGACCTTGTGCGTATACCTTTCACCACTAAGCGCGACCTTCAGCAGCACAGCGGCGACATCCTCTGCTGCCCCAAGGAGAAAATCATCGACTACATAACCACCTCCGGCACTCTGGGCGACCCCGTGACCTTTGGCTGTACGGAATTGGACCTTCAGCGACTAGCTTACAATGAGAAGAAATCCTTTGCCTGCGCGGGACTTCATCCTGGCAGCATCCTTCAGCTAATGACTACCATCGACAAGCGTTTCATGGCAGGATTGGCTTACTTTCTGGGAATCCGTGAATTGGGTGCATCCATTATTCGTGTTGGCAACGGCATCCCCGAGTTGCAGTGGGACACAATACAGCGTATTCATCCTGATACAATAATGTGTGTTCCGTCGTTCATCCTTAGATTGGTGGAATATGCCGAGGCTCACGGTATTGACTACCATTCCAGCAGTGTGCGTCGCATTATCGGCATAGGTGAGGGGTTGAGAGACCAGAATTTCGAACTCAATCTTCTGGGTCGTCGCATAGCAGAGAAGTGGCCTGAAGTGCAGCTTTTTGCTACCTATTCCTCCACCGAGATGGGTGCCACTTTCAGCGAGTGTCCCTACGGCTGTGGCGGTCACGTCCACCCCGAGCTGATTATCGTGGAGATTATCGGTGATGACGACAAGCCTGTCCCCGACGGCGAACCAGGAGAGATAGTGGTCACCACCCTTGGCGTGGAAGGCATGCCGCTGTTGCGTTTCCGCACGGGCGACATTGCAGCCAAGCGTGTAGAGCAATGCCGTTGCGGTCGCAACTCCTATCGCCTGACACCCCTCATCGGTCGAAAGAACAACATGATCAAGCTTAAAGGCACAACTCTTTATCCGCCAGCCATCAATGATGTCCTCGACAATACGGATTATGTAGAGAATTACGTCATCTATGTCGACACCAACGACACTGGCACTGACGACGTGGTGGTGAAAATCGGACTGAAAGACAACGCTCGCGACCACGAGGAGGTCATCAAGGAACTCAAAGACCGCTTCCGCTCCCGCATCCGCGTGGCACCACGTATCGAGATACTGCCCGTCGACACAATACGTCGCGTCAATTTCCCCGAAAAGAGTAGAAAGCCGGTGAAATTCATCGATTTGAGGCAGCATAATGCATGAAGAAAACAATACCCATAACTAGAAACGTCAAACGTGAACTCTAAAGCGTATCCACATAATTTCGACTCTATACGACCCTATAGCGAAGAGGAAATACCACTAGCCATGCGGCGTCTTGTGCAGTGCCCCGACTTCGATGCGGTGTCGCGTTTTGTCTATCCCGACCGCGACCCTGACGATGTCAGGGAGCAGCTGTTGGCTATCGACTCCATCGATCGCTTCCAGACCTCGGTGATGTACGACGGCCTCGTCCGCATCATCAAACTCACAATATCCAAACTCTCCTGCGATATTAAGGAACCACTAGACCCTACAGTCCCTTACCTTTTCGTCTCGAACCATCGCGATATAGCCCTTGATGCTTTCTTGCTTCAGAACATATTGCACGACAACAAGATACCTACCTGTCAGATTACCTTTGGAGCCAACCTCATGAAGCATCCCCTTGTCATTGAGGTTGGGCGTGCCAACAAGATGTTCCGCGTAGAGCGTGGTGGCACACTACGCAGTTTCTACACCAGCATGGCGCAGGTGTCGGCGTATATGCGTTACTGTATCACCGAACGGGGCGAGTCGGTGTGGATTGCCCAACGCAATGGACGCACCAAGAACGGCATAGATGCCACTGAGCCATCGCTTCTTAAAATGTTTGCCAGCAGTGGTGATTGCAAGGATTACCTTGCCAATATCGCGCAACTCAACATCGTGCCGGTATCAGTGTCATACGAATGGGAACCCTGCGACTGGATGAAGGCCCGCGAGTTGAGCATGAGCATGGGAGGTGTATACCATAAGTCGGAAAATGAGGACTTGACGAGTATTATCACAGGTCTGCTCCAACCCAAAGG
>CACZUZ010000054.1 GCA_902784465.1 uncultured Bacteroidota bacterium
ACTCTATAAGTTTTTTATTTGTTTTTTTATCTATTCATAATAAAGTGTAAACGAACTTCTGATACAAAAGTGTAAACGAACTTCTGATACACGGCACCTTACTCTTAAGAAAGCCTGGAAGTAGCGTAACTTTCCGCTGCCCCCCCCCTCCTAAACGAAGGAGAACACTGTGTCGCAGGATATTCCATGGCGGCGATGACCTTGTTAATGCTTTTTTTTGTTGTAAAACGGGTTGCTTCGTTCACTCATTTCTTCAACATATCACAAATCCTTTGCGATACTTTCCGGAATTCATCATCCTGAGCAAGATTGATGTTGAAAGTTTTCATGTCATGGCAAAGCTCGTCAAATTCACTCATGGCTTGGCGGAAAGGATATCGCGGATGTTTTTCACATCGAAAGACACGAAAAAATGAATTTGCTGCTGGTTCGTCCAGCTCACAATAATTGTGTCACACAGATTTCACGGATGGCACGGATTTTATCTCGCTTCGCTCGATTTATGGTCACACAGAAAGCACAGAAAGCACGGAATTATTCGTCATCATTCTCCGGCAACGATTGAACATCTTCTGCAGGTGGTAGATAGTCACTGGCCTTGGTTGGAGAAATGACAGAATGGCCTACACGCTGTTCCAGCTGCTTACGCGCATCGCCCGCAATCTTGCTGCCTTCCTTGGCAACAGCGGCACTCTGACGGAAGCCCTTAGGGTTCTTGGACTTACTTATCTCCGTGACTGAAGCCTCGGCAAGGGTATTAAGGGCCAGCTCGATATTGGTCATATTGTCGCGAAGACTCTCTTTCTTCAATCCCTTGAAGCTTTTATACTGTCTCGTAGTCTTGCCGCTCCACTCGCGTGTGATGATGTCGGTGAGCGACGCATACTGCTGTCCCTGCTGCACGCCTGCACGGTCCCACTCGTCGGTGAGGGCTTTGCGTACCTCGATGCTCTTCACGCGGTTGTTGATCCAGCTCTCGCTGTAGCCCTTGCGACGCCAGTCAAGAATCGCTTGTTCAATCGACAGTTCCGGGTCGGCCAGCTGGTCCAGACGCTGCTTGGCTACTGAGGCCATCCACTGCTTGAACGGTTCAGCCTTCTTTGACGGGATGCTCTGAATGATACGGAATAACTGCTCGGTATCGGCCACGTCGGTTAGGCGCATCTTGCCATCGGGAGCCTGAAATTTCAACTGGTAACAATTTGTTACCGTTTCATTACCCTCCTTTATCAGTCTGCCCTTTAGCACCTTCCAGTACTTGCGGGCTGTCTGGTAATCACTATCCGTCAATACCGCACACACATCCACGATGGAAAAATACCACTCCTCTTTTTCGTCGTCCCACACGGTACGCACTTTCTTCTCTTCAAACAGCTGTATCTTATGCTTTTGTGTCATAATCGTCTAATGTTTATTGAAAGTATTAACGACGATTGGAGGTGTTTATTGTGGTGGTGGGGTGTGCTCGCTGACGCTCGCTGGTTTATGTCACACAGATTCCACAGATTTCACAGATTTTTGCAGCTTTCGCTGCTTATAATGTCACACAGAAAGCACGGAAATCACGGAAAGGCTTCGTCCTGCGACGAAGTTTTGTGGTCACACAGATTGCACGGATGGCACAGACGTGTCGTAGTCGGTGTGGACCGTGGCGAAGCCGGTGAGGGGGTTGAAGCTCCTGCCACCGGCAGAGAGGGTGGTGCGTACGTTGACCGCATTCTCGGTGCATCCATCGGTAGAGGTGATTTTGAGTTTGGAAATCACGCGACTGAGGGTGGCTCTGATGTCAACGTCGTCGTTGGCGTTGGCGATGTTGACAGCCTGAGTGGCGGCGAAGGTCTCGCGGGCCGGCGACAGGAAGGCTAAATCTGTCAACCAATTTCAGGGAAAGTCACCAGGCACTATACTGAGAATCTCTCGCTTTTCACAAAACATTTCTACGGCTCGGCATAGCAAGCAAACTTGCTATGAAGAGCCGTAGAAATGTCATCTATTCACTGTAGTCCCAGGAACAGCTTCCGCACGTCCACAGACTGGTCAGTACAGAAAGCCGAAAAGCCACAGGGGCACTCGGTTGCCGCGGCTGGTTTCGATGTCGTCGACTGCCAGATAGCTGTCGGGAAAGTCTTTTATCTGGTCGAACGATTTCCCTTTCCCGCCGACCTCGAACAGCCAGCGCCTCGGATTTTCGGATTTCAGGATTATGGTTGTTTGAGGTTGTGGGGGGGGCGATGCATTCCATGACTTTGCGATCCCTCGGGGAGGTGGGCAGGGCGGGGTGCAGGGTTTACGCGGCGTGCCGTCTGGGGGGGGGGCGGTTAATCCCCCGCGGATTAACCGACGGGCGGCGGCGGGGGCGTTGGCGAGTATGGGACGGTGGAAGGTTTACCACCTGACAACAAACAGCACAACAAACAACAAAACACACTGTCTTACAACAAAAAACACTATCAGACAACAAACTACACTGTCTTACAACAAACCACACTATCAGACAACAAACTACACTGTCTTACAACAAACCACACTATCAAACAACAAACTAGAGCGTCAGATGATATAGTAGCCGCCGGTTTTATTGCTGCCGCGATGCTCGATAAGGCCTTGGGCGACGAGGGCTGAAACGTGGCGAGCGACACTCCTGGCAGGGATGCCAGTGGCTGCAGTTATCTTAGGGATAGAACAGCCTTCTGAGGCCTTGATGTAGTCGAGGACTTTGCTTCGAGGGTCACTAATCTTGTCGTAGGGACGGTCGACAATGCCTTCGTCCAGGCCTACAACCAGTCGTCCTGAGAAGTCTTCATCGCTTGAACACGAGCCATCCGAAGTGGACTTTTCGCAGGCTTCTGAATCTTCAGGATGGTTGGAAATCGTCTCTTGCGGCGAATCATTACCTTCTGACTGCCTTGGGATGTTTGCGAGGCGGCGGGCGGCGGATTGAATGAATGCCATCGCTATGCCTTCGCTGTCGTTGACGTAGGGCAGCACTCGCTTGAGAGCGTGAAAGATTTTTGTTGCCTCGTCGATGCGACCCTGTTCCAGACGCAGCTTAAAGATGTCGCTAGCTGTCCAGAACATGCAGATGCTAGTGTATTTACCTTTGTGGACAGCATACATAGGCTTGATTGCCTCGTAGGCTTCCTCTATCCTACCCTGCTTCCTAAGTTCAAAAATATCCTTGACAGTCATAATATTCTAAGGCCGACACCTACCGGCCCTGGTACATGTCGTCGTAGTACTTCTGGTAGTCGCCGGAGGTGACATTGTCCATCCACTCCTGGTTGTCGAGATACCAGCGGACGGTCTTCTCGATGCCTTCCTCAAACTGGAGCGAGGGTTCCCATCCGAGTTCGCGCTGCAGCTTGCTGCTGTCGATGGCGTAGCGCATGTCGTGTCCAGCGCGGTCGGTGACGTAGGTGATGAGATCCATGTCCTCACCCTCCTTGCGGCCGAGCAGACGGTCGACGGTATTGATGACCACCTTGATGATGTCGATGTTTTTCCACTCGTTGAAACCTCCGATGTTGTAGGTCTCGGCGATTTTGCCCTCATGGAAGATGAGGTCGATGGCGCGGGCATGATCCTCGACATAGAGCCAGTCGCGTACATTCTCGCCCTTGCCGTAAACCGGCAGAGGTTTGCGATGACGAATGTTATTAATAAAAAGAGGTATCAGCTTCTCTGGGAACTGGTAGGGGCCATAGTTGTTCGAGCAGTTGGTGACGATGGTAGGCATACCGAACGTGTCGTGGAAGGCACGAACAAAATGGTCGCTTGATGCCTTGGCAGCGCTATAGGGGCTGTGGGGCTGGTATTTAAGATCCTCGGTGAAGAACTTTTCGCCATAGGCCAGATGGTGCTTGCCGCTGGATGCCTTGGTGGTGAAAGGTGGCTCGATGCCGTCGGGATGAGTCATCTCCAGAGCGCCATACACCTCGTCGGTCGAGATATGGTAGAAACGCTTGCCTTCCCATTCACCGTTCCAATAGGCCTTGGCAGCCTGAAGCAGGGAGAGGGTTCCCATCACGTTGGTCTGGGCGAATGTGAAGGGGTCCTTGATGCTGCGATCCACATGGCTTTCGGCTGCGAGGTGGATGATGCCGTCAACCTGCTCGTCCTGCATCAACTTCAGCACACCGTCGAGGTCGCAGATGTCCATGCGGACGAACTTGTAGTTAGGCTTGTCCTCAATGTCTTTCAGGTTGGCGAGGTTGCCAGCGTAGGTAAGTTTATCGAGATTGATAATCTTGTAATTGGGGTACTTATTGACGAACAGCCGTACCACATGACTGCCAATGAACCCGGCACCGCCGGTGATGATGATATTCTTCATAACGCAATTTGTTTTTTGTCACGTAAAAAAAGGAAACAAAACCAATTAGTAGACAATTATTTAACGCATTCACATGCCGTACGACACTTCTCTACAACTAAAACTCAATATTATTCCTTGGCCATGCACTTTTTTGCAGGTCAATTTTGAACACTATATAGTCGATGCGAATTCCCGAAAACCCTAAAAATTAGATAGTTTCGTCCACTTGACTTATATATTGGTATGTCTTTATAATCGATGCAAAATTACGATTTTTTTTTGAATACAAAAAAAAAGAGGAAAAAAAACATCAATTATCTACAGCGGAGTCGCTTAATCTTCGAAAACAACTGTCTAATAATGTCGGGACAATCATCGTGGCTGTTGCGATAGTTCTTGACGGCCTCGCGCATAGCCGGTTTGCGTTGAGCCACAAAAAGGGCCAGCATCAGGTAAGCCTCAGTGTCGGTTGAAGGTTCTTTGATGCCATCGAGCCATCCCTTCAACTGAGCGACATACTGTTCTTTTAGTTCCTTCTCGCCCAGCAGCGTGACGCATATAAGCATCAACGCAGCAAAACAGCGCTGCTCGTCCTCGTCGTCAACAATCACACCGTTGTAGGCATAGAGTCGCTTCAGGCGCGAATTGTCGCGGCGGCGGTCGTCCTCGCTAGGATTGCGACTAAACCGGCGTGAAAGGATAGCCAGCACCTCCTGCTCGAAATTCCTCAGCAGGTTGCCGTTGATGAGGCGTTCGAGGGATTCATCGTCAAATGTCACGTCACCCTCGTGGACATCAGGGAAGGTGACGTGGGTCAGGTTGCCCAAAATGTCGATGGTGACGGTAAGTCTGGTACGCCCGCCACGCAACTCAATGCGTGTGATGGTGGCCTTTCGCCCTTCCCAAGGCGAGAGGTGGAGCGTCACCGTGTCGCCAACGCCCATAGCGTCGAGAGGCTGACCTATATAGTAGCGCAACTGCCTGTTCCTGAGTGTTTCGATAAATTTCTGCATCTCGTCATCCATCACACGGAGAGGCTCTCCGCTGATTGTCCTATAATGAAAGAGGTGCAGCCTTCCGCCGCTGTTCCATTCGCTCTCGAGAAGTCGCGACAATCGTTGCTCGTCGGTACGGACAAACACATAGCTGTGCAACGCCTCACGTACACCGTTGTCGTCCTCTGCCTGCTGGTCATAGACCTCTCGTTCTATATAATCCTCTGTCGGAGAGCTAGGGTTGTCGGACTTGGTAGGGGCGCGCAACAGGAACTGGAAGGGTATGAAATACTCCAGCGGCTCAGAATCGGACTTGTCGTCGCGACTGAAAGCACCAAGATTTTCACGTTGCAACATCCACTCAATCTGTGCAGGATTGGGATGGCACATTACATACCAGTAAGAGAGCAAAGGTTAGAATTTGAGATGGTTAAAGATTCTTACGTTAATCGCGTTTGAATATGTCACGGGTGTAGACCTTGTCGTGGACATCGTCGAGGCAAGAGTCGTAGCGGTTTGCGATGATTGCTTGCGATTGGGCCTTGAATTTCGCCAAATCATTGACAACCAAACTGCCGAAGAACGTCGTGCCGTCATCGAGGGTAGGTTCGTAGATGATAACCTGGGCACCTTTGGCCTTGATGCGTTTCATCACGCCCTGGATGGCAGACTGGCGGAAGTTGTCACTGTTGGACTTCATGGTGAGGCGATAAACGCCAATCACTATTGCCTCCTCTTTGTTCTGGTCGAATGACGAAGATGCTGTGTAGTAGCCGGCCATCTTGAGGACTTGGTCGGCAATGAAATCCTTGCGGGTGCGGTTGCTCTCAACGATGGCGGACATCATGTTTTGCGGCACATCCTCGTAGTTGGCAAGCAGCTGCTTGGTGTCCTTTGGCAGGCAGTAGCCGCCATAGCCGAACGATGGGTTGTTGTAGTGAGTGCCGATACGCGGGTCAAGACCGATACCGTCGATGATAGCCTGAGTGTCAAGGCCTTTCATCTCGGCGTATGTATCCAGCTCGTTGAAGTAGCTGACGCGCAAGGCGAGATAGGTATTGGCAAAGAGTTTCACGGCCTCGGCTTCCTTCATGCCCACGAACAAAGTGGGGACATCCTCCTTGATGGCAGCTTCCTGAAGCAGCTTGGCGAAAACATGAGCACGCTCGGTGAGCCACTCGGTGTCGGTCAACGCCTTGATAGCCTCATTCTCTTCCTGGTATTCAGCGCCTGGCATCATCTTGGGGACTCCGACAATGATTCTCGACGGGTAGAGGTTGTCGTAGAGAGCCTTGCTCTCACGGAGAAATTCAGGGCTGAACAACAGGTTGAATTTCTTGACGCCCTGTTTCTGGTATTTCACATAAAGACTGCGGGTATAACCCACGGGGATAGTGCTCTTTATGACCATCACGGCATCGGGGTTGACCTTCAAGACAGCGTCGATGACAGCTTCCACAGCGGAGGTGTCGAAGAAGTTCTTCTGGCTGTCGTAGTTGGTCGGAGCAGCGATAACCACAAACTCTGCATCACGATAACCAGCCTCTTGGTCGAGGGTGGCCTTTAGCGACAACGGTTTCTCTGCCAAATATTTCTCTATGTAGTCATCCTGGATGGGAGACTTCTTGTTGTTTACCAAATCGACACGCGCCGGGACAACGTCCACTGCGGTAACATCATTATGTTGAGCCAACAAGGTGGCAATACTTAAACCGACATAGCCGGTGCCTGCAACGGATATTTTCATATTGGTCAAATTAATGTGCAAAAATACAAACTTTTTTCGAGATACGAAAATTTCATTTGAATGCTTTTGTATTTGGGAATGCTTATCTGCATGGATTTCATTACTTTGTACAAAAACATTTATGTTAATATTTGCTAAGAATGCAGGCTAAGAAGGATGGAAAACGATAATTTTAGTGTCATTATCCTATGTTTTTCCGAGGAAAATGCGAAATGACGAAAATGTGCGAAAAAAAGGGAATGAAATAATAGGAAGTGTGATAGGTTTTTGGAGTGATATTTTGGGGTTGAATTATAAGTGATTATCCTTTTTTTACTACGATTTAGGGAGGGATATGGGATTTTTTGTAAATTTGCAAACCTAAACATATTTATATAATACTCAATACTCAACTAGAAAACAGTAGATTAACCGTTGCAACATTCTACGACAGATGATTATGAGCAAGACCAAAGATGACTCTTCGACGCAATCGGATTTGGGAAGCGTCGCCAAGCAACGCAAGGCTAAGGCTCTAGGCGCCGCTGGCGAGCAAGAGGCTGTGGAGTATCTGGAGAGGAACAACTATCTGATTCTTGAACGCAACTACAGGGCAAAGAGGTATGAGATAGACATCATTGCTTTCAAAGATGACGAAATAGTGGTCGTGGAAGTCAAGACTCGCACCGGAAATGAAATAATAGAACCCGAGGAAGCTGTGAATCACCGAAAAAGACAGATGCTCATTTGGGCTGCCGACAAATATGTACACGAGAAAAACCGCCACGAGCCGGTTCGTTTCGACATAATCTCTATCATCGAGGGCAATAATGGGCCCGAAATAAAGCATTTGAAGAATGCCTTTAATGTGATGAGCTACTGAGGGGGGATGAGGGGATTTTCGGATGGGACGGATGGGGGGATTTTCGGATTTTCGGATTTTCGGATGGGACGGATTTTCGGATTTTCGGATGGGACGGATGGGACGGATTTTCGGATGGAGGGATTGACGGATTTTCGGATGGGGCGGATTTTCGGATGGGGCGGATTTTCGGATGGGACGGATGGGGGGATTTTCGGATGGAATTAAATATCAATTGACTAATATACTGACTAATAAACAAAGATATGCTCGTTAAGACTTACGGAAGTGCAATCATAGGGGTCAATGCCTTGACTGTCACCGTCGAAGTGAACATCTGCTCCGGCGTAGGGTTCAGCATGGTGGGTCTGCCCGACAACGCCGTGAAAGAGAGCACACAACGCATAACCTCTGCATTCGAGCAGACAGGCTATAGAATCCCTGGCAAGAAGATAATCATCAACCTTGCACCTGCCGACCTCAAGAAAGAGGGCACCGCCTACGACCTTACCATCGCAATGGGCATCCTTGGAGCCAACGGCGATATTGAAAGCCAAGGACTTGAAGAATATGTAATCATGGGCGAGTTAGGTCTTGACGGGTCGTTGCGTCCAATAAGGGGAGCCTTGCCCATAGCCATCGAGGCTCGTCGTCGCCACTGCAAGGGTTTCATCCTTCCTGCTGCCAATGCCCGCGAGGCCGCCATCGTCAATAACCTTGATGTTTATGGGGCCAACACCCTCAAAGAGGTCATCGACTTCTTCAACGGCAAAAAAAACATTGAGCCAACCGTTGTCGACACTCGAGCAGAATTTGCCAACTCGTTGAATAACTATGAATTTGACTTTGCTGACGTAAAGGGGCAGTCGGATGTCAAACGTGCGCTTGAGATTGCAGCTGCGGGTTCACATAACGTGATTTTAGTTGGTCCTCCAGGCAGCGGCAAGACCATGTTGGCAAAACGCATGCCCAGCATCATGCCACCGCTGTCGCTAAGCGAATCGCTGGAAACCACACAGATATATTCCGTTGCCGGCAAGATGCGCAAGGAGGACTCGCTCATCTCGATACGCCCGTTCCGATCGCCACACCATACCGTTTCGGACGCAGGGCTATGCGGTGGAGGTTCAAATCCGGCTCCCGGCGAGATAAGTCTGGCTCACAACGGAGTGCTATTCCTTGACGAACTACCAGAATTCAAGCGTACTGCCCTCGAGGTGCTGCGACAGCCCATGGAAGAGCGTCGAATTACTATCAGCCGTGCCAAGCAGACCATCGAATACCCTGCCGCCTTCATGCTTATCGCCGCCATGAATCCCTGTCCTTGCGGTTACTACAACCACCCGACGATAGAGTGTACATGTCCTGCCGGTGCTGCCCGACGCTACATGAACAAGGTCAGCGGCCCTTTGATGGATAGGATAGATCTGCATATTGAGGTAACGCCGGTGCCTGTCACCGACTTAGGCAACACGCGACCTGCCGAAAGCAGTGCGGAGATACGGAAACGTGTCATGGCTGCAAGGGCAATACAAACGGAGCGATTCAAGGGCAACCCTGGCGTGCATTGCAACGCACAGATGACGAGCAAGTTGACGAGGCAACATTGCGTATTGACCGAGGAATGCAGAAGAATTATGGAACAAGCAATGGAGCGTCTGGGGCTTTCGGCTCGCGCATACGACCGCATACTGCGAGTGAGCCGCACTATAGCTGACCTCGACAACAGCGCCGACATACAAGCCATTCATCTGCAGGAGGCTATCACATATCGGTCGTTGGATAGGGACAGCTGGGGGAGGTGAATTGTGAATGGTGAATGGTGAATTGTGAATGGACAATACAAATATAAAATATGAATAGCATTATTGTTGCACTTACGCTTGCTTATTTTGGGCTTACAGGGCCGGTGGCAGAGGTCACGCAATATGGACTTTATGCCTTCGAGAAGACCATCCATCGATTTGACATACTAGGTCGACTGATTGAATATGAAGAATATGGGCATCCTTTTACTGGCGACGGGGGATGTGTGTTCCGCAAAATGGCACACTATAAATATGCATACGGCGACAACGATTCCCTGATTGTACTCTATTCATACAATGAGTATTATAACAGTGATGAGACGCTGGATGACACGGTGCTTCTCCTCTACCCTCCCCGCATCGCTGCCGACACCCTTTACAAATACGCTGAGCGTGACACCGAGAACAATACCGCCTGCCATCATCTATGGCTAGAGTCGGACGGCAACTACCATGCCGCCCTGTACGATTCCCATGGTAACTGGACAGAGCGCGTCATGGCAGGTGAAGACGACTACACACGAGCCGACATCATGGTGCGACAAATCAGCTACTATCGTGATGTTGAGCTTATGGGGCTGAATGTAGGTGTGCATACGGTTACCCACCGCTGGACAGATGATGGTCGCGATTGGCAGAACCAATACACTTTCGACCGACAAGGCTCATTGGAACACTTCCAGAGTTTTGTCGATAGCACTCCACTCTACGAATGGCATCGAGGCAATCCTGACGATGCCGATGTGGCACCAGAGTCGCTGATAACCATCGACACAACCAGCCAAAGGAGTATTACTTATTGGCGTGAATGGTGAATTGTGAATTGTGAATGGACAAATGTGAGGTGAATGGTGAATTGGTTTTTCGTGAATGGTGAATTGTGAATTGTGAATGGACAAATGTGAGGTGAATGGTGAATGGTTTAGTGGCTTTCGAATTCCTCGACAGCGATAGTGGCATCCTCCCAAGCCGACATGCGTTCTTCCAATTTGTCTTTCAGCGACTGATATTCGGCATAAAAACTTGCATCCGCTGCCACCGATGCGTCGCCCGAGGCAAGCCTAGCCTCTTTTTCGGCTATCTGAATTTCCAGATCAGAAATCTCTTTCTCAATCTTTTCCACGTTGCTTCGAAGTTTTCGTAGCTCACGCTCACGTTCCTTCGACTGCTGATAGTTCAGTTTGTTCTGGGATACCGTTTGCGGTGCTGATGCCTGTTGTTTCTTGACTGTTTCCAAGTCTTTTAGATGATCGAGCCGACGCTGCTCGAGGAACTCGAAAATGTCGCCCTTGAATTCATGAACGCCACCATCGCGAAATTCGTACAACGAATCGGTAAGACCCTGGAGGAAGTCGCGGTCGTGAGAGACCACTATAAGGGTGCCTTTGTACTGCAGTAGGGCGTTCTTCAGGACATCCTTCGAGTCCATATCGAGGTGGTTGGTAGGCTCGTCGAGGACAAGTAAATTGCTGGGGGTCAGCAACAATTTGGCGAGTGCCAATCGAGCCTTCTCGCCACCGGATAGAACCTTGACCTTCTTGTCGATGTCATCGTCGTCGAAGAGGAACGAGCCCAGGATGTTGCGAATCTTTGGGCGTATGTCGCCCACGGCAGCATCGTCGATGGTTTCGAAGACGGTCTTCTCACCGTTGAGCATAGCCGCCTGGTTCTGTGCGTAGTAGCCAATCTGAACACCCTGGCCGATACGAAAGTTACCGGTATAGTCATTCAGTTCGCCAACGATGATTTTCGCCATTGTCGACTTACCCTCGCCGTTGCGGCCCACGAAAGCAAGCTTGCTACCCGAGGTGACGATATAGTCGACACCGTCGAAGACCCGATTGTCGCCATACGCCTTGCCCAAGTGACTAGCTTCGAGGACAATTTTGCCGCTGTGAGGAGCTGGAGGGAACTGGAAACGGATGCTCTCGGTAGAGACCTCATCAACCTTGATTTCCTCCATACGTTCAAGCATCTTGATGCGCGACTGCACCTGTTTCGACTTGGTGGCTTTGTAGCGGAACCTTTCGATGAAAGCCTCTATCTGAGCCACCTGCCGTTGCTGGTTGGTGAGAGAAGCCATCTGAGAGGCACGGCGTTCCTGCATCTGCACGACATATTCGGAATAAGAGACCTTATAGTCATATATGCGACCGGCGGTTATCTCGATGGTACGCTTGGTGATGTTGTCGAGGAAAGTGCGGTCGTGCGACACCAGCACCACAGCGCCGGAATAGGTGGAGAGGTAGTTCTCGAGCCACTGGATAGACTCAATGTCAAGATGGTTGGTAGGCTCGTCGAGGAGCAAGAAGTCGGGGTGTTTGAGTAGTAATTTGGCGAGTTCGACACGCATCTGCCAACCGCCGCTGAATTCGCCTACCAGGCGACCGAAGTCGCTGTGTTTGAAGCCCAAGCCAAGCAGTATCTTCTCCGCCTGTTCCTGACGGCCGTTGCCGCCAAGCATGGATATCTGTTCGGTGACGTCATGCAGCCGTGAGAGCAGTCGCTCATACTCTGGCGACTCATAGTCGGTACGCTCGGCGACCTCGGTTGAGAGACGTTCCTGAAGTCTTTCGAGTTCGTCAATCTGCTCAAAAGCGGTCATGGTTTCCTGCAACACAGTGCCTACCGTGTCGGGGACCATCTCCTGAGGCAGATAGCCAACCGTCTGACCAGAAGCAATGATGATGGTGCCCGTCTCGGCTTCCTGACGGCCACAGAGTATTTTGAGAAGTGTCGACTTGCCGGCACCATTCTTGCCGACAAGACCAATGCGGTCGCGGTCAGCGATATTGAAGGTGACACCGTCGAAGAGGTCGACGCCAGTGAATTGGACAGATAAGTTGTTTACAGATATCAAGGTGGTGAATGGTGAAGTGTGAATGGTGAAGTGTGAATGGTGAAGTGTGAATGGACAATGGTGTGTTGTGAATAGAAAAAGGCGAACATAGAGTCCGCCTTTGGGTTTTTGTTTTCTAGGTCAGGATTACTGGAGCTGGAACTGTACGGGGAGTGTGAACTCGGTACGCACAGCCTTACCGCTCTGCTGGCCAGGTTTCCATTTGGGCATGGCGTTGACGACGCGGAGAGCTTCCTTGCCGCAACCGCCACCAATCTCACGGAGAATGGAGGCCTTGGTGATGCTACCGTCTTTCTCGACGACGAACTTGATGACAACCGTTCCGGTGATGCCGTTGTCGCGAGCCATCTCAGGGTACTGGATGCTCTTGTTGAGGTAGGCATAGAGGGCTTCCTCGCCACCAGGGTACTCAGGGTACTTCTCGACGAAAACGAAGATTTCCTCTTCCTGAACCTCTTCCTCGCCTCCAACGTCGGTGATAACAACCTCTTCGGATGCCTTGTTGGCGTCGTCACCAGCATCGACGATACCGAGCTCGTTCTCAATTTCAGCGTCGTTGTCGACAATTTCAAGTTCAGTGGTGACTTCGGGCTCTGGCTGCTCAGGCTCAGGCTCGGGTTCCTGCTGCTGCTCTTCCTCTGTCTGGATGATTTCCTCCTCCATCTCCTCGCTGATCATCTGCATTGCAAGACCGCTGTCAGATTTTTCAGTGCTGCGAAGGTTGAAAGCCACCAAAACGAGTGCAAGAATTGTCACCAAACCGATTTCAAGGAACAGTCCTTTCTTATTTTCAAGGTCTGCCTTCTGTGACTTTTTTGCTTCCATATTATTAACTTTTAATTGTTTATTACTTTTTTTAAGTGTCAGGATTGCATCCTTTTCACACCGCTAAATTACAACAATTTTTTTAATTATCAACAAAAGGATGTAAAAAAAAATGGCGGCACCCCTTTAGTCGTGCTCAACACCGTAGCCGAAAAGGGCGAAGTCGCCCCGCAGAGGGTCGTCGGGGAAGACCTCAGCGAGCGATGCCGTCAGTCGGCGAGCTGCCGACATAGAGGCCGTGCCGCTGGAGAGGAGACCCAATTTCAGCGACTGCTGCAACACATGAGTGTCGAGGGGCATAATGAGGGAACGCTTGTCGATAAAGTCCGCCCAGAGGCCCAAGTCGACAGGGGAATTGTCGCGAACCATCCATCGGAGGAACATGCAGAGCCGTTTGCAGGCAGAGGTGCAGTCCTTAGGAACCACCACGCTGGCGCCCTTGTCGCCAAAATAGCCACAAAGAGACTGTATTGCAGCAAGTCCGTCGCTAGCATTGCGGTGTACATAAAGGCCCATCGAGCCGAAATCCGTCAGCATCTGCCGATAGGCCTGAAGCAGGGCGTTCATGCTTTTTTTCGAATAAAGACGGTAAAAGCAGCTGTCGTCGTCCTCGCGAAGAGCATCCTCGAAAGCACCCTCGGCGACCCAACGATGCACTTCGCCGCCCGACCACTCTAGCAGTTGTCCTATCTTGGGCATGAACTGTTTGCGGCTGCCATAGCTCAGGCAAGAGGCAAGGAAAGCCATAGCCTCCTGGTTATGCTTTCCGACGACCTGATGCATCCACCACGAGGGGTCGCCGACGATGAAGTCGGCTGACTCGTAATGGTCAGCAAGCCTTAACAGCCTCTCTCTAATATCGTTGCTTACCGGCATTTGAGGCGATTATTTGATTATCCTGTAGTAGTTTTCCTTGCGAGGGCGGGCAGGACGGAGTGGAGAGGCGGGATAGCCCAACGAGAGGGCGCCTACGCCCATCAATCCTTCGGGCAGGCCCAGTTGCTTCATCAGCAGCATGCCCTCCTCGGTGTCGAACATTTCGCGTTCGCGGTTTATCCAGCAGGAGCCCAAGCCGATGGCGTGAGCGGCATTCATCATATTGCCAAGCACTAAGGAGCCGTCGGCCATGCCGTTCTTCCACTTCTCGGGACGCGAGGCGAAGACCAGCACGATGGTCGGTGCGTCATAGTAGGGGTTGCCCTCCTGCTCGGTGAACTGTTTGTTCATACGCACCAGTTGGGCGATAATGTCGGGGTTCTGCACAGCCACAATCCAGGGGTCCTGGTAGTTCATGCCCGTCGGGGCGAAGGTGCCGGCGTCGAGGACGGTGGTCAGTTCCTCGTCGGTGATTTGTTGGGGCTTGAAGGAGCGGACGCTGCGGCGTTCGCGGAGACAATTTAAGACGGTGTTGTTCATAAATGGGGGATTAATATTAAAGGGAAAGAAATTCGGCAATTTAGTGGAGAGGGCGGTGGGCGTTGCGCCGGTTCATCTTTTCGTAGTCATCACAGCGGTCGATAGTTTCCTGAGTCATGAATGTCTCCTGAAACCTCTGCCAAACAATCTGTTCTGCCAAAGGAGAGGGATGCACCATGTCGTCGGCGTAGAAGCGGTAGTCGCGAAGCTCGTCGGTGACAATCTCGTAAGCAGGGAAATAGGACAGCTGTGAGTTTTTATTATTGGATTTTTGATGTTGACTTGTCGACGATAGAATCGTGGGGTCCTGATGAGAGTTGTCTTGATTTGAATGTCTTGAGATGAGTTCCTCAATAGCCAGGAGCAGGACAGCTTTGCCGAGCTGGTTGCCGTGGGCACCGTAGGCTTGATGACGGACAGGGCTTACGGTGAAGATGATACGCGTTCCCTTTGCCAACAGCCTCTTCACAAGAGGACTCCAGGCATCCACGACCTCTTCCACTGAGGCGAGACGCTTCTCGAAGTTGGCAGCGGGGACCTTATGGCAGTTGGCGACAATGGATGCGGATGATTCAACATCTGCGGGACGAGGATTATTACATTTAAGTTGGTAGTACCATGCCGAGCCGAAGGTGATTATCACTGTGTTGCAGGTCAAAAGAAATGTATAGGCATTATTGATGGCATTGTTGCATGCGTCCAGGCACTCCTGCTTGTCGTGGCGCGAGAAGGAGCCATGATGGAGCCACGAGTGCCAGAGGTTGTCGCGAAACACCAGGTATTCCTCCCCTACCCTCTTGTCGTCCAAGCAATAAGACAGTGCCGTAGCCATCGACAGAGGGTTGTAGAGGATGCCGAAAGGATTGATGAGCGTCTGGAAGTTGAGGTCGGTGAGCCGCTTGCCCATATTCTCGGTGAAGCATGAGCCGAGCAAGAAGAGAGAATCGAAATGACCTATCCTAAACCATTCCAACCCCACTGGAACTTCCGTATATAGTTTTATGTTTTTCACTTGTTGTTCAGCTTGATGCCGTAGACTTCGGGTATGTTCTTGAGGAGGGCGAGGAAGGGGCCAGGGTCGACGCTCAACTCGTTGGAAGACATGAAAAGAGTCATCTCATGCTCCTTGTCGTCGACGTTGACAGTCAGCTTGGTCTTGCCGCGGTTTTGGTGAGCCAGCTTCTTGAGGCGAGAGCAGAAGTCCTCGTTCAGCTGACGGATGTCGATGCGGAAGTTGATGCTCTTAGTGAACTGTGGGACCACGTCGCTGAGCGGCATGATGCGCTCGATGTAGATGCGTGCGGGGCTTTTGCTCTCGACGCCATCCTTTTTGATGGTGTACTGCTTAATCTCGGCCTTGACGAAGACGAAAAGGCCTTTCTGGCAATACTCCCTGTATTTCAATCCGTCCTCGCCAAAGAGGCGGAGCTCGTAGGAGCCCTCATAGTCCTCGATGGTCATGGAGCCGTAGGGGCGGCCCGTCTTTTGGGAGATGCCCGACATGGCGGCGGTCACGATGCCGCCGAAGCGAACCTCGCGGC
>CACZUZ010000055.1 GCA_902784465.1 uncultured Bacteroidota bacterium
ATTAAAAAATTTTTTGTGTCCACTTTTTCAAGCTGCTACAATACACCATCGAAAAATCTAAAAAAGGTGTATATTTATCCATTGAAAAATCTAAAAAAGGTGTATATTTATCCATCGAAAAATCTAAAAAAGGTGTATATTTGCACTTTGAAAAATCTAAAAAAAGTGTAAGTTTAATTGTTAAATACAATGTAATACAGATAAATATATCATTATGAAAAGAAAAATATACAACCAGCTTCTTGAATGGAAAGAAAAAAGACATGGAGAGGTAGCACTTTTGATTGAAGGAGCACGCCGTGTTGGCAAGAGTTATATTGTTGAGGAATTTGCCAGAAACGAGTACAAGACGTATCTGCTTATAGATTTTAACCAGGCTCCAAAAATGGTACACGAATGGTTCGACTTGTACTTGGATGATCTTGACAAACTATTCTTAGTTTTGAGTCAATACTATAAAGTCAAGCTCCATAAACGTCGCTCATTAATCATTTTCGATGAGGTGCAACTATGTCCGCGAGCCAGAGCTGCCATCAAGTTCCTGGTGGCCGACGGACGATACGACTACATCGAGACAGGTTCACTTGTCAGCATCAAAAAAAACACTCAAGGTATAGTCATTCCATCAGAGGAGAGAGCCATAAAGATGTTCCCGATGGATTTTGAAGAATTTCTGTGGGCTACAGGAAATGATATGCTTATGGATTTTGTTCGCACCATGTATTCCGAACAGAAACCAATGGGTCAATTATTTCACCGTAAGACAATGGACCTTTTCAGACTATACATGATTGTTGGCGGAATGCCACAGGCGGTTTCAAAATATGTGCAAACTAATGATTTTGATGAAGTAGACGCCATAAAACGAGACATCCTTGCCATTTACCGCAACGACATATTCAACTATGCAGGCGTCCAAGCAGACAAGGTGGTGAGTATTTTTGATCAAATACCATCACAACTCTCCAGACATGAGAAGAAATTCCGTCTGTCTTCTTTGAAACCAGGAGCGAAATACCGAGATTGGGATGATGCTTTCTTTTGGTTACGGGATGCAAAAGTTGTAAATATATGTTATAATGCCACTGAGCCAAATATTGGGCTGAAACTGAATGAAGAACGCACCATGTTGAAATGCTACATGAATGACACGGGACTCCTCATCAGCCATACTTTTGATGAACGCGGCATAGTATCATCAGACCTATACAAAAAACTCTTGTTCGGAAAGTTAGAAATCAATGAAGGAATGCTGGTTGAAAACGTTGTGAGCCAAATGCTTGCAGCAAATGGCCATAATCTCTACTACTATGGCAAGACCTCCAGCAATGCCGCAGAGAGAATGGAGATAGATTTCTTGTTACAGAAAGATCGAGTGACCAGCCGACATAACATTCGGCCTGTGGAGGTAAAAAGTGGTAAAAAATACACGTTCACCTCATTGACAAAATGCATGACGAAGTACACTGATTATATGACCAGTCCAACCATCATACATTCAGCAGATTTATCAATTGAAAAGGGAATCATACATTTACCATTATACATGGCAATGCTGTTGTGAAAAGCCGTCATTCAGTGGTACACTTTTCAACCAATACAAGTTTCTATTTCTTTGTCAGCCGTTTCTGTCTTAACCTGAAAAAAATTTTTGTATCCACTTTTTCAAGCTGCTACAGTTTAAGCGAAGAAGTATTTGAATTATTGTCCGCAAGCGTGTTATTATGAGTAGAAAATAATCGGCAAAGTGGGCAGCACACAATAAATAGATGGACAAGGCGTTATCAGAAGCATAATGAAGAATTTGTTTGTCATCAACCCTTGTGCTGGAGAAAAGAACCACGTCAGCGACATCGAGAGCAAGGTAAAGGCTCTCGACGGCTCGGCTGAGGTCTATGTCACACGGAATCCTGGCGATGCCACACGGATCGTCGAGAGCTTTTGTGGCCTAAATGTCGGCGACGGCATCCGCATCTACGCCTGCGGAGGCGACGGCACTCTAAACGAGGTGGTTACAGGTTTCATGAACTGGAAGCAGAGCGGTGGGAACGGCGAGGGTGTCGAGGTGGGATGCTACCCTTGCGGCAGCGGCAACGACTATGTCAAGTACTGGACAGGGGGCGACTTCAACAACCTCGAAAAACTGATGACTGCTCAGTCGGTGGAGGTTGATGTGATGAAGGTGAGCTACGAAGCTGGAATGGTCGGCCGAGCCGACGGACATGACTCACGAAGGGTGCGCTATGCGCTGAACACGCTGAACTACGGGTTCGAAGCCGAGGTGTGCCGCGTCATGGCTGAGGTGCGGCGTAAGCCGCTCATAGGAGGTCGCATGGCTTACACGACGGGCATTGTGAAGAGCCTTGTCAAGGGGCGACACAACCCTTGCCGCATCTTCGTCGACGGTGAATTATGGAGAGAAGGCGACTGCATGCTGGCATCGCTGGCCAACGGCCGCTACGAGGGCGGCGGATTCCGTAGCGCACCGCGTTCGATGAACGACGACGGCCTCCTCGAGGTCACCGCCATATCTCCCATTTCGATAGCGCGGTTCGCCAGCATCATCGGGCAGTACAAGAGCGGCAAGTATCTCGACAATGCCAGCCTGCATGATATCGTCGCCTACTGCCGTGCGCAACATGTGGGCATTGAGAGCCACACCGACTTCTGTGTCGGCATCGACGGAGAGCTGCTTATGGGCAACCACTTCGACATCGAGAACATGAGACGTGAACTGAAATTCATTGTTGTTGACAGCGTCAATGAAACCGGGAAATAATGTTTAACCCCAAAAACAGTATATATATGAGTAGAAAATCCATACTTTTACAACTGGTGGCGGCACTCTGCCTTGCCACGACGGCATGCACCCCTGCAAAGGAAGCCGAGAAGCCTGCCACTATGGACACATTGGTTATCACTGCCCCCTTCGACGAGTCGGGAGAACAAACCCCGAACGTGTATGAAGAGTTCGGCTTTGTGGCCCTGACCGACGTGGTGCCCGACGTCATCATCGAGGCTCGCTACTTCGGCACCTACAACTTCGTCGGAAGCCGCATCGACGGCTACCTGGAACCTACAGCCCTCATTACCCGCCAGGCTGCCGACAGCCTCAAGGCTGTGAGCGACGACGTCATTGCCATGGGCTACCGCCTGAAGGTCTACGACGCCTACCGCCCCCAAATGGCTGTGGACCACTTCATGCGTTGGGGCGCCGCCCTCGACGACACGCTGATGCGCCCCTTCTTCTACCCCTACGTGGACAAAAGCCGCCTCTTCGAACTGGGCTACATTGCGGAGAAAAGCGGCCACTCGCGAGGCTCGACGGTCGACCTTACCCTCTTCGACATGGCAACGGGCAAGGAGCTGGACATGGGCGGCGTGCATGACTGGTTTGGCATTGAGAGCCATCCCGACTATTGCGGCAACATCTCCTCCAGGAAACTGAACAAGGGGAATGGTCATTGGCAACTCTCTGAGCAACAGTTCAAAAACAGGATGATACTGCGCGATGCCATGTTGCGCCACGGATTTGAGCCTTACGACTGCGAATGGTGGCACTTCACGCTGAAGAATGAACCCTACCCCAACAAATACTTCAACTTCCCGGTGAAAACAATGTGACACGCCTTCATGATTCCTTTTTTCCTGGGATAAACGTTAATTGCCCTTAATAATATTGGGTAATAAATGGAAATTTACGTTTTATTTGCGTGTATGTGTTTGAATCTGGAAATTTGTGTATATTTGTAAGCACAACAACTTTCCTAAAAACACCACAAAGCATTATCTCACAAACAAATACACCGCACATTATGAAATTGGACAGACGTAAACTATTCAGAATCGCCAGCGTGGTTCTGCTTGTTGTGCTGGTATGTGCCAGCACGATGGCTCTTGCCGACGTGGGCAACCAGAACCGCTATACCGAGAGCAGCAGCAGCAGTAGCAGCAGCGGCGACGACGACGGACTTGCAGGCTTCATTGCCGGCATCTTGGTGAGCCTCATCTTCGACCATCCCGTCGTGGGTGTACCACTGGCAATCATAGCAGTGATAATATACCTCATCTTCCGCAAGAAAGGCGGCAACAACGGCGGAGGCACCCCCACCTCTGGCAATGCAGAGCAGATGAGGGCTGCCGCCATGGAGAGGGCTCAAGCCGACGCAGCCAACGAAAGCATGGTGGCGGCGCAGATACAGGCTATCGACGAGCATTTCTCGGCCGACAAGTTCAACGCATGGGTTCGCGAAGTGTTCCTCAAGCTGCAACAGGCCTGGACCGACCGCGACTGGAAGAAGATACGCCCCTTCGAGAGCGAGGAGCTCTTTGCTCAGCACAACCAGCAGCTGGATGAATATATCCGCAACAACAAGATTAATGTAATTGAGAAGATTGGCATCAAGTCGTGCAAGCTAGTGTCGTTTGCCGAGGACGGCGACAAGGAGGTGGTGAAGGTCTACCTCAGTGCAGTGATGCGCGACTACGTGGTGGACGCCACAAGCCGCAAGGTGCTGGAGAGCGACCCTAACAAGGATTGGTACATGAACTACATTCTCACCTTCAACCGCAAGAAAGGCGTGAAGACCCAGGAAGGGTTGAGCAACATGTCGACAACCAATTGCCCGAACTGCGGCGCCCCGACACAAATCACCTCCGCCGGCCAGTGCGAATACTGCGGCAGCGTGATAACTACCGGCGAGCATGACTGGGTTCTCACCGACCTGCACAGCATTTAGAAAACCGCTAATCCACAAAAAACATAACCTAAAATAACGAGATATGGGACTCATAAAAGCAATCGTCAATTCGCCTATTTCGACCATCCGCGACACATGGTTGGACCTTATCAAGTGCGACAACATGGACATGGACACCCTCATGGTGAAAGTGACCACCAAGACTGGTCAGATTTCGAAAAGCAGCCGCGTGCTTGTGGCTCCTGGCCAGGTGGCTGTCATCTACGACTCTGGCGCTGTGGTCGACGCCACCGCCGAAGAGGGAGTCTACACCTTCGACGCCTCCACGTCACCGTCATTCTTTGCCGGCCAGTTCGGCCCTGTGTTCAAGGAGATGTGGGAACGCTTCAAATATGGCGGCAACCGCAACAAGGAACAGGCTGTCTTCTACTTCAACATCAAAGAGATACTTGACAACAAGTTTGGCACCCCTGCTCCTATCCCCTTCCAGGACTGGTCGCACGCCATCCCCAACCAGATGACCGGCTCGCTGATGCCCCTGAGCGTCAACGTCAAATGTTTCGGCAAATATACCTTCCAGCTCGACGACGTGGGCATCTTCATGCGCAACCATGCCGGCACCGCCGACGTGGTGAAGAAGCAGAACCTCATCGAGCAGATGCGCAGCGAGGTGATTGCCTCGTTCCAGAATGTGCTCAACGAGCTGGGCAACAGCCAGCACAAGACCCCCGTGCTGGAACTCCCGAGCTACACCGACGAAATCAAGCAGATAATGGACGAGCGCGTCTTCGACGAGCCTATCCGCAACCGCGGCATCAAGCTGGTGAGCTTCACGGTGGAGAGTGTCACGCTCGACAACGACAGCCAGAAGAAGATTACTGAATACGAGCACAATGCCAACTCGATGATGCAGCAAGGCCGCATCATGGACGCCATCAACACCGCTGCCGCCAACGAAGGCGGTGCAGCCGGCGCTTTCATGGGTCTGGGCATGATGAACATGGGCACTGGCGGCATGACGGGCGGCGCAATGCAGAATGTGTTCAACAATCCTGGTCCACAGCAGCAGTACAACCCCTATGCTCAGCAGGGCGGCTCTGTACCGCAACAGGGCGTGAAATGTCCCAACTGCGGAGCCATCGTGACCGGCAAGTTCTGCCCCGAATGCGGCACGCCGGCACCACAGCCCTCCGCCAAGCGTCGCTGCCCCAAGTGCGGCACCGAGTCGGAAGGCAAGTTCTGCCCCGAATGCGGCACACCGATGGAGCAGCAGGGCCCTCGCCGCTGCCCCAAGTGCGGCACCGAGACCGACAGCAAGTTCTGCCCCGAATGCGGCACCAAGATAGAATAATAGGCTTCGCCCTTACGGCTATTCAAAAGGAAAGCTCCACCACAGCGATGCGGTGGAGCTTTATTGTTACTTCATCAGCACAACGGTGACTCCGTCGCCGCCTGATTCGATGGAGGCGGAATGGAAAGACCTGACCTCGGGGATGGTCTGTAGCCGCTGACGGATGACGGTCTTCAGTATCCCATAGCCTTTGCCGTGAAGGATACGCAACTCCCTCTCGCTCAGCAGCTGGGCATCGTCGATGAAGCGTTGCAGCTCGCCGAGTGCCTCGTCGGCTCGGTGACCACGCAGGTCGAGTGTGGGTGTGAAGTGCTTGCGTTTCTCGTTGATGTCGTCATAGATTGACTGGAAGCGGTTGTTTTGGCGGTCAGTACGGTCGACGGGGATTGTTTTCTTCTGGGTCTTGCTAATGCGGTCGATGGTTATTGTCATGCGAAGGCTATTGCTCTCGACAACGGCTTTCTTGCCCTTCAACTCTACCAGCTGCCCGTAGGTGTCGCCACCATCAATACGCACAATATCACCCACCTGCATCACTCCATCAGCTATGTCAGCCATCGTATCGCCCTTCCCTGTCCGCTGTTCGTCTTTTCCTTTTCTTCTTCCGTTCTTGGCGTTTTTCTCTGTTCCCTTCTCTGCTCTTGGCTCTTCCATGCCTGCCGGCTCATCACTGCTTTCTGTTCTCCTCTGGTCGGCGGCAGCTTGCTCAATGGCAAGTCTTTCAACCTCTTTGCGCATCTGCTCGCGTATCTCCTTGGTACGCTCACGCTCGGCATTGGCCTCCTTGATGTCGGCAATGGTACGCTCGACGGTGCGGTTGGCGCTGACGATGATGTTGCGGGCCTCGTCGCGGGCATCACTGAGGATGGTGTGCTTCCTTTCTTCGAGCTGACTGGTGAGACGTTGGTATTTCTCGATGACCTCATTGAGGAAGTTGTCGCTGACCTCCAGCTCCTGCTGCTTGCGTGCTATCTCCTGCTTGTCGAGCTGGAGCTGCTGGAGCTGGTGCTCGAAATTGAGCATCTCCTTGCCGGCCTTTTCTTCGGCGGCCTCAAGGATATCGAGCGGAAAGCCTATCTTGGTGGCGATTTCAAAGGCGAAAGAGCTGCCAGGGTGACCGATGGCGAGGCGGTAGAGCGGCATCATGCGTTCGGTGTCGAAAAGCATGGCTCCGTTGACGATGTTGTCGTAGCGGTCGGCAAGCATCTTGAGGTCGGCGAAATGGGTTGTCACCACTCCGAAGGAGCCGCGACGGCATAGCTCTTCGAGCATGGCTTCGGCTATGGCGCAACCGGAGCGGGGTTCGGTACCGCCACCCAGCTCGTCGAGAAGAAACAAAGTGCGGTCGTCGGCTACGGCGAGAAGCTCCTTCATGTTCTGCAGATGAGACGAATAGGTGCTGAGGTCGTTCTCGATGGACTGCTGGTCACCGATGTCAATCATGATGCGGTCGAAGATGCCAAACTCGGAGGTCTCGCGGCAGGAAGGCAGGAATCCGCATTGCAGCATGTATTGTATCAGGCCTACTGCCTTCAGGCACACCGACTTGCCGCCGGCATTGGGACCGGAGATGATGAGGATTGAGAAATGCTCCTTGTCGTTCTGTGTCTCTGGCTTTTCGGCTTTCCCGTCCAGCCGAAGACTGAAAGGCACCACTTCCCTGCCCTGCTCCTTGTGTGAGAGGAACAGGAGCGGATGGCGGGCATCTATCCAGTCCATCATGGGGCGGTCGTTGAGGATGGGCATCACTCCCTGTATGTCGATGGCAAAGAGTGCTTTGGCGCGAAGAAAGTCGATACGGGCAAGAAACCAGTAGGCGGCGGTGAGCTGGGGTATTTGAGGGCGTAGATAGTCTGTTAAGGTTGAGAGAATGCGTACAATCTCGTGCCGCTCGGCAAATTCGAGTTCGCGGAGGTCGTTGTTGAGTTCCACCACCTCGGAGGGCTCGAGGTAGGCCGTCTGACGGGTGGCCGATTCGTCGTGGATGAGGCCTTTCATCTTGCGGCGGTGGGTGTCGAGCATGGGGATGACAAGCCTTCCGTTGCGTATGGTCACCTCGCCATCGTCGGGAGCCCACCCTTCACGCTTGGCGCGTGAGAGGGAACGTGCAATCTGTATGTCGACCTCGCCACGTTTGCGTGCCATCTGGCGACGGATCTCGAGCAGCTCGGGCGAAGCGTTGTCCATAATCTCACCCTTGTCGTCGACAATCTTGTTGAGACGCTTTGACAGCTGCGGGTCAAGTTCCACACGTCGGGCAAGGTCGTGGAGGGCAGGGTATTTTTCGCCGTTGTCGTCGAGCAGGAAGCGGAGGCAGGCAGCGAGGGTGTAGAGTGATGCCCTCAGGTCGGGCAGAGCCTCGAGGTCGATGACGGTGCCGGGAAGCTTGACGCGGGCCAGCTCGTCGGAGAGGTCGATGAAATCCTGCGTGGGGAAGGCGTTCTCCATGAGGATGATTTGGCGCATCTCCTCGGTCTGCTTGAGCTGACGACGGACACGGTCGGCATTGTCGCTGAACTGTATTTCCTGCACCATGCGGGCTGCAAGACGGTTGGTGGTCTTGGCGGCGACGAGGTCTTTTATCTTGTCGAAAGAGAGTTTGGATTCAATCACGATAGTGAGTGTTGGTGGTTTTTGTGTTTCATTCCCACTTGTTTATGTGGAAAATCAGGTGTTGTCGAAGTCGAGGTTGAAGGGCCAATGCTCGCGGAAAGTCGATAGTTTGGCAGCGGAAAGCGTAGCGCTAAGCAATTGTGAATTACCGTCTAAAGGTTTAGAATCATCATCCGCAGCCCTATTCTGAGGTGGCAACTCGGCCAGGGCTTTGCCTTTGTAGTCGACGATTGCAGAGCATCCGGCATAGTTGATGCCTGTGCTGTCGCAACCCTGGCGGTTGCAGCCAACTACGTAGGCGAGGTTCTCTATGGCACGCGCTTTCAGTAGCGTGGACCATGCCTCGTATCGCGACCCCGGCCAGTTGGCGCAGACGAGGAGCAGGTCGTAGTCAAGGTTGGGACTGTTGCGAAGCCAGAGGGGGAAGCGGAGGTCGTAACAGACGGCAGGAAAGATGCTCCACCCTCGCCATGAGGAAATTATCCGCCGGCTGCCACGTGCAATCTGTGATGCCTCGCTGCTCATGCGGAAAGTATGCCCTTTGTCGTAGGTGTCACAGCTCCCATCGGGGCGTACAAGATGCAACCGATTGTAGACCACCCCGTTCTCGCAGACCGTCCATGTACCTGCAAAAAGGGCTTCATGCTTGCGGGCAATCTCAACGGCGAAGTCGAAAGTGCGGCCTCCAGGCTTTTCTGCCTGACGTGCCATGTGGTCGCCAAATCCGGTGCTGAAGGTCTCAGGAACGACAAGGATGTCGCTCTCTCCTACCCCCTCGAACGCCTTTTCTACCATCATATAGTTGGCGTCAGGGTCTTCCCAGGCAATATCCTGTTGATATAGAGTAATATGCAGTTCTTCTTTTTTCATTTCGAGTATTCTATTCGCAGTTGCATACATAATCCCAACGCTTGCGGGGGTTGGGGAGCAGTTCACGTATGGCCTCTTGGTCGTCCCATTTCAATGGACAGACACGCAAATCGATGAGTTTAAGCGTGTTGTTGAGAGCCACAAACGATGGCGGGAAAGCAATAACGCCAGTACACCACAGTATCAGCTCCTCGAGTTTGGTAAGCGACGACATCTCGTCGGGCAGGTCGAGGATTGGGTTTCGACTCAGGTTCAGCGTTCTAAGTTCGGTCAGCAGGCCTATCTCAGGCGGCACCGTGCGTATCCTGTTGCGACGAAGGTCCAGCACCTCGAGTTTGGTAAGGCTGCCAATAGCGGGTGGTATGCTGTCGATGAAGTTACGGCCAAGGTCGAGCCTGCGTAAATTACGCATTTCAAAGACTTTAGGCGGTATCTGTCGCAGACGTTTGTATCGCAACTGCAGCACATATACCGAGTCGGGATTACGCACCTCCTTGAGCGACTTGTAGACGCGGTTTCTCTGTGCCGCTGCCGACAACGCGAGGGTGACTATAAAGAAAAAAAGCAGCGTTTTCTTCATTGCATGTATTCCATATTGTTTACAATTTGCATAACTCCTTGTCCCTATTTAGCTGTTCCACAAGCTGATGCTCGTTTTCGAACTGCCTCACATCACGTATCCTTTTCCTGAAAGCAACCCTTACCTGTTCCCCATACAGGTCACCATCAAAATCGATGACATGCACTTCTAATGTCCTGTTTTTCAATCCGTATGTCGGCTGGTTCCCAAGGTTGCCCATCGCCGCATATTGCTTGCCGTCTCTCGACAGGAGCATGGCATATACCCCGTCGGCCGGCAACATCTTGGCGGACGACTGATGATTGTCGGCAGCGCTGTCGGTGACCTCTATGTTAGCTGTCGGAAACCCTATCCCGCTACCCACATGCCTTCCGTGTACCACTCTCCCTGTCAGGCTGTAGGGGGCGCCAAGCATCCTGTTTGCTTTCTCTATATCACCTATCGTCAACGCATTACGTATTTTTGTAGAACTAACATCCACGCCATCCACCAAAACAGGCTCGTCTGTCTCGATGTCGAAGCTCAACTCTTTGCCCACCGATGGCAACATGGCGAAGTCGTCGTTGTGGCGACTCCCGAACTTGTTGTCGTACCCGAGCAGCAACATCCTCATATTCAGTCGTTCCACAAGAATATATCTCGCAAACTCGCAGGCCGACAGTTTTGCTGTATCTGTGTCGAACTGCATCGCCACAACCTGCTCCACACCACACATCTCCAGCAGTTCCATCCTCTCCTCGAAAGTGGTCAGCAGCGGCATCGTCTCGCCCTGCCTCAGCACATTGCGCGGATGGTTGCGGAAAGTCAAAACGACAGGCTTCAGGCCTCTTTCCGAGGCTTTCTTTGCCAGATGCTCCACCATCTGCCTATGTCCTATATGCACACCATCGAACATGCCGACAGTCACGGCGGTTTCGCAGTCTAATCTTTTGATATCGTTTATGTTGTATATTTTCATAAAACAGAAAAAGATTTACAAAAATACAAAAAGTTTTGTATATTAGAAAAATGTTGTATCTTTGCATTCTCATTTGAAAACAAATATTTCTTTTAACTAATTAAAATTCAAAATTATGCCTGCAAGAATCAGATTGCAACGCCATGGTAAAAAGAATCAACCCTTTTACCACATTGTCGTAGCGGATGGTCGTGCACCACGTGACGGTAAATTTATCGAGAAGCTGGGCACTTACAATCCGATGACCAACCCCGCTGAAATCGTCCTCAACGAGGAGAAAGCCTGCCAGTGGCTCAAGAACGGCGCTCAGCCCTCTGACACCGTCCGCCGCATCCTCTCCTACAAGGGTGTCCTCCTCCGTCGCCACCTCCAGATTGGCGTCGAAAAGGGTGCCATCAGCCAGGAACAGGCCGATGTGAAATTCAACGAGTGGAAGCAAGCCAAGGAAACCAAGATTGCCAACACCAAGAGCGAACTCGCCAACAATGCCCGCAATGAGGCAAAGGCTCGTCTCGAGGCTGAAAAGAAAGCCAACGAGACCAAGGCCGCCGCTGTCGACGCAAAACGTCGCGCTGCCGCCGAGGCAGAAGCCGCTGCCAAAGCCGAGGCCGAGGCTCCCGCCGAAGGCGAAGCTCCCGCCGCTGAGGAAAACACCGAGGCTTAATGGCTTAACGACTTCATAACGTAATTGTTTAAAGAGGACATACAGCGATGTGTGTCCTCTTTTCACTACCGCCTTCAGCCACTCTTTCTTCTCCCCTCTGTCTTATCGATTCCGGAACTTGAGAAAACCAACCATTCTATGACCACAAATGATTGTTTCCGTCTTGGCAAAATCACAAAACCTTTCGGCTTTAAAGGCCAAGTCGTTTTTTTTCTTGATGTTGACTGTCCCGACGACTATGCCGAACTCGACTCGGTGTTTGTCGAGGTGAAAGGGACTCTGGTGCCTTATTTCATTGAGGATATTGCCATTAAAGGCAACAAGGCCACCGTCACCTTCGAGGACATTACCCCACAGGAAGCCACAGCCCTTGTGGGCTGCGACCTCTATCTCCCTCTCGACATACTACCCAAACTCGACGGCAACAGGTTCTACTACCACGAGGTCATCGGCTGGCATGTAATTGACTCTGAAAAAGGTGACATCGGCACCATCGCTTCCGTGATTGACTATCCCGCTCAAGCAATATTCCAAATCATGCAAAAAGACAAGGAAATACTTATTCCTGTCATAGATCAGATCATCGATAAGGTCGACCGTGAAGAAAAAATCATGTATATCACCGCCCCCAATGGTTTGATAGACCTATACTTATAATTGTGCCTTGATATTTGACGAGGTTTTTAACACTTTTCTCAAAAAAAAGATGTACCTTTGCAAACAATATGAGTGAAGGCTGCAATGAAAAATTGTACCTGAACTTCACTGATAAACACCAAACCATAGATTATAAACCACAAAACGTCAGAATATTATGGCTAAGAATGAACCAACGACCGAGAAAAAGTATTACAGCACCGAAGAACTCCAAGAATTCAAAGAGATAATACTCAAGAAGATAGAAGAAGCCAAGCGCAACCTCGAACTCCTCAATGCCGCCGTAGCCAACGATGGCAACGACGTCAGCGATACTTCACCCACATTCAAGCAACTCGACGAGGGCCGCTCTGTGCTCTCGAAGGAGGAGAACTCGAAGCTTGCTGCCCGTCAGCAGAAATTCATCAAGGACCTCGAAGCCGCCCTCATCCGCATCGAGAACAAGACCTACGGCATCTGCCGCGTCACTGGCAAACTCATCCCTAAAGAGCGTCTCCGCATCGTACCACACGCCACTATGACCGTGGAAGCCAAGGAGATGCAGAATCAAAAACGCCGATAACCTCAGATTCTCGGAATAGCTTCCAACAGCGTCCGTGTGTATTCTTCCCGTGGAGAACGGTACAGCTCTTCTGTTGTACCCTCTTCTATTATTCGCCCTTCGCGCATAACCATGATGCGGTCGGAGACGAAATGTACGACCGAGAGGTCGTGCGAGATAAAGATATATGTAAAGCCGAACTGCTCTTTCAGATCATTTAACAGGTTGAGCACCTGTGCCTGCACCGACACATCGAGTGCCGACACCGACTCGTCGCAAATCACCAATTCGGGATTGAGTATCAACGCTCTGGCTATGCAGATACGCTGTCTCTGTCCGCCCGAAAACTGATGTGGATAGCGGTCGTACCATTCGGGGCGAAGACCAACACGCTCCATCAGGTCTACCACCCGATCCTTCAACTTTTCTTGCGACCCTCTTCTGTCTTTGTGGACACGCAATGGCTCGCAGATGGCTTCCCCTACGGTAAGTCTCGGATTGAGAGAGGAATAAGGGTCTTGCAAGATAATCTGGAGATCCTTGCGCATCTTCCGCATCTCCGACACGGGAAGCGTTGTCAAATCGGTCCCTCGGTAGCGGACCTCGCCGGACGAAGGCTCAATCAGCCGCAACATCGAGCGGCCCAAGGTGGTTTTGCCGCAGCCAGACTCGCCCACCAGTCCCAACGTCTCACCTTCGTAAATGTCGAGGTTGATGTCATGCAGCGCATGAAAGTATTGCTGCCGTTCAAACAGTTTGCGTTTCCGCACCTTGTAGATTTTATTCAAGTTCTTGACAGTCACAATCTTGTCGCCGGCATAGAGTTGTTGATGGACAGCCTTGCGTTCCTCGGGCGTCACCGTCAGGCTATCCACCACCTGCTGAATATCCGTATCTGCGTTCGACCCGAAATCCGAAACCTGCGGGAGTTTGCGCAGACGGGTAGTCATGGAAGGCCTGCAAGCGATAAGTTGCTTTGTGTAGGTATTTTGCGGATGCATAAACAGGTCGCGTACCGTGTTCTCCTCCACGATTTCGCCCTTGTACATCACGATGGCGCGATCAGCGATTTCAGCCACCACACCCAGGT
>CACZUZ010000056.1 GCA_902784465.1 uncultured Bacteroidota bacterium
TTTCTAAAAAATATTTTGTCTGTTTCTGAAAAAGGTGTATCTTTGCAAATCTTTTCGACGGTAGTTCATCGTCAATGAAAAGTAACCTGGTGGGCGTAGTTCAGCTGGTTAGAGCGCCAGATTGTGGATCTGGAGGTCGTGGGTTCGAGCCCCACCTCCCACCCTGGGAAGCACTCCAACACATATTGTTGAAGTGCTTTTCTTTTTTCTAGAGGTCGTGGCAATGGCATCACGCCTTATCGTTATCGCATTACAATAGAATAAAGCATAATAAAAATGAAACGTCTTCTCTCCGGTCTTCAGCCCAGTGGCGAGCTCACCATCGGCAACTATTGCGGTGGCATCCGCCAGTTCTTACAATATCAGAAAGAGTACGACTCCTTCCTTTTTGTGCCCGACATGCACACCATCACCGTGCCTCAGGCCAACCCCGAGCTTATACGTGAACGCATACGCCGTTTTGCCAACCTCTATCTGGCTTGCGGCCTCGACCCGCAGAACTGCACATTCTATATCCAGAGCGAAATCCCAGCCGTCAACCAGCTCACCTGGATACTGGAATGCCATACTTATATGGGCGAGTTGAGCCGCATGACGCAGTATAAGTCAAAGAGCGAGAAGCAGACAAATGTAGGCTGTGGACTCTTCACCTATCCTGTGCTTATGGCTGCCGACATCATCCTGTACGACAGCAACGTGGTACCCGTCGGTATCGACCAGAAGCAGCATGTGGAGCTGGCCCGCGACATCGCTGTCCGCATGAACAACCGCTATGGCGACCTCTTTGTCGTTCCGGAGCCTATCATCGCCAAGGTTGGAGCTAAAATCAAGGACCTGCAAGACCCCACCAAGAAGATGAGCAAGAGCAACGAGGACCCCATGGGCACCATCTTCCTGCTCGACAGCGAGTCGGACATCAAGAAGAAAATCAACCGCGCTGTCACCGACAACGACGGCTATGTGGCTTTCGACGAGGAGAAGAAGCCTGGAATCTCCAACCTCATCACCATCTATGCAGCCCTTTCCGGAACGCCGATGCAGGAGGCCATAGACCATTTCACGGGCATGACACGCTATGGCGACTTCAAGAAAGAGGTTCTGGAGGTGATTTACGAGACTCTCCGCCCCATCCAGGCCGAGTACCAGAAGCTGTCGCAGAGCGACTATGTCGACACCATCCTCGACCAGGGACGCGACCGTGCCAACGAGATAGCCAGCAAGAAATATGACCTGGTACGCAAAGCCGTCGGCTTTGGCCGATAACGGTGAAGCCGAAACAGGTCGCCTACAGATGACAAACGGGGAGTCTGGCTAAGCCAAACTCCCCGTTCTCTGTTATCTGTTCTCGAACTGTCCTGCCGGTCCATAAGGCCCGCAGGTTCTTTCCTGTCCTGCTACTTTGTGGAAATCACAAGGTACTTGGTGAAACGCCAGAAAGCGTTGACATCCTTGATGTTGAGGTAGGCAACGGTTTTGCTGTCGTTCTCGTCCATCACCAGCTCGTAGCTGCCCTCGGGATGCTTGGAGATGATCTGGGCCTTACGCTGGTTGACGGCGATGGTGGTGACTTTGGTGCGGTCGATGGTCTGGAAGTGGGAGACATCCATGTTCTCGTTAGCCGACTGTTTCTTGCCGATGCCGATGAAACCGCCGCTCTTGTCGACCACACCCATCTCCTTGAGTTCCTTGTAGGTGCCGACGATATAGTAGGCCTTGTTGGCTTCGGCGGTCTGGTAGGCTATGTAGTCGTCCTTCTCCTTGTTCGAGGTGGTGAGCTCGGTGACATCGTCTGAGAGTTTCTGGATGGTACTCTTGCTGATGGCAAGTTCACTCATCAGTTCATTGATTTGACCCTCTTGCTCTTCCATACGTTTGTTGAGCTGTTCGATGAACTCTTGCATTTTGCTGTTCTCTTGTCCGAGGCTGGAGATTTTGGCATTGAGCGAGGCGATTTTCTCCTTGTTCTGGGCGAGGAGGCTCTCGATGCCGGCCAGTTGGTCGGTAATCTCACCACGGTTACGCTCGGGGCTCTGCTGGCGAAGGGTGTTCACCTGGCTGTAGCGGGATGAAATCTCGCTGAGGTTGTTCTCAATCTCGTTGAGGACCTCGAAGAGGGCGTTGATTTCGTCATCCTTCGAATTGACGATGGACTGAAGGGAGTCGGCACGCTGGATGGCGGCAGTTTTCTCAGGGTCTTCGCTGTTGCAGGATGCAAAAAGCAGTGGCACAACAGCAATAAGCATCAGAAAAGTCTTTTTCATTTTCACTTGTTTTTTAATTGACAGAATAGAAACGCTCATTTTCTTTGGTTATTGCAAAAAAACAAAAAAAAAATCTTGCGTCAGTCCTGACGGATGCGAGTCATTGTCTGCTAGGCAATGGTGAATTTGATGGTTACGGGAGAGACTACCTGGGGTATGATGACGTGGCTGGTGAGGTAGCGATAGAGTCCGGCATGGTTGGTGACGATGACGCGGTAGGCCTTGCCTATCTCCAGCTCGCTCCAGAGGAGGGTATCCCGTTTCTCGGCAGCTGCATCGGCAGGTAGGAACTCGTAGAAGCAGTGGTTCTTCATGCACTCGAAGAGGTCGCTGTCGTCAGCGACGGCTTTGCCCATGACAGCCGACTTGAGGTAGTCGTAGCCGTGGTTGTGGTGCATGTCGCCGATGTAGTGGCGCAGTTGCTGCATGGCGTCGCTCATCTTGCCTGCTCCGAAGCAGACCACACGCTCGAGCGAGGGCCAGAGGCGCTGGGCAATGGGCTGGTTGAAACCTTCGGACAGTATACGCTGCACCTCGTCGCGGCGTTCGCCGGCCGGCATCAGTCTCACCATATCTTTCCACGTGGTTTCGAGAATCTGGAAGGCGGCCAAAAGCTCCTTGGCGGTGAAAGCCACCAGCTGTTGTGCATTACGCTCAGCGAGGGCGTCGACGATGAGGTCGAAGAAGTCGTCTTCCGAATCTGTCTCGGCGAAATATCTCTCTACCGGTGAGGCGAGGTGAGCCTGCGGTATGCCGTCACGGAAATGGACGTTGCAGAAGTAGTCCTTGACGATGGCACTGCTGAGGGTGTCGACAACGGCACCGTCGTTGGTGCGTGCGCTAACGGGGTGGCTGCGGACCAAGAGGATGTTCTTCTTGCCCTTGAGGGACTGGCCGAGGCATTCTGCATAGGTGCGCGACTGACGTTGGGTGAAGGGTATTAATTCGCCGTTTGATGAGGCCAGGTAGCGAACCACAGGGTCGGCGGTAATAAGGTTGTACTCGCCTACATGGGTCTGTAGGTTGACGAGAGGACGATAGAACTCCCAGTCGGTGAGAGGCACGCGGTTGCGGTAGGCTCTGAGGTCGAGGAGGTTGAAGTTGTAGCTGCGTCCCATATCGGTGTCGGCATTGTGCGTCAATATTTCAGCCAGCGCGGGGGTGCCGTCGGTGAGGCCTTTCATATAGGTGACACCGGGGTTCTCGGGGTTGAGGATGACATCGCGGAGGACGGTGAGCATGGTTCTGCGGCTTTCGGCAGAGAAAGGTTTACGTGGAGGGATGAGATGTGCGGCGAGGGCATCGGGGCCATAGATTTCCTTGATGGCCTTGCGGTCTTCGACGGTGAGTGATGGTGAACGGAGGATGTCGGCAGCGACAAGGCTGCCCAGCCCCTGCGAGTATTCCTGTGTGTCGATGCCGTAGGAACGCATTGTCTCGTAGAGGAGACGATGGCTTTTGGAACGCCGTATCATGGTGTCGGCCGACTTGTCGCCTTTCTGGACCATGGACTGTGAGTTGATGAAATAGTGGTAGCCGATGAGCTGCGGGAGGTAGCAGATACGCTTGGAATGCCCTATGGCATTGACGAGGAAAAGGATATCCTCGGCAGCGGACATCTCGTCGGAGAACTCCAGATGCTCGTCGCGCAGGAACTGGGTGCGGAAGAGGTTGTTGGTGACGAAGCCGAAAGCGCCCGAGAACATTTTCTCGTAGTCCCATTCGCCCTGTTCGACGATGATTCTTTTTCTGAGGTTGTTCCACATGACGGTGGAGATGAACTTGGAGCCGTCGACGGTGGTGTCCTCCAGCTCGTTTTCGCGGCGGAAGGAGACGATGTCGCTCTGCGAGTCGGTGCCTTCGCGGAGGGCTACCTCAAGGCATTCGGGCAGATAGCTGTCGTCGCCGTCGAGGTAACCCACGTAGGGTGCGGTGACGAACTTCATGCCATGGTTGCGGGGCGAGGAGGGGGTGCGCACCTCGTTGTTCAGCTCTACAAGCTCAACATTGGGCTCGTTGCGGAACATCTCCTGAAGCTGCGGAAGATATGTCGGCTCGCAGTTGTGGAGAACGATGACCCACTGCACGTTGGGAAAACCTATGGTCTGTGCTCGCATGCTGGCGGCACATTTATCGAACATCGACATGTCGACATTGTGGAAAGGTGTAACTACTGATACTTTGTACTGAGTGTCCATGTGAAATAAAGTTTTATAAATTATTTGAGTGATTTGAAAGTTAGGAAGGTCATGTTCTGACCGTACATGTATTTGTAATCCATCTCTTGACAGAGGCCGGAGACGATGGCTATACCCAGATGGCTCTCCGGCGAGGGGGCGGTGGTGGCGCCATTCGCCTTCTGTTGCGCCTCGCGTCGATAGTTGACAGGGTTGAAGGGCTTGCCGTCGTCTTTCACGGTGACAATTGTCTCGTCATCGGCATGGTTGATGGCCACGTCGATGAAATGGTTCGAAGTTATGCCGCCATGGTCGACGATGTTGCCAAGGAGCTCTTCGGTGCAAACATCGATGTGATAGGCCATGTCGGAAGGGAGCCCATGTTTATCGGCAAAGGCGTGTATCTCGCCCAGAGCCTGGATGACCGACTCTCGTGAGCAGCCCACCGAGATGTCGAGACGGGCATCATCCTCCCGAGGCATGGGCAGCAGCGATACCGGCACTGCGTCGCTGAGACGGCGCCGCTTGCGCGATGCGAGCAGCAGCACGACGACGCCACCAAGCAGAGAGGATAGGGGGAAAGACCACCACAGCTGCGAGGCATAGCCAAGATTGCATATCAGGGCAATGCCTATCAGGTTCAGGACGTTGACAATGAAGATGGTGAAGACGACGAGCTTGTTGTAACCCATCAGCTGGTAGGAAGCAGGCAGGAAGAGGATGGGCATGAACGAGATTATCATGAGGAGGAAGATGCGGAGCCGCTTCACGGTGAGGGAGAAAAGGGCGGGGTCCTCGCATCCGTAGAGCTGGGCAATCTGGGGAGCCAGCAGTTCACCGATTAGCATGGTGATGACAGATGCCACGACGACAATCCGCATCAGCCGGCGATAAAGGAACTGAAGTCCCACATAATCCTTCTGGCCATAGAGCATTCCACCGATGGCGCGGAAAGTGCTTTTGGTAGCGTTGCAGAAGATGTTGGCCAGGAGTATCAGCATGATGGTGATGGAAAGGGCGAAGAGGCCGTCGGCTCCTTGCCATTTCATCACCATCGAGTTCAAGAGCAGCGTATAGACGGCCGTCACCAGTATGCCGAGCATGAAGGGGTAGCCGTTCTCGACATTTTCTTTCAGTCGGACGGTCCACTGTGAGGTGAGCCGCAGACGGTAGACTGTATTGCCTCTGCGGAAACAGACAATCAGCCAGATAGAGGCGAGGGTGTGAGTGCAGACTGTAGCCACAGGCACAGCACGAATGCCCATGTGGAATACCTGGATGAAAAGCACGTCAAGCCCGGCAATCATCAGCAGGGAGCATATCATGACATACGACACCAGGGCGGGCTTGCCTTCTACACCCATAAACAGGGAGAGCGACTGGAATAGCACCGACACGAATGACAAGCCCAAAGCGAATGGCAGATAGTCGTTTAGCAAGGGCAGTAGTCGTGGGTCGTTGCATACCGTCCTTGCCAGTTGTCCGCCAAACAAGAAACTAGCCATACTGAAGAGAAAGGATGCACCCACAGCAGTTATCAGGCTGACAGTGAACACCTCGCCTGCCTTTTCGTTGTTGCGTTCGCCTATGGCCTTGCTGGCCACCACCGATGCGCCTATGGCGAACAGCATTGTCATCATCAGCGGTATCATCATCAGTGGACTCACCAACGAGATGACCGACACTGCATCGGGGCTAACGAGCTGACCCAGCACAATGCTGTTGACGAAATGGATAAGCTGCTGAAGGGCAGCGGTAAGCACCGAGGCGAAGATGAACGACCGAATGGCCTTGTTGACCAGGTAGGGGTTTCTGTTCAGGGGCATAAGCCTTAGTGTATTAGCAGTTTGGGATAGGGAACATCTCTTCCTGTGGCACGCTGCAGATGGCATCGCCGACGGTAGTGGCATTCATCAGGCCACGCAGGCATTGCGTGTAGCGGTCGGCCATGCGACGGATGTAGTCTTCATCACGCCAGCTGTCGACATAGAAGAGGCCCATCACCAGGCGGTTGGCATCTCGCTGGATGTTGATGTGAGTGGAAAGGGATGAATCCCTTGCCATAGTGCTCAAACCCGGCAGAATCTCCTTAAAGATGGGGTGACCGCCTACCAGAGGGGTTTTCAGCATCTCGCCCTGGAACAGGAAAAGTGCCTTGCCCATTTTATTTTCGGCCGGGGCTATATCTTCGTTGGAGACGAAACTGTACTTTTCGGCGAGGAACATACTGTTGCCGATATTGCGAATGAAGTCGCTACAAGGGGTGTTGCTTTCCAGACTGGCTCTCATCCATATACGGTGGGCGAAGAGCCCCACCGAATTGCGTAGGCGTACATCCTCTCTGCCGCTGAAGACTGTGGCAAAAGAGAGACTGTCCTTCCCCGAGTAGGAACCTATCAGGAGAGCGTATGCCGCTGTAGAGAGAACGCTCGTGGTTACCCCATTGGCACGGCAGAACTGTTCCATCTCATCCAGGGGGATGTTCAATGGGTGATACGTCATCCGTATCTTTCCTTCTCCCCAACCGCCATCGACGCTCCTCTCGGGAGAGAGGGTCTCTTGGTACCACTTCAGGGCATTATGATAGGTATCTGTATCACGATCAATGGTTTCGAGGGTCGCCATCTCTCCCATATTCCAGTCTTCCTCCTCGAGGTCGAGACCACGGTAGGCACGGTCGATGTCGCGGAAAAGAATCTGATAGGATGAGCCGTCAATAATGATATGGTGAATGTCGAAGAAGATGTAGTTTGTCAGTGTGTTATCGTCACCTTTCACCTCGAACAATCGCACACGGAACAGCCTATCGCTCATCAGGTCGAAGGGTTTGACAAGCTGCTTCTTCGTCTCTTCGAATTCCGCTTGCGACAGATGTTCCACAGGGATGTCGAATGGTTCGACGACCATCTTCTGTCGCGGTTGGCCGGCGTCGTTGAGCGAGAAGCGTGTGAAAAGGGCTTTGTGTGCCGTATATGCTTTCATGATGGCCTGGGTGAACCGATTCCGGTCAATCTCCTTGTCGAGCCGGAATAGTTGGGGTACATTACTTCTCATACCGCCTTGAGGTTCAGCAAAGACGCGCTGCTGTACCTTGTTCAGTGGGTAGTACTCCATCTGCGGTTTGTCGTTTTTCGAGGTCGAAGCATTTGGGGCGGTCAACTGTTCGGCTATATTACGCACAGAGCCACCGGAGTAGATGACCGGTATAGAGATGCCCTGCAGCAGCTCTATATCAGAGGTGGAACACTCCTGCTGGAGCTCCATCATCTTGATGCTGTCGCCGCCAAGGGCCATGAAGTTGTCGTCGATACCCACGCGAGGCAATTGCAAGACTTTGGCCATAATGAGACACAATGCCTCCTCTACCTTATTGCGTGGGGCTACATAATCGGCTGTAAGGGATGCCAGAATGGGTGCTTTCAGCGACTTGCGGTCAATCTTGCCATTGACGTTAAGCGGAAACGACTCCATCTGCACAAAGAACGAGGGCACCATGTAGGAGGGCAGCATCTTCTCCAGATGAGAGCGAAAGGATTGCTCGGATAATTCGTCATGGTGGTCATCTGCGTCCCGCAGATGTGAATCTTGGCTTACCGTATAATATCCCACCAAATAGTTGGAGCCATTGTTGCCTTCGAAGCCCTTGACAACGGCGCGTGTGATGCCGTCGATGCTACGCATGGAGGCTTCCACCTCGCCGGGTTCGACACGCTGACCATTCACCTTGACCATCCAGTCCATGCGGCTGACGAACTGGATGCGACCGTCGGGCAACACATATCCAAGGTCGCCGGTATGGAGCCAGCCGCCGCGGAAGAGTTGGCGAGTGCGTTCCTCGTCCTTGAAATAGCCCTTGCAGAAATGTCCCTTGAGGCATATCTCGCCCTCCACTCCCTGCGGCACCGGATTCAAGTCGTCGTCGAGGATGGCAAATTCCACACCATCCACTGGCAGACCGATGGGGGCATTTTCGGTGGGTTCAGTAATAACGGTGAAAATAACAGGTCCCATCGTCTCACTCAAGCCATAGCAGTTATCTATGATATAGGAAGGCAGTTCGCGGCACACCACACGATCGCTACCTGTGCTGATGATACGAATCGTTGGGGCTGTGCAGCGATAGAGGGGGAGGACTGTAGCACTGACGAAAGCGCGGGTGATACCATTTTGACGATGATACTCGGCCATGCGTGCAACATCCTTGTTCATCTCTACAGGGAGAATGTGGATTTCTGTTCCATAGACTAGGCCCCAGAAGAAGCCGGCAGCAACGAAGTAAGAGGGTATGCCGGCAGCGAAACGATCATCAGGAGTAGGGGTATGCTCACCGAACATCCTAATCACCTTACTCACAGACCTGTAGTCATGCAGTATTCCTTTCGGAGTACCAGTAGAGCCAGAAGTATAGATTATCAGGGCATCATCCGTTTCGTCGGGTTCTGCAATGTCGGCCAAAGGGGCATCATCACGTATGCCAGCCATCAAGACAGCATCGAGATTCAGCACAGCGTCGCAATGGTTGCTGATATAATTCTTGCGTTTCTCGGGGAATGCCGGTCCCATGGGTACTGCCACACAACGTGCCATCCACACACCCATCTCAGCAGCCATAAACTCCGCGCTGGACGACAACTCTATAGTGATGAACGACTGGGGAACGATACACCTCGATTGTATGTAGCCGGCCACCTGGCGTGAAAGTTTCATCAGTTCATCGAAAGAGGTGCGGCGTAGTGTCTTCCCGTCGGGACTGTCCACTACGGCAGTCATAGGACCATATTTCTCAACTGCTTCAATGAATTTTTGTACTAACATATATGACGTTGGTTAATTGAAAAATCTAATGAATATTTGTTGAATCGTGAATTTTGAGTACCTGCATATTATTTACTACTCAAAATAACTTGTCGCATTGAGGAATCATGGGAATGGCTTCTTCAATGGTTTTGGCACTCATCAGGCCGTGGAGACACTGGGCATAACGTTGTGCCCAGCGTTGGATAAAGGCCTCGTCGTGGATTTGGGGGTTGAAATAGAAGGCGGCGGAGAAGATGTCGGTGGCTACGCTGTGGTGAAGCTGAACCATATAGTTTTGAGACGCAGAGGGCTTTTGAAGAGGAATTTTTTCAAGTGGGCAGCCGTCCACTGACTCGATACCGACAGTATTGCCTTGGTAGATGAACTGATAGACTGGGAGGCATTGCCACATTTTCCTTATATCGCTGGAAGAGAAAAGGCTGTGACCCATCGCGTCGAGAAGGTTCTGTCCAACCTGAAGGACAAACTTTTTGGGTGACATGGCTGGAGTCCAGATACCCCTCACAAGTATGTTGGAGGCGAGATAGCCGATGGTGTTGCGGGTGCGGATGTCGTCACGGGAATTGTAGGCTGTGAGGATAGTGGTATCGTTTCTGTCGGTATATGCACCGAGGGTTAGCAGGTATGCTGCTGTGGTGATAGCGTTGACAGTGACGCTTATATTGCGGCAGAACTGTTCGGTCGAGGAAAAAGAGATGTTGAGAGGTATGACTTTACAATCGAAGGAGACACCTTTTTCCATGGGTATGGGAGGTACGAAACGGTCTTTGTCGAACGTGTTGAGGAACCATTCGCGGGCTGCCTGGAAAGCATCGCTATTGCGCAACTGGCGGTTTTCTTCGGCCAGTTGCCCCTGCGACCAGTCTTCCTCGTCGAGAGGCAGGCCTCGATAGGCAAGGTCGATATCGCGGAAGAAGATGCGGAGCGAGGTGCCGTCGCATATAATATGGCTTATGTCGATGAAAAGGTATTGCTGTTCGTGAGAAACAGAGAATAGGCGGATGCGGAATAGAGGTCCGCCCAGATGCTTGTAGGGCTGGATTAGATCCTTCTTCAATGCTTCGAACTGAACGGCGTCGATCTCTTCGATGGGTAGTTGGAAAGGCTCATCAACCAGTTTTTGGCGAGGCTCGCCATCGGCAGTCATGAATATGCGTGTTTGGAATGCACTGTGAGCGGCAACAGTTTTTTCTATGGCATGCTTGAGCCTGACGATGTCCACCTGTGTGGGGATGTTGAACAGGCGTGCGAGATTGGAGACAGGACGGGTGGGATACTGCATGCAGCCAAAGAAGTAGAGTTTCGATGTCTCTCCGAGTGGGTAGTCGTCCATCTGCGGTTTGGTTCGCTGGCCAGCCTCTGCCAGCATTTCGGCCATTTTGCGAGGGGTGGCACCCTGGTAAATGATGCCGACGGAGATATTGTGGAGGTCGGCGACATCCGAGTCGGCACACAGTTGCTGGAGAGCCATCATCTGGATGCTGTCGCCGCCGAGGGCGCGGAAGTTGTCGTCGATGCCCACTTGGCTGATGCCCAAAGCCTGAGCCATGTATTTGCAGAGAGAGGCCTCGACATCGTTTCGCGGAGCCACATATTCGGCCTGGCTTGAAGTGCGGTCGGGAGCTTGAAGCGACTTGCGGTCGATTTTGCCGTTGGCGTTGAGGGGGAATTGGTCCATCCTCACATAGAAAGAGGGTACCATGTAGGAGGGTAGCTTCTTCTCCAGCTGGGGGCGTATGGACTGCTCGGTTAATTCGACGTTTTCACCATTCTTGGTTGTATAGTAGGCCACAAGGTACTGGCTTCCGTTGTTGCCTTCGAAGCCCTTGACGACAGCGCGGGAGATGCCCTCGATGCTGCACATCGCGGCCTCCACCTCGCCAGGTTCGACACGCTGGCCGTTGACCTTGACCATCCAGTCCTTGCGGTTGACGAACTGGATGCTTCCGTCGGGGAGCTGGCGTCCCACATCCTTGGTGTGGAGCCAGCCGCCGCGGTAGAGCTCGCGGGTTCGTTCCTCGTCCTTGAAGTATTCTTTGCAGAAGCAGCCCTTGAGGCAGATCTCGCCCTCCTGGCCTTGTGGCACAGGCTTCATGTCGTCGTCGAGGATTGCAGCCTCGACGCCGAAGAGGGGCTTTCCGATGGGTGCGTTCTCGGTGGGTTCGGTGATGGTGTTGCCAATCACCAC
>CACZUZ010000057.1 GCA_902784465.1 uncultured Bacteroidota bacterium
GAGTACGGGTTGCGTCGAGCTATAGTTGTCGATGTACGAATAGCCAGGACGCAGCACCGTCGCAAAGGGCATCAACGCCATCTCGCCGTGGAACTGCACAGGGGCTTTCCATCTGGGTTGGAAGTCGAGGCGGCCTATGGCCTCGGGCCCGAAGAAGTCGCTGACCCCCACAGCGGCATTCTCATAGTTGGTGTTCACCGTGACATCAAGAAAGTTGGTCATCGCCACCCCCCAGTAGGGTGTAATCAGCCGCCGTTCCCCGCCGTTGCCGTCGCGCCTCCTGATGGCTTTCACAAACTTGAATTGCAGCATGTTGTGGATGTCGAATGCACTGAAGTTAAGTAATGGCTTCACGGCATCTTCAAACACGCCAAGCGCGGTGCGCGACACCAAGCTGAACTCCATACGTCTGGGAAAGGTGAGGCGTAGCCCTAGGTTCTGCTGCAGCAGCACCCCGTCGAAGCTTATCGGTGCCGTACCCATGTCGCGATAGGTGCCGTAGCCGCCGGCAGCACCAATCTGCAGCGACCACCCTCGGCGGTAATTCTCATAGCCATAATTGATGCTGTCCTGTGCCGCGACAGTTGCACAGACGGAGCTGAGAATAATGAAAAAAAGAACAGACTTTTTCAAAAATTAACAATTAAAAAAGGTGGAAAAATACTATGACTGGAAATTGTACGAGTTTTGTACGATATTGATTGCTAGTGTGTTGATATATTTTTTCTTCTGCATGTCTATTATTGGATAAAAAAATGTACTTTTGCATTTTATTTTGCAAAGATAAGCATTCTTTTTTTACAGTCAAAAAAAATCACCAATTCACACTTCACAATTCACCATTCACGATAATTCCATTCACAATTCACAATTCACAATTCACCAAAATACATGAAAAGCACATCCAAAAAATTAGTAGCACTTGCACTCTCCGCCATAGTTGCAGCTGGCCTTCTCCAGTCCTGTGGCGGCACCGACAACCAGGATTCTCTTGCCCTCCAGCGTAAACTCGACTCTACGTTGGAAGAGTATCAGCGTATGAAAAACGATGCCGGCGACTATGAAAAGCAACTCTCCTCTCGCGACAGCGCCATCATGGTTCAAGCCAACGAAATCCAACGCCTTATCAACGAGCTGGACGCCGCCAAGCGTCACTCCTCCTCCAAGTCGTCTAATGCCCTAACCTCATCGGGCGAACGCAAGCCCGACAACAGGGAGATTGAACGCCAGCAGAAGGAAATCCGCGACAAAGAGAACACTATCAACAAACTACAGCGTCAGATTGAACAGCAAACCAAGCAGATAGCCGAACTGAAACGCAAAGCCGAAAGCGGTGAGACCAAAACCGACAACAGCGGTGACCAGAAAAAACTGGCTAAGCTCCAGAGCACCATCGACGACCAGAAGAAGGAGATTGCCTCCCTCCAGAGCGATGTCCAGCGCCTGCGTAACGAGAACGGCTCTGCTACCAATCTCAACGAAAAAATCAAGAAGGAATACGAGGCCCAACTTGCCTCTCTCAACTCCCAGATGGCCTCGATGAACAACCAGCTCGACGGATGCCGTTCACAGCTCGACCAACTCAACGCCCAGATTAATGCTAAGAACGAGGAGATTAAGCGACTGAGCAATGGTGCTTCGGCTCCCGACGAGAGTGCGGAACTCAAACAGCTCCGCATCCTCGTCAACGAACTCAACGGCAAAGAGGCTGAATGCCGCCGCGAGTACGAGAAGCTCCAGAAGACCGCCGAGCAGGACGGCAAAAGCCACAGCGCTGAGAAGGCCGCTCTGTTGGCTCAAGTCAACGACCTCAACCTGCAGATTGCCTTTCTTAAGAGCAACGTGGAGAACCTCCAGAACCAGAATGCCGAACTCCTGAAGAACAAGGGCGGTAAACAGCCCGACAATAGCGCCGAAAAGGCTAGCATGCAGCAGACCATCGACGACCTCAGCAGTCAGGTGGCTCAGCAGAACCGGCAGATTGCCCAGCTCCAGGCCGACCTTCAGCAGAAAAACCAAGAACTTGAGGCCTCAAAGAGCGCTAGCGGCACGAAGGTCGACGCCGGCACCGTCAACAGCAAGCTGGCTGAATTGCAGCAACTGTGCGACAGCTACCAAGCCGAAATCGAACGTCTCCGCACCGAGAACGAGCATCTCAAGAATGAAAATGCCGAGCTGAAAGACCGCGTCGCCAACAGCGCCGACCTCTTCGCCGAAAACGAGCGTCTACAGCAAAAAGTAAAACTCGCCTCTGTGCTTGTCACCTCCGACCTCAAAGTGACTCCTGGCAAGAGCATCAAGACCGGCAACATCGTCAACCCTACCAACAAAGCCAAGAAAGTCAAAGTCATACGCATCGACTGCCGCATTCTCGACAATAATGTTGTCGACCCTGGCTCCATGACTATCTACGCTCGCATCGCCACCGCCGCCAACCGCGTACTGGCCAACGGCCAGCCGGAGAGCTTCGACATGTCGGGCGTCCAGATGCAGTACACCTTGAAACAGGACATCGAGTTTACTGGCTATGGCCGCTCCCTCGCCATGATCTGGAAGATGAACAACGACATCGAACTGACCCCGGGACTCTACTGGATGACCCTCTATGCCGGCGGTTACGAAATCGGCAAGGTCTCGTTCAAACTTGATTGAGACAATGTCGAGACAGTCGGATTACAACTCTTTCCGTGTGATGTACCGCGAGTTCATCTACGAAAGCTATACATACGATGTGCAGCCTGATGGCCTGCACATCGCTTTTTCTTTCAGGATTGTCGGCGACAATCAGGGCCAGAAGCCGTTGCTCTTCGAACCTACGGCTTTCATCCCCTGCCGCCCGTTCCTCCATGCCGATCGTATTCCTCGCCAGTTGCTTGAATCGCTCGTCTTCAACATCGGCATGATAGAGCTTGTCAGCTATTGGAAGTGCTATTGCCCTCCTGTGGTGACGGTGATGCCCTTCAGGCTCGACGAAAAGCAGGTGGCTTTCTGGAAGAAGTTGTATTACAACGGACTGGGTGAGTTCTTCTACACCAATGGCATCGAGGCTTCTGTCGATGATTTCATGCAGATTGCGTTCCCCGATGCTGCGGCCCCGTACACTAAGTCTTCTGACAAATGCAGTACGCCTTCCGGTGATGCTGCCGGCACCGGCCATATCGTCCCCATCGGCGGTGGCAAAGACTCTGTGGTGACGCTGGAATTGCTTGGTGGCCCTGCGTCCCAACAGCCCAACAACCGCTCAATCCCTCTGATAATGAATCCTCGTGGAGCTACCGTCTCCTGTATTGAGCGCGCCGGCTACAACCTTGACGATGTCATCGTCATCAAGCGTACTATTCATCCTCTGCTGCTCGAACTGAACAAAGTGGGTGCCCTCAACGGCCATACACCCTTCAGCGCCATGCTGGCCTTCTACACCTTGCTGGCTTCGGCTATGACGGGCTCTCATTTCCGTATCGCCCTCTCCAACGAGAACAGCGCCAACGAGAGCACCGTTGCCGGCCTTAATGTCAACCACCAGTATTCCAAAAGCATCGAGTTCGAAGACGATTTCCGCCATTATGTAGCGCAATACATATCCTCGCAATTCGACTATTACAGCTTTCTGCGCCCCCTCAGCGAGCTGCAGATTGCCATGCTCTTTGCCAGATACGAGAAATACCACGATGTCTTCCGCAGCTGCAATGTCGGCAGCAAGGAGGATGTATGGTGCGGCCACTGTGCCAAATGCCTTTTCGCCTATATCATACTCTCCCCGTTCATCGAACCGGAACGGTTGAACCTGATTTTCGGGAAAAATATGCTGGATGACAGTTCGTTGCGACATGAGTTCGACCAATTGCGCGGCGTCGCCGAAACCAAACCTTTCGAGTGTGTGGGCACTGTCGAGGAGGTCAACAGCGCGCTGGCGATGACCATTGCCCGCTGGTATCCGGCCGAGCGTCCTGCTTTGTTGCAGGGCTATCAGCCTCTTCCTGTCGCCACCAGTTTGGATATGCTTAACCAGCGGAATAATCTTCCGGAAGGCGAGCTTGAATTATTCAACACAATTCCTCATTCCTCATTCCTCATTCCTAATTCACAGCTGTTCTCCCTGCTGGCTTTCAAGCGTATTCTGATTGCCGGCTACGGCCGTGAGGGACAGAGCAGCGAACGACTGCTGAAAATACTCTTCCCAAGGGGAAACAGCTATGATGTGGCCCACAACGATGATGAGATACGCGACTTGCTGTCGAAGAACCGTTACGACCTCATCCTCAAGTCACCGGGTATTCCTTCCTTCTTCTTCGACGGCTTATGCGACCCTGCCATCATCAGCTCACAATGCGACATCTTCCTGCAGCTCTTTTCCGCCCAGACCATTGGCGTTACGGGCACCAAAGGCAAGTCTACTACCGCCACCTTGCTGCATCATGTATTGAATGACAACCTCGGAGGACAGTCTCGCCGTTTCCTGCTCGCCGGCAACATCGGTATCCCTTTGTTCGACATCATCCCTCAGCTCGATGCGCACACCACTGTCGTTGCCGAACTCTCCTGCCACCAGCTCGAGAACATCAAAAAGGCTCCTCATATATCTATCCTGCTCAATCTATACCAAGAGCATCTCGACCATTACCGCTCCTACGAAGACTACAAGATGGCTAAGATGCAGATAGCCCTGCGTCAGGATGCCAACGACCACTTCATCTATTGCAGCGACAGCGACGACCTTCGAGCAATCGTTGAGGCTCACAAGGCTGAGCTCCCGCAGCAAGTCAGAGCCTATACTCTCGCCGAGGCCAAACGCAGCTTCCTTGGCAGCGTGGTAAGCCCTCTCCCCGGCGACCACAACCTGTCGAACACCTACGCCGTTCAGTGTGTCGCTGCTCATTTGGGCATCGGCCAAAAGCCTTTCGTCGAGTCGCTAAGCAAATTCAAGGGCTTGGAACATCGGTTGGAGAAGGTGGCAACCAAGGGTTCTATAACCTATTATAATGATTCCATCTCCACGATTCCGCAAACCACCATCGCCGCCATCGAGGCCCTCAAGGATGTCCATGCCTTGATTCTGGGCGGCTTCGACCGCGGTATCGACTATGACCCACTTGTCCAATACCTCGAAAACTCTGAACTGGGAAAGAAGATAGACTGTATCGTCCTGTTTGGCAGCGCCGGCAAGAGCATCATGGACATCGTCGACTCTTGTCATCCCCGCCTCCATCGCAACTATATGACTCATTTCGAGAACGACTACAACATGGAAGAGGCTGTGGCCTTCGTTGCGGAGCATACCTCCCCAGGCGGCATCTGCCTCCTCTCGCCCGCCGCTTCGAGCTATGACCATTACAAAAACTTTGAATACAGAGGCACAGACTTCAAAAACTGTGTCTATAAGCTTGCTGACTGATGAACTTGTCTGATTACTATAAAAACTTACGTGCCGACTTGCATCGCAACCCCGGTGTATCGGGTAACGAATCATACGCCCACGACCTCATTGTGAGGGAGCTGCATACGCTCAATCCCGATGAGCTATACGACCATGTGGGCGGCTATGGTGTCATTGCCCTCTGGCGTTCCAGTCAACCTCTCAACGCAAGGACGTTGGCTTTCAGAGCCGACATCGACGCCCTGCCCTCTGGCCACCGGTGCGGACACGACGGACATACCGCCATTATGCTTCGTTTCGCCCGAATTGTAAGCGAAACCAAGGAACGCAAATACAACATTGTGCTTGTCTTCCAGCCCGAAGAGGAAACTGGCGAAGGTGCTAGGAAGATAATGAAGAGCGGCATATTGCAGCGTTTAGGCGTTGATGCCATCTTCGGTCTCCACAACCTGCCTGGCAGCCCCAAAGGATCGGTCACCTTGATACGCAACACCTTCTCCGCTGCCTCATGCGGCGTGATTTATAAGTTCATGGGTCGCCAGACACACGCCTCGACTCCCGAAATGGGTCTCAACCCCGGTCTCGCTGTTGCCGAGACGATTCAGCGTGTCAATGAGCTTAACAGCATCTCATCCTCCCGCTTCTGCTTCTCTACTCTTATTTGTTGCAGGGTAGGGGAGGAGGCCTTCGGCACCTCGGCAGGCAACGGCGAGGTGATGTTCACAATGCGCGCATCCGACAACGACGCATTTACCAATCTGACACAGACAGCCTACAAGATTGCCATCGAGGTGGCCAAGAAATATGGGCTCGTGATGGAGAAGCAGGTGCGTGAGCCATTCCGTGCTCTCGAGAACACCCCTCGCCTCGTCGACCAGCTAAAGAGCTGTTTCGACAACGAATTAGGTGTAAGAGAGCTGGATATCCCTTTCCGCTGGTCTGAGGATTTCGCCGAGTATCTGACCGAGTTTCAAGGCGCATTCTTCGGCCTCGGCAGCGGCGAACAACAACCCGAACTGCATAACCCTACCTATGATTTCCCCGATGACATCATAGAAATTGGCGCACATTGCTTTGAGCTGATAATGAAATTAATATAAACATATCAACATACCAACATATCAACGGAACATGAAACGCGTTTTAGTACTTTTATCATTTTGTTTGAGCATCTCTCTCGTTGCTGCTCAAGAGGATTTGTATAATTCTCAGATTGTTGACGGACAGTCGTGTACTTCTATCATGGTAGGCAAGAAGGCTTCTACCGATGGCTCGGTAATCACCTCGCATACCTGTGACGGCCGCTACCGTACATGGATGACCATGGAACCGGCACGCGACTACCGCGCCGGCTCGTTGCACGTCGTCCGCAAAGGCACGATGCACACCGCCTACCGCGACGACACCACTGGCGTGCGTGTGGCTGGCACCATCCCTCAGGTGGCTCACACCTACGCCTACCTCAACACCGCTTACCCTTGCCTCAACGAGAAACAGCTGGCTATCGGAGAGACTACCTTCGGCGGCCCCGACACACTGGAGAACAAGAACGGCATGTTCTTGATTGAAGAGCTTGAGCGTGTAGCCCTTATGCGGTGCGACAACGCCCGCGACGCCATACGCCTCATCGGACGCCTCGTCAAGGAGTATGGCTATGGCGACGGCGGCGAGTGCATCACCATAGCCGACCGCAAAGAGGTGTGGCAGATGGAAATCCTTGGCGAAGGACCCGACAAGATTGGCGGCGTATGGGCAGCTCAGCGTATACCCGACGACCATGTGGGAGTCAGCGCTAACATTCCGCGCATCGGCAAGCTCCAGCGCGACAATCCCGAATATTTCATGTGCTCCGACAATATCGAAAAAGTGGCTAAGAAATATGGCCTCTGGGACGGCAAGGGCGAGTTTGTGTTTTGGAAGGCTTTCAACGCCTCTTACGCCAACGGCAAGAATTTCCGCGAACGCGAATACTTTATTCTCAATGCACTGGCACCCTCTCTGGGTCTCACTATGGATATGGACGAGCTGCCTTTCTCTGTCAAGCCCGACCAGTCGGTCGATGTCACCGATGTCACCCACCTGCTGCGTTCCACCTACGAAGGCACCGACATGGACATGTGCCGCAACATCAAGACCACCGTCAACCGTCGCCAGAAGGATGGCACCGTTGTCGTCGACACCATCATCAGCCCGTTGGCAAATCCTTGGATGGGCGGCAATATGCAAGGTACCCTCAACATGCTGAAACCTGGCACGGTCGACTTCAAGCGTACCGTCAGCGTGGCATGGTGCTCATATAGTTTTGTGGCTCAGCTCCGCGACTGGCTCCCCGACGAGGTGGGCGGTGTCTGCTGGGTCGCCGTCGACAACCCTGGACAGAGTCCGCGTGTGCCCATCTTCTGCGGCAACAGCCGCCTCCCCAAGGCTTACGACCTCTGTGGACAGAAAGAATACAACGAGAATGCTGTCTTGTGGCAGTATCGCAAGGCCAACAAGCTGGCTACCGTCGCTTGGCAGCGTACCCGCGAGGAGATGATGAAGCAGGTCCTCGACCATGAGCAGAAAGCCATCAAAGGCCTTGCCGAACTGGAGCGCAGCGTCAAAATCGAGAAACAGAAAGAGAACGAAGACTATAACCCCCAGGCTCAGATTGCCAATCTGTTGAACGACTATACCTACAAAATCTACGATGCCACATCTTACAGCTGGAAGCAGCTGGAATCCAAATACTGGAAGATGTTCGGAATGGGCTTCTAGGAATTAGGAATTAGGAATAAGGAATGATAGTATAAATACATTTGTCCATTCACAATTCACATGGGACTAAGGACGGGGCAGCCCCGCACATCGTCCCCTCTACGCGAGCCACTGGCTCTTGTACCAATTCACAATTCACAATTCACGAAAAATCATTCACTATAAAATGGAAAAAGGCTACCTTAAAATAGATAAATATGACGAGGCCTGCGTCGCAGAGTTGGCGCAGCATTACAAAGAAATAATACGCCTATTGGGCGAAGACCCCAGCCGCGAAGGACTCCTCAAGTCGCCTGAGAGAATCGCCAAAGCCATGCTATATTTCACCAATGGCTATGACCTTGACCCCGAGGAAATTCTGCGTTCTGCCATGTTCCATGAGGACTACCGGCAGATGGTCGTCGTCAAGGACATAGAACTCTATTCGCTCTGCGAACACCATCTCGTACCCTTTGTGGGCAAAGCCCACGTGGCTTATATCCCCAACGGCACCATCGTGGGACTCTCCAAAATACCCCGTGTCGTCGATGCCTACGCCCGTCGCCTACAGGTGCAGGAACGTCTCACCAAACAGATAAAAGACTGTATTCAAAACACTTTGCAACCCCTTGGCGTCGCCGTCGTTATCGAGGCCCAGCACATGTGCATGTCGATGCGTGGCGTGCAGAAGCAGAACAGCTACACCACCACATCCGACTTCACAGGCGCTTTCATGAAAGACCCCAAGACCCGCGAAGAATTCATGCACATCATCGGCGTCAACCTTCACTAAGCCATCATCCCCTTGCCATTTATTTGTGGCCAAGATGAAAATGGTATAGGTCAAGAAATTATCCATTTGTGCACGGTTTAAGCTGATCTACTTGTGCTGTTTGCTGAGCCATCCATCAGCAGCACCTTTGGACACTACGGCTATTTGGATTGGGTACTTCACGCTTTTCGACATCTTTACAGGTCGAACCTTTTCCACTGTCATTGACGGTTAAGGCTGGATGTTACCATCTGTGTGAATGGCGGCCACGTTTTTCAACAACTCATCGGTAACATTAATACCTTTCGAAATCTCTCAAATCTGGAATAATTGTATTTTCTAAAACCATTGTTAGAAAACGATAGTATACGTTCTCGATATCACCCCACCCTTTTGTTTCAATATCAAGGTTTATTCTCTCAAAAAACGTACTTTTGTACTCGAAATTGCATGATTGGGCATCCATCATGGCCTTCTGGATGAATTCTTGGGCAGCCATACTTCTTTTTTTGTAATACCAATCACGCACTAAATACCAATCCCTTATGCCAATATTGTTCAGTTTAAACGAGCAAAACTCATCTGAAATAATATTGTCAGATATGCGCATTAATCGCTTGCCCCATTCCTCCCAATACCAATTGATGAAATCCGCATAACTGGTTTTCAGACCATGAGCTTTATCGAAGCCGTTGCCTATAAGTACAAGTCTATTCATCTTTGGCAATACTTTCAATTGTGGTTACAAATGGCAAATATCTGATTTCGCCTCTTCTCTGAGTCTTGAGAACATCGATGTCGCCAATATTTGATGGGTTTTGGGGATCATATTCAAGCAGGAGATATTTTACTGCATCCTTCTCCATTCTCTTGAGGTAATCAGACGGTACATTGTCTGGCTCAACCAACAGAGGTTCTTTTGTCAGTAGATAAGCCCTTGGATTACTCCAGTAATGGAATAGAAGATACTTCAAGCTCTTGTATGCCGCCAACTGTTCATTCTCCAACATGATTTCTTTTATTCCCAAAGCAATCTTTCCTGATGCTTCCGTCTTCTTACGGGCATTTGGCTGTCCGATGGCATACATCAATATCAGATCCAGCTTTTCTTCAATCAACTCCGCTCTTTTTGTATTCGGAAGGTCAACAGGTATGCTACCATAAATAAAGATATCTTCAGCAGCCAGTGGCATTTCTGGCTCGTCCTCAGAATATGGCAATATGGTATGGACGACAGGTGGTGTAATCTCAAAGCCTCCGTTCAACACAAAACGCCTTAAGATATCGGCTATCTTCATGGGAATGCGGCGTGGAGGTATCGAACAGCCTTCTTCTTGTTCAAAATAGGCTTTGGCTTTTACCTTATCTACAGAATCCACCAACCGGTCAAACCGTCCAAAAGCATTGATGTCTGACTCTGTGATTGTTAATTGCATAAAATCACGAAGTTGTTCCTCGTCGATACCCAAGGTTTCTGCAAAGCGATGTATTTGGTCATCTTTTGCTCTCTTCTGATACTCGGTAACGTAATCCCGCAAAGTCTTTCCTTCTTCTAATTGAACGGCTCCTCTTTGGAAATCGCCAAGGAAAATATTGGCATATTTCTGTTCCTCTTGCGATAATGCTGCGAATGACTTGTGCAGCTCGTCAAGAGTTTCTTTCACAATGGGGGAAGACAAGTCGTTTATCTGTAAAGCCTTCACAAACTTCACAAATCGCGAATTCATGTAGTCGGTATTGATTTTCCCTGTAGCCAGTTGCGTGATGTGGGTGTCAATATCGTATGGGGCATCGTCACCACCGCCTCCGCCACCAGCTCCCTCATACAGTTCCTTGTATCGCTGAAGAAGGATACTGTATGTCTCTTCGTCCAAAAGAACGTTCGTTGTCTTCCCATCAAAGTCCCATTCCAGTTTCTCCCAGACAAACCCCTGTATTCTAGCCGATTCCAGATAGCCATGCATGGAATGGAAGTCTTTGGCGAACATGGCTTTCACTTCGGGTGCTTCCGGCAATTGCTCGAAGTTGCTGACACCATTGTTTTCAAACACTTCCTTGATTCTGGTATATAGTCTATTGACCTCTTCAAGGTTTTCCTTGAGTTTGAAGGCAAAAATGCCGAAGGGACGATTGCCTGAATACTCACGAATGGCTTTCTTCACATTTCGCTCCATCGTCCAGGGCTTTCGGTAGTAGCGAATCACGCCAAACTTCTTGTCATCGCCAAACACACGGTTGGTGCGAGAGAATGCTTGTATGAGGTTTTCATCCTGCCGAACCTTGTCCAGATAGAGTGTGTTTACCCATTTCGAGTCGAAACCGGTTAGCATCTGGTCAACCACAATCAGCAT
>CACZUZ010000058.1 GCA_902784465.1 uncultured Bacteroidota bacterium
AATTGTTGAATAATAACAAATATGCAAAATCCTGCGGTTTATTGCGTAGCAATTTTTATTCGTCTGTGTTGAAATCGAAAATTTTTATGTAAATTTGCACTCGAAAACCAACACACTTAGGACAATGCCGGGAAAGGCGAGATGATGCTCCGCAACATCAAGGAATTCCTGACGCGCCTGACACCCCGTTTTTCTTTCGGGGTGGATCCTGTCAACGAGATGTCAATGTCGCTGGGCATCGCTCCCGAAACTCATTTTTTTGCCCAAAACGGAGCTGGTATCGGCATTTTGTATTGTTCGGAGAAATATCAGCCAACTCATAGAATACCATCTTTTGGTTTGCCGAACTGTCAAGCTCTTTAATGACGTATGCAATAATCAATCTGGATTTGCGTTATTAGAAATATGACTAAAGACAGCAAAGGAATCAACCACACCAATAACGAGGAACACCAGCACCTTGTTGACTCGATGGCATCGTTCCCATTCACCTGTGTACGGTGAATATGCATAAATGAAACATCAGATTGAACAGAATCAATAAACTCACTTGCAACGCCTTTTATGGTATAATCATCGTGATTATAATGTGTGTTGTAGAATGACTGACAGGAAATTACGGCAGGAACTTAATGCACCGACCAAGAGTAAAGATGATAGGTAGAATAAGGTCGCGAACTACTTGATGCGGCACTGGAGGATGTGGCGCTCCTGAAGAATACCTTCAAGTGTGTCGCCTATCGCCACGGGGCCGACTCCAGAGGGGGTGCCAGTGTAGATAATATCGCCTGTGCGAAGCAGCATGAAGTCGGAGATATAGGATATCATGCGGTCGACACTGCAAAGCATTTGGCTGGTATTGCCGCTCTGCACCGTCTCTCCATTCCGCAATAGCGAGAAAGTGAGGTTCTGCACGTCGCCGCCAAGTTCGGCAAGAGGGATGAAATCGCTTATCACAGCAGAACCGTCGAAACCCTTTGAGAGTGTCCAGGGGAGCCCCTTGGCTTTGGCCTCTCGCTGTAGGTCGCGAGCTGTGAAGTCGATACCAAGAGCCACTGAGGAATAGTACTTGTGGGCAAAGCGTTCCTCGATGCTCTTGCCCACACGGTCGATACGGACAACAACCTCAACCTCATGGTCGACTTGATGACTGAACTCCGGATAGAAAAAAGGCTGGTTCTTGAGTAGCAATGCACTGTCGGGCTTCAAAAAGAAAGCGGGACTGACAGCCTCCTTCGAACCCCGCTCAAATTGCGGGGCTCCCATCTCGGCAGCATGCTCCGAATAGTTGCGAGCAATACAGATTATCTTCAACGGTCTGGGCTTTATTAATGGTTATAATATGGGTGTGGGCATATCGTAATGGCGGCATGGTTTTCCCGCACCTTTCACCCTTCGAAATGCATCTTCAAAGCTCGCAGCTTCTCTTGTTCCAGCTTGAAACGTCTTTCGACGAAACGGTCGTGTACCTCACGTACCACCTGCTTAGTGGAGCGAGGAAAGTCGGCTTTCATCATCCAGTCGTAATATGCAGGTTCGTGCTGGAACACAAACTCCAGCGTCTTGCCCTTGTGTTTGCCGAAATTGAACACCTCGCGATGCATTCTGTCGAAGCCAATATGCCCCACAAGGTCGGCCCACTGGGGGTTGCCGGAGAAGCTGCTTAGCGAGGCTATGTCGTTGGCTACAGGGTATGTCGTGCTGCCATCGTGGTCGACGAACGGCACATCCTTGTAGCGGTCGAGCTGGGCTTTGAGTACCTCGTAGGTGGCCTTGGTGTCGGCATCGGCGCTGTGGGCTCCGTCGAGATGCTTGCCGCAGTAGAACTTGTAGGCGGCAACCAGTGTGCGTGGCTCCATGCGATGAAAGATGTTCTGCACATCGACAAGACGGCGACCCTTAATGGAGAAGTTATATCCGAAACGTAGAAACTCCTCTACCAGCAGAGGGACATCGAACTTGTTGGAATTGTACCCCGCCAGGTCGGCAACATCGATGAATGACGCTATTTCGGGAGCCAACTCGGCGAAGGAACGCTCGTTGGCCACCATGTCGTCGGTGATATGGTGTATTGCCGTGCATTCTTCTGGAATATGAACGGTATTACCCGAATCGTCGCAAGGACGGACAAGGTAGGTGCGTTCCTCTTCGCTGCCGTCAGGCATGACTTTCAGGAGACAGATCTGGACAATATGGTCTACCCCGACCTGGACACCGGTGGTCTCGAGGTCGAAGAAAATAATTGGTTTAGTGAGATTTAGTTGCAAGACGTTAGTGTTTTTGTTTTTCCGTTCTGTTCAGACATTCATCGCCACTTGGTGTATCTTAACCAGTTTGGCCAAAAGCGGTTCGGCAAGGTCCAGGGGCAGCATATTGGCCCCGTCCGACTTGGCGTTGCGGGGGTCGGGGTGAGTCTCGAGGAAAATTCCGTCGCAGCAGTTGGCAACAGCGGCGCGTCCGATGGTCTCTATCATCTCGGGATCGCCGCCACTGATGCCGTCAGGCTGGTTGGGACGCTGGAGCGAGTGGGTGATGTCGACCACTACAGGAACATTATTGCGTTTCATGATAGGCACACTGCGGAAGTCGACCACAAGGTCTTGGTAGCCGAAAGTGGTGCCGCGTTCGGTAAGCATAATGTCCTTGCCACCATAGTAGCGGATCTTGTCGACGGCGTGCATCATGGCACCCGGCGACAGGAACTGTCCCTTTTTGACGTTGACAACCTTCCCCGTCTCGGCGGCGGCGGCGAGGAGCGAAGTCTGGCGACAGAGGAATGCAGGTATCTGCAACACGTCTACAAACTGTGCCGCCGTGGCCGCCTCGGTCTCGTTGTGGATGTCGGTGACAACAGGGATATTGTATTTTTGGCGTATCTGGCCGAGAATTTCAAGGCCTTCCCAGTCGCCTATGCCGGTGAATGAGTCGACACGCGAACGGTTGGCTTTGCGGTATGAGGCCTTAAAGGCGAAAGGTATGCGCAGACGCTCGGCGATTTCGAGGAGCCGCTCGGCAATCTCGAACGGTGACTTCTCGTCCTCTATGACACAAGGTCCTGCTATCAAGAAAAAGGAGCCGCCATCAGTATGGCGCAGCGTGGGGAGATTAGGATACATTATTAGTTAACAGTTGACAGTTGACAGGTTGGAATTAGAAATCAAAGCTTGTTTCGGCTTCGTAGTCGTTATTTGATATGTTTTCCTCTTCTGCGACGGACTCTTCCTCGTCATTGCGACGTGGACTGCGCTGCAAAGAGATGATGAGGGCGCCAATCATGCGGGTCTGTTCCATCAGAAGCTCGCGTGAACGCTCGCACTGGCTTTCGTTGAGCATCCCAAGGTCCTTGGCAAGTGTGGTGTAGACTACGCACTCGCGTATGGCGGTCTTGGCGTTTTTGAGGTAGTGGTCGAACTGGGTCTTGCTGCGTGACGATCCCTCAGCAATACTGACAGCAATGTTCATTGCCGACTTTACGAAAGTTTTGTTGAAACGACTCTCGTTTTCGTTGTGCGCTTCGCGCAAGTTTTGGATAACCCAACGGCCATAATCCAACGACTTGCCATAAATCCGCAGATCCTCGAAGCGGAAAAAACTAGGTACTTTGTCTTCCATAATAATAACTTTTAGGGGTTTCAATCACGAAGCCCTCAAATTAAGAAAAGATTATTTTGTTGTAATAAGTGGTTCGCAAAATTAGAGTTGAGCAAAGTGTTTCATGAACTGGGTTCGGAAGAATAGGGAAGCCTGTTCATTGGCTTTGACAGCGAGCTGGCCGCCAAACTGCTGGATAGAGTTGAAGCCTTTCTGTTTCATCCAGTTGCGGAGGCCTTCGTTAAGAGTACGCATGTATTCCACGCCGTTTTTATAGAGGCAGGAGACCACCTGGACAGTGCCTGCGCCGGCAAGAAGGAGTTTGACAACATCGTCGGGGCTGTGGACACCGGTAGATGCCGAGATGTCGCAGCGCAGTTTCTTGCTCAGTATAGCAACCCAACGCAGTGTTTCGTAGATATCCTCGGGGGTGGACAGAGACGGTGCATGCTTGATTTGCATGGTGTCGATGTCGATGTCGACATTGAGGGACTTGTTGAACATGGTTATGCCGTTGATGCCCATCCAGGAGAGACGCTGCATAAAGTTTGCCATATCAGTGAAGTTGTGGCTAACCTTGATGCTGATGGGGATAGTCACCGACTTGCGAAGAGTGTTGATGATGTCGGAGAACAGACGGTCGACATCATCGCAAGAGAGGGTGGTTTCATAGGGGAGGATAGCCATATTCAGTTCCAGGCCGTCGCAACCCGCATCTTGGAAACGCTTGGTGTAGGTCATCCAGTTCTCAAAGGAGTAGCAGTTGATGCTGCCGATAACCGGAATATGGAGGCGTTTTTTTGCCTCGTTGATAAAGTCGAAATGACGGCTCAGCGAATCGTCGGACACATGGGCAGCGATGTACTCATAGCTCATGCCGTAACTGTCGGTAGGGGCCATCATGCTGAGATTGCGCTTGATGTCGTAGATTATCTGCTCCTCGAAGACTGACTTGATGATGACTGCACCTGCGCCAGCATCCTGTAGTTTCACGAGGTTGTCTATATCGTGAGTAAGTCCGCAACTTCCTGCAATAATGGGGCTATCAATTTCGAGGCCTAAATATTTCGTTTTAGTATCCATGGGACGGTTTATGATAAAATTATTAACATTGTAAGGTTCGCTTATTATCAGCCAATTAAATAGTATCAATAACTATATTGCTGTTTTCCGATAATGCAAATTGTAAAATGCAAAATTATAATTTTTTTCAGAAAAAAAACATTTTTGGACTAATAATTTTTTTTGAACATTATATTATGTTAATGTACAGTATTTTAGATGTTGATATTTTTTGGAAAATGTGAATAAGTGTTGGCAAAAATAAAAATAATTTCTTTGCAATGAAAAAAAATGACTACTTTTGCAAACTCAAATTTTGCAAAAAAAACAGGAAAAAATATAAAAAATGGAAAATAACATTGAAGAAAAGCGTACTGACAGCATCAGTTTTGTTTCTAAAACTGAACAGTTTATAGAAAAAAACCAGAAAGTCATCATCGGCATTGTGGCTGCAATCATTGTTGTGGTGCTTGCCATCTTCGGCTTGAAAAAATTCGTTTTTGAGCCTCGCAACCAGAAAGCCAACGAGGCCATTTTCGTTGCCGAGCAGTTCCTCGCCCAGGGTGATTTCAAATCGGCCCTTTACGGCGACAGCACCAGCACCGACCGCTACGGTGTGGGTCTGCTGCAGGTGATTGACAAATACGGCTCAACGAAGGCCGGCAAGCATGCCAAATACGAGGCTGCCATCTGCTTCCTCCGCTTAGGCCAGTATCAGGATGCCCTCAAGTATGCCGGCAAATACAACGGCAAAGACCAGCTCACCCCCGTAATCAACGAGATGATTAAGGGTGATGCCGAAGTGGAGCAGGGCAACAACGATGCCGCCATCAAGCACTATACCAAGGCCGCCAAGATGGACGACAACCCCATCACTGCCCCCTTCGCCCTCTTCAAAGCCGGCGTTGTATACCTGATGATTGAGCAGAATGCCAAGGCTGCCGAGTGCTTCCAGACCATAAAGAACGACTACCCCGAGTCGTCGCTCTCGACCGAGATGGACAGCTTCATCACCTACTCGCAGTCTCTGTAAAACAGTCAATAATCTATCTATTCGCATCATGCGAAAACAAGGAAGACAAGCCTCGCAACAAACGAGGCTTTTTTCATATCAAAAATCACCAACTTATGAAACGTCTACTGACTTTAGCAGCATTGGTTATTGCCAACTGGAACCTGTCAACAGCCCATTGCCAGTTCCCGTTCCGCGACACGACGCTCTCGGTGGAAGCGCGTGTCAACGACCTCATTTCCAGACTTACCCTCGACGAGAAGCTGGCATTCCTCGAACATCAGAACCCCGCTATCGAGCGACTTGGCATCAAGCCCTACAGCTGGTGGAACGAGGCCCTGCATGGCGTGGCCCGCAACGGCATCGCCACGGTCTATCCCATGCCTATAGCACTGGCGGCGACATTCAACAGCATGCTGGTCAACGACGTGTATGCCTTCGTCGCCACCGAAGCCGTACGCAAGCATCGAGAGTCGCTGGCCGACGGCAAATATGGCGACTACACAGGGCTTACTTTCTTCACACCCAACATCAACATCTTCCGCGACCCGCGCTGGGGACGCGGAATGGAGACCTTCGGCGAAGACCCTTACCTTACGGCAACGATGGGCCTTGCCGCCGTCGACGGCTTGCAGGGGAACGGCAGGCTGGATGACGATAAGGGGAGGGCAGACACACCCCTTATGGCGGCGGCATGCCTCAAGCACCTGGCCGTACACAGCGGCCCCGAAGGGGTGCGCCACCAGTTCGACAGCCGTGTGTCGAACCGCGACTTATGGACATCCTATCTTCCTGCCTTCGAATACATCATCAAGAACAGCAACGTGCAGCAGGTGATGTGTGGCTACAACCGTCTGAACGGCGAGCCATGCTGCACCAACCGTCATCTGCTTACCGACATCCTTCGCAACCAGTGGCACTACGACGGCATCGTGGTGACCGACTGCTGGGCGTTGAACGACTGCTGGGAGCCCGACACCGTCATCCCGCGCCACCGCACCCATCCCACCGCCGCGGCGGCAGCAGCAGCTGCCTTCGGGTCGGAGGTCGACCTGGAATGCGGTTCCGGATTGGCAGCCCTCAAGACCGCTGTCGACAGCGGCTATATTGCTGAACAGAAGATTGATAAGCATCTTCGCCGCGTTTTGCGTACTCGCTTCCTTATCGCCCCCGACAAGTTCGACACCCTGTTTGAAAGCAGCAATAGCGAGATGGCATTTCAGGCTGCAAGCGAAAGCATGGTGCTGCTGAAAAACAACGGCGTGCTCCCTCTGCGAAAACTGAACCGCATTGCGGTGTTAGGACCCAATGCCGCCGACTCGGCAATGGCTCTCGGCAATTACAACGGCACTCCCGAACATCAGGTTACCATATTACAAGGTCTTAACAACCTCTTGAAAATAATGGACACGCCCGCCGACGAGTTCGTCACTGGCAATCCATTCAGCAGCATCTACTTCGATACGGCATGCCATCTTGTCGACAGGAACTACCAGCTACCCCGCAATTTTTGGAAGGAGGTGACCCAATGCGACGCCATAGTTTTCTGCGGAGGCATCTCGCCCGCTCTCGAGGGCGAAGAGCTTCAGGTCGATATGCCTGGGTTCCACAAGGGCGACCGCACCATGATTGAGCTGCCCGAGACGCAACGCGACATGATAAAGGCACTTCGCAAGCAGACCAAGAAACCAATAATCCTGGTACTCTGCACCGGCAGCGCCATAGCATTGGAAGAGGTTGTCGACGATGTCGACGCCATCATGGTGGCCTGGTATGGCGGACAGGAAATGGGCGATGCCGTAGCCACAGCCCTCACCGGACTCACCAACAATTTCGGACGGCTGCCCGTGACCTTCTACCGCGCGACAAGCCAGCTGCCCGACTTCGAGGACTACAGCATGAAGGGTCGCACCTACCGCTATATGGACGAGAAACCCCTCTTCGCCTTCGGCGACGGACTCTCTTACAGCAAGTTCAGCTACAGCGACATCGCCTTCGACCGTGAAACGATGACCTTGAGCGCCACGCTCAAGATGGATGGCATAATGCCAGGGTGCCAATATCCGGAGGGCAAAGAGGTGGTGCAGGTTTATCTTTCGTCACCGTCAGTTGACGGCTCACCACGTAGCCAACTCGTGGCAGCTGAGAGCTACGTTTTGGGCATGGACTCAGAGCCCAACCCTTACCGTATCTCGATAAAGATAGACCCCTTCTGGCTTCGCCACTACGACGAGACCTCCGACATCATGATTCCCCCCGCACCTGGCACACAATTCACCCTCGAAATCAAAGGCGGCGGAAAGGTCACGTTCACTTATTGATTCTATGCGCTGTTGCCTCTTCAGGTCATGGGAAATCACCTGTCTGAGATAATAGCCTATAGACTATCTAATCAGAAGCGGAAACGGAGACGGTATGGTTTCCGTTTCTGCTTTTTTTTTATCATTTCGTCAACTTTTTTGCCCCCAACGGTACACTATTAGGTAAAAGAACTCTTTAGGAACTTCTATTTATCCGTTTTATTCGTGCAATCCGTGTTCAAACATAGTATTTAGAATTATGAAAAGAACATTTTTTCTATTGCTCTGTTTCATCGCCCTTGCCGCCTTCACCGCGAAAGTGTCTGCCCAGTGCTCCTCGGGCAACACGCAGGGACGCGATTTCTGGTTGATGTTTCTGCAGAATGGTGTCAATTTTCATATTGAAGTTGATGGGGAGCCTCAACCGCTAACGTGGGACTTCTCCCTCATCGCCGCCGCTGAGCCAGGAACCACCGTCTTCGTTGAGAACCCACGAACGGACTGGGACACAACGGTAACCATCCCCTCTACAGGTGAAGTGGTGATACCGGTTCCAACCTATGGCTATTCGTTGGGCCGCTATGCCACCAACCAAGGGTTTCACGTCACCTCGACAAACGACATGGCATTATATGCATCGAACTATGCACAGTATACATACGATATTGCAACTATTCTCCCTACTCCGGTGCTCGATACAACCTATATGGTGCAGACCTACCCAAGCATCAACGACCGGGACAATGGCGCGGAAATAGGTATTGTCGCCACCGAGGACAGCACAATCATCACAATGACAATGGTGTGTGACCGCTCTCCCTATTACGGTCCTGCCGGCAGTGAAGTCACACAGACTCTTCATCGTGGACAGACCTTCACGTTGAGGGCCCTGGCACTCCAGAGCTTCTCGGGCATGCGTGTGACATCCAATGGCAAACCCTTCGCCATGTTTCAGGGTGGGACCTGCATGAACGTCCCTGCCGACAACGGGACCTGCGACCACCTCTACGAGCAGACCGTCCCGTCGCGCTACTGGGGGCGTCGCTTTGTAGTCATCCCCACAGCGCCACGAATACAGGGCGACAAGGTGCTGGTCACCATGTCGGAATACGGCAGCGTGAAGCTGGACAACGAAACTGCGAGAATACTCGATAGGGGAGGCACCGTAGAACTGGAGATTGAAAGTTCTTCCGCACACATCATCGAGACTTCCCAGCCTGCGTATGTATGCCTTTACATGAAGGGGTGTTTTTATTATGGGAATGCTGTCTACGACACCATGTTTCTGACTCATTTTGGAGACCCTTCGTCGGTAACCATCCCACCTGTCGAACAGGGTGTCTATAGCACTCGTTTCCATGCTTTCTCCACCGATGTCAGCTGGCTGCACTACGTCAACATCGCTGTGCGGACAGAAGACACAGCCTATATGATGCTCGACGGGCAGCCTATAGGCAGCACCTTTTCTCCCATAATAAGAAGGATTGAATACAGCTTTGCGCAGCTGGAAGTCCAGCCGGGGCCTCATGTCCTGTCGAACAGCCATGGACAGTTTGTGGCTCATTTCTACGGCCTTGGCGATGCGGAGACCTACGCCTATATTGCTGGCATGGCGACACGCGACCTGACAAGGCATCTGTTTGTCAACGAGGTTGATGTAACCACTAATCCCGGTACTGTCAATGTCTGCCTTGGCGACACCACTCTGTTCCGTGTCGAGGGTGCCCCGGAGGTGGGGACTATCGAATGGCTTGTCGACAGCGAGCCTGTGCAGGACAGCGACACCCTGTTCCAACATGCTTTCATGCAGGCTGGGCAGCATCGCATTGACGCGGTGCTGGGCGATGTGTGCGACACAATGACTGCATTCGTGGAGGTTCACTTCTCTAATGACACCATCAGCGCCACTATCTGTAGTGGTTCAGTCTATGGGTTCGGAAACATGAATCTGGACTCGGCAGGTGTCTACACGTCGACTTCCCGTGACCATCTCGGATGCGACAGCATTACGGTGCTGGAACTGAATATTGTGGATCACCCGTCTGTCGAGGTTCTCGACACCTTCTGCCCCAATTCAGCCTATTGGTGGAACGGCAGCCAATACGATATGGCTGGCGATTACGTCGACACATTGTCCGGCGTGAACGGATGCGACACTGTCGCCACATTGCATCTCACTGCTACTCAACAGCCGGAGGTCTCTATTTCTGCTATCGGCGGTTGCGACGAGTACAGGCTTTCTGTTGAGGGGGATGGTCTCTGTTTTTTGTGGTCGTCGGTGCCTGTCGATCCCGATTTGGACGGACAACGGTCCAGCCGGACTATCGTCGTGTCGCCCATGGAGCCGACGCAATACACGGTCATCGTGGCTTTCGACTCTGCGTTTGGGTGCCCCTCGGAGGCGTCATTGCTGCTTACTCCCCCACATGGAACCACAGCACTCATGCAGGTCAATCCACCGGTGGTGACAACGGAACATCCTGCGTTCGATGCCTACGACCTCTCCGAAGGCGCAACGGAGAGGCGATGGTTTGTCGATGGCGAACTGGTCGGCACAGAGCAACACCTGCATTATCTTGTCGCTGCCGACAAGGACAGCGTCCTCCTAATGCTTGTGTCGGGCCGCGGGACTTGTCTCGACACTGCCATCGCTGTGATACCTGTCATGAGGATAAGCCTCTGGGTGCCTAACACCTTCACACCTGGCGAGGAGACCAACCGCCTCTTTGCTCCTGTTGGCGAAGGCATCATCAGTGGCGAACTCTATATCTACAACCGTCAGGGATTGTTGGTCTGCCACCAGTCCGACTACCGCGACGGCTGGGACGGCATCCACCGTGGCATCCCCTGCAAACAGGAGAGCTACGTCTGGCACCTCATCTACCGCACCGCCGACGCCCCCCAACTCGACAAGCGTGCCACCGGCACAGTCACCCTGCTCCGATAGATGACCCATCTTAAAGCGTCCTGAATGGTACAAGCTCCAGTGGACCACGTAGAGCCGACGGAGTGCGGATGCTTCCGAAAAAAGAGTTAAACAATGTTAAATTTCAACTATTTTTCATACCCTTGTAGATTTTTGCCACAAAAAAA
>CACZUZ010000059.1 GCA_902784465.1 uncultured Bacteroidota bacterium
ACCCACATCAGACCCACATCAGAAAAAAAGCTTTCCATTTCGCCACCTCCCCTGCTTCCATGACATTGGCTTTGCCCTTTGGGGTGCTATCGGGCGAATAACGGATATTCATAAAAAAACAGGCTCGGCAATCACATTGACGAGCCTGTTGTCCCAGAGGTCGCTTCCGGATTTGAACCGGAGTAGCAGGTTTTGCAGACCTGTGCCTAGCCCCTCGGCCAAACGACCTTGTTTTCGATTTGCAAAAGTACTACTTTTTCTAATAGTGGCAAAATTTTTTTTGCTTTTTGTCTTTGTCTGTTGTGTATTGTATTGACATTTACAAACTTAACGAAGTCTATATTTTTCTGTTGCCTCCCAGAAAGATGACCTGAAACGCCCCTTCTCTCTATGGTTTTATCAGGAAATCCATCTCCTTTTGGCCACCCCGATGTCCATTATTCGCAGAAAAAGTGTCAACCTGTTCTGTGAATCAACAAATAGAGCTATCTTTGCATCATGAACGTAATCCATATCGATAATCTCGACTTGCCACAACTTGATGTCTATGCGCGACTTACAGAGGCGCAGCTCCGCAACCGCCTCGAGCCGGAAAAAGGCATTTTCATCGCCGAAAGTCTCAAGGTGATACGTATCGCCCTCCAGTGCGGCATGGTGCCGGTGTCGTTTCTGGCAGAAAGAAAATATGTCGATGAGCAGGTCGTCCCACTGCTCTCCGGCTCGGATTTCGAGGATGTCCCTGTTTTTGTGGGCTGTCGCGACTTGTTGGCGCGACTTACAGGCTACGAGCTTTCCAGGGGCTTCCTCTGCGCCATGCGCCGCCCTGCCTTGCCATCGGTAGGGGAGGTGTGTGAAGGGAAACGCCGCATCGCCGTCATGGATGGTGTCGTCAACAGCACCAACACCGGCGCCATCTTCCGTGCCGCCACCGCCCTCGGCATCGAGGCGCTGCTGCTGTCGCCCACCTGCTGCGACCCGCTGAACCGCCGCAGTGTACGCGTCAGCATGGGCACTGTCTTCCAGATGCCCTGGACCTATATCGAACCGTGGCCGTCGCAGGGCATGGCATCGCTTCGGGAAGCCGGCTTTGCCACGGTGGCATTGGCCCTCAGCGACAAGGCTGTCGCCATCGACGACCCGGTGCTGCTATCGCACGACCGCCTCGCCATAGTGATGGGCACCGAGGGCGACGGACTCTCACAAGAGACTATCGACGCCTGCGACTATATGGCGATGATACCAATGCAGCGCGGTGTCGATTCCCTCAACGTCGCCGCTGCCGCCGCCGTGGCCTTCTGGCAACTACGGCCGTCGCGGCCTTCTGGCAACTACGGCCTTCGCGGTAGCCTTCGGTAGTCTTCCCACCAAAAAAAGAGCGGCGGCGGATTTGCAATCCGCCGCCGCTCTTTTCTAGATTTTCTAGATTTTCTAGACTTTCTAGATTTTCTAGATTTTCTAGACTTTCTAGATTTTCTAGAGCTTCTAGAGCTTCTAGATTTTCTAGATTTTCTAGATTTTCTAGATTATCTAGAGTTTCTAGAGCTTCTAGAGTTTCTAGTTATTTTGTGACGATATCCATCTCCTCAATCAGGCGCTTGCAGCCGGCATACTTGTCGATGACGAAGAGCAGGTAGCGGGTATCGAGGCAGATGCAGCGTTGCAGGTTCTCCTCGAAGTCGATGTCGCCCGACATGGCCTCGCTGTTGCCGTCGAAGGCAAGACCGATGAGGTTGCCTTCAGCATCCATGACAGGGCTGCCACTGTTGCCGCCGGTGATGTCGTTGTTGGTGACGAAGCAGGTCACCAGCTCGCCCTTGCTGTTGGCGTAGGGGCCGAAGTCCTTGTTGGCGAAGAGGGTCTTGAGGCGCTCGGGAACGATGAACTCGCTGTTGGTCGGGTCCTCTTTCTCCATGACACCCTTGAGGGTGGTGTAGTAGCTGTAGGAGACGGCATCCTTCGGGTCGTAGGCTTTGACGTTGCCGTAGGTGAGGCGGATGGTGCTGTTGGCGTCGGGGCTCATCAGCTTCACTCCGTCGTTGATTTGCAGTATGCCGTCGGTGAAGTTGCGGATGCCGCGTTTCAGGCCGTCAGCCGACTCCTTGGGGATGAGGCTGCTGATCTCGCGGTACTTGTCGTATGCGTCCTTGCCGGCGAGGTAGAGGGGGTCTTTGGCAAGCTTCTTGAGGTTGGGCTTCTGCATCATCTTGTTGAAGCTCTCCTCGCTGGCGAAGACCGACTTGGCGAACATGTCGTCGACATATTTGGCGAAGTTGCCCTTGTATTTCTTGTCGGCATCGATGAGCGTCTGGGGCATGTACTTCATCTCCATGTGTTTGAAGACATATTCCATGAGGGCGCTCATGACGCGTTTCTCGGTCTCCATGTTGTAGTCTTTGTAGAACTCCTTTGCCATCTCGCCGATGCCTTCGACGATGGCGTCGCGGTGCTCGGCATAGCGCGGGTCGTCCATGGCCTCAATGTTGGTGTAGAAGCGGACGGCCTGCAACAGCATCTCGGGGCCGGTGAGGAGTCCCTCGGCCAGGTAGGTGGTGGCAGCCATGTAGGGGGCACGGTCGGCGTAGCCTTTCTTTATGAGCGGCAGGGCCTCGGCATATTTGGGGTCTTTGTCCTGTGCCCAGATCTTGTACATGCGCTCGGTCTCCTTCTTCACACCCATGGTGTTGAGGTTCTTGAGGGCTTTGTTCTGCTCGTTGCTGTATTTCCAGTAGTTGGAGCAGCTTGCATATTTGGAGGCATACTTGATTTTGGTCTCCTGGCTGGCAGCCATCTCCTCGCGGAGGACGTTGATCTTGACGGTGCGGATCTCGTAGCGCAGCTTGTTGGTGATGTCCATGGTCTCCTCGAGGCCGTAGCTGGTGAGGAAGTGGTCGGTGGTGCCGGGGAAGCCCATGACCATGGCGAAGTCGCCATCCTTCAGCTCACGGTTGCTGACGGGGAGGTGGTGCTTGGGCTGCAGGGGGATGTTGGCGTCGCTGTATTCGGCGGGGTTGCCGTCGACACCGGTGTAGATGCGGAAGAGCGAGAAGTCGCAGGTGTGGCGAGGCCACATCCAGTTGTCGGTGTCGCCACCGAATTTACCCATCGACGAGGGAGGGGCGCCGACGAGGCGGACATCCTTGTAGATGATGTGGACGAAGAGGAAGAACTGGTTGCCGTTGAACATGGGCTTCACCTGTGCATCGTAGATGGTGCCCTCGACAGCCTTCTTGGCTATGCGGTCGCTGACCTCCTTGATGGCGCGGTTGCGCTCGTTCTCGCTCATGTCGTCGCTGAGGGCGGCCTTCACCTGGTCGGTGACATCCTCCATGCGGACAAGGACGGAGGCCGTGAGGCCTGGGTTGGGAAGCTCCTCTTGCATGGTCATGGCCCAGAAACCGTCACGCAGGTAGTCGTGACCTACGGTGCTGTGCTCCTGGATCTTGCCATAGCCGCAGTGGTGGTTGGTGGAGACTAGTCCCTTGTCCGAGATAATCTCGCCGGTGCAGAAGTGCCAGAAGGGGCTGCCCTCGTTGCCGAGACCAACAATGGCGTCCTTTATGCAGCTCTGGTTGATGCTGTAGATGTCCTCGGGGGTGAGTTTGAAACCTGCTTTCTGCATGTCGGCGTAGTTCTTGCCTATCAGCGACAGCAGCCACATGCCTTCGTCGGCTCTGGCAATGCCTGATGAGGCAATGAGCAAAGCCATTGAGAGAATGATTGATTTGAATTTCATTTTGTTAGTTTTGAATTTATTGATTGTTAATAGTTTATTGCTATGATGAATGCCCGATAGCTTTTGCAAATGTACACAAAAAAAATGAATGGTATAAAATGTACGAAAAAAGTGTCCTCCGAAAAGTTATCAACAAGTTTTCAAAAGCCGTCGGCACTCTCTGGCGTCGTCTTGACCTTCAAGGCTAGTTCTGTGATTGTATTTGATAATTAGGTTGTTAACTCTTTTTTATGTCGCACCGAAACTTTTTGGTGCCGTCTCCGTAAAATGGAATCGAAAAGTAACGAAATGGAATTTTAAAACATTTTTTGGGTGTCAATGGTTTTTTTTGGAAAATAATTAGTATTTTTACAACTTGAAAAAATATCGGTAAAAGTGTCATTACTCATTGGTATAGAATATTGTAAGCTTGACAGCAATGGTCGTTTCAAGCTTCCAATTGCTATAAAAAAGCAGTTGGAGGGCGACGACTGTCGCTTTGTCATCAGGCCTAGCATCTATGCCGACTGTCTGGAGTTGTGGACTTACGCCAGTTTCGAGGAAGAACTTGCTAATTTACAAAAAGAACTGAACACCTACTCTATCGAAGACCGCAAGTTGCTGCGTAAACTCAGCGCCGGCAACATCGTCGAGATAGACATCAACGACCGTCTGGTCATCCCTAGCGAGCAGCGCGCCCGCCTTGGTGATTCCAAGGACCTCGTGTTGCAGTCTACCGGCAAGTTTATGGAAATCTGGAGCCACGATGCTTACAACCGTATGAACGACGAAACCACCGACTTCGCCAATATTGTCGACAAACGCTTAGGGAGGATCAAGGATGAGTCAGCAGAATGAGAAATATCATCAACCGGTAATGCTGGCCGAATGCATGGATGGCCTTGCCATACATCCCGACGGGGTGTATGTCGACGTCACGTTCGGTGGCGGCGGCCATTCGCGTGCCATCCTCGAGCGTCTGGGCGAAGGGGGGAGACTCTACGCTTTCGACCGCGACAGCGATGCCATCGCCAACGGTATCGACGATCCCCGTTTCTGCCTTATCCACGAGAACTTCAAGCACTTGAAGAGCTTCCTGCGGCTCAACGGTGTCCGCCGCATCGACGGACTGCTTGCCGACCTGGGCATTTCCAGCCATCAGATTGATGCCGCCGAGCGTGGCTTCTCGACCCGCCTCGACGGCCCGCTGGACCTCCGTATGGACCGTCGCGAGGGTGGCACCGCCGCCGACCTCGTGGCTTCGGCCGACGAGAACGAGCTGGCCTCGATTCTTCGCCTCTACGGCGAACTGCCCAACGCCGCTGCCCTGGCTCATGCTATTGTGAAACGGAGAACGGAGAACGGAGAACGGAGAACGGGGAACGGAGAACGGAGAACGGAGAACGGATTATCTACGGGAAACAGAGAACTGAGCGAAGGCATAGTCACAACGTCCGACCTCAAGGATGCTGTCGCTGCTCTGCTTCCCCGCGGTCGCGAAAACAAGACGCTGGCTATGATATTCCAGGCCCTCCGCATCGAGGTCAACGGCGAACTGGAGGCCCTGCGTCAGATGCTTCTCCAGGCTACGGAGATACTGAACCCAGGAGGAAGACTATGCGTGATGTCGTACCACTCGCTCGAAGACCGCCTGGTCAAGAACTTCTTCCGCACGGGCAACTTCGAGGGTGAGGTGGAGAAGGATTTCTTTGGCAACCTCATCGCCCCTCTCTCTTGCGTGACTCGCAAGCCGCTGACGGCAACAGCGGAAGAACTGCAATACAACAACCGCGCCCGCAGCGCCAAGCTGAGAGTGGCAGAGAAGAAATGACATAATAGGAACTGAGAATTGAAAAAGAAAAACGAAAATAAAAAAGATAACCGCAAGCGTGGTCGGCTCGCCAGGTTCCTGGGCGGCGACGTGCTGGAGTCGCGCATCGTGCTGAGACAGATACCTCTGGTGCTCACCATCGTGGCCATGTGTCTGGTACTCGTGGCTGTGCGTTACCGCGTGGAGAGCCTGACGAAGGAGAAGGCCGAGCTGAAACGCAGGGTGGACTACATGAGGGAGGTGCGTGTGCAGATGCGACGCCAATACCAGGAGTCGATTCGCATCTCGCGCATCGACCGCGACCTCGACACCATAGGCGTCGGCCTTGTCGCCGGCCCTCCATACGAATTGAGGATTGGCGAATAGTGGTTAGGCAGTGGCGGGTGTTTGGTTAAGAGACAATAAACATTTATTATTAAACAGAATAAACTATCGATTATTGATGAAAAACAACGAATCCATATCAGGTCGCGGTAAGGCTAGCATCCTTTTCCTTGTCCTCATTATAGGTTTTGGGGTGGCTATCCTCTGGTCGATAGTCAAACTCGTGTGGGTCGACGGCGACACTTGGCGTGGCAGAGCCGAGAAGTTGACCAAAAACTACATATCCCAGAAGGCTAACCGAGGCAACATCTATTCGAGCGACGGCAAAATTCTTGCCACCACGGTGCCTGAATGCGACCTCTACTTCGATTTCCGCCAAAGCAAACGATTCAACAAAGAGGGCATGCCCGTCATCGGCGTCGACATCAAAACCCACAGATACGACACCGTATATAATAAGACTATAGAGGATTCAAACTACTATTATTTTGTCCGTTACAACAAGAAGACGAAGCGCCGTACCGACACGGCCTGCTATGCCGATTCGGTGAGCATCATTCTCCACAAGGCTTTCCCCGAGACTTCTGTGGCTCAGTTCCGCAGAATGCTTGACTATCAGCGCGACACCCTGCACCGTGGCTGTGCCCTCATCAAACGCCATCTCCCCTACAGCGACTGGAGCCGCATCTGTAGCTTCCCAGGCTGGCGTAGGGCTGTGGTTAAGTATGTCGACGGCAAAGATGTGATTCATTACAAGCGTTTTAAGACCTACGGCAATATGGCCGAGAGCGTCATAGGTTTCAATGCCTCCTACTCTAACGATGTCTACAGCGGCTTGGAAGGCTACTATGACTCGATACTCAAGGGGCAGGACGGCCTCGTCCTCTGCCGCCGCCTCACCTGGGGCTCCTGGATTCCGGTGGGCCGTGGTTCGGTGATTTCGGCCGAGAGCGACAGCGTCCGCACCGACTCCATACCTGGCCACCCTGTCATCAATGGCAAGGACATCATCGCCACTATCGACACCCGTCTGCAGGATATGGCTCACTACTCGCTCGAACGTTCCCTGCGCCGCTTTGGCAGCTCGGCGGGATGCGCCATACTGATGGAGGTGGCCACGGGCAACGTGTTGGTATGCTCTAGCCTGGTGCTCGACACCAATGGCCACTACCGCGAGACCCCCAACCGTAACGTGCCGCTCACCGACCTCTATGAACCTGGCTCTATCTTCAAGCCGGTGCTGCTGACGGCTATGTTCAACGACACCAGCTTTGCACTCGACACCTCTTTGATGCTGCCGGTGGGCGTCAAGACATTCTCCAAAAACAGCCAGATTGTCAAGGACCACGGCGTGCCTAATACCACTTACCCTCTCTGGAAGGCTGTGGCTATCTCGTCGAACGTGGCATTCTGCGAACTGGCTTGGCGTTTCTACGGCAACCGTCGCGACACCCTGCTTAACCAGGTGAAGTCGATATTCCCCTACAAGCCTATGCAGGTCGATATTAAAGGCCCTGAGTATCAGGGTCGCACCAATACGCTGCGTTACGACAACAACTTCCTCCGTTTCTGCTACGGCTACACCAGCTCGGTGTCGCCTCTGCGTATGGCTACCTTCTACAACGCCATTGCCAATGGTGGCCGAATGGTGAAACCCCGTTTCTGCCGCGCCATAGTGGACGACGGCAAGGTGGAAGAGCTGCCGGTGCAGTATGTGCATGAACGTATCTGTAGCCCGCAGACGGCGAGCACACTCCGCGACCTCCTCGTCGGGGTTGTAGAGGGTGGTACCGGCGACAATATCAAGAACGAGACCTATGCCATCGCCGGCAAGACGGGTACCGCCGAGACGGCCCCCGGCGCGTCGACCAGCAACGTCACCTTCGTCGGCTTCTTCCCCGCCAACAAGCCTAAGTATACCTGCCTGGTGATGATGCGCGACGTGGGTCATGTCTTTGGCCGCAACGTGGCGCCGGTGTTCCTCGACATCGCCGACTGTGTGGTGTCGCTCGACAAAGACCTCGACTGCCGCCCCACACTGGAACACCTTGCCGAGAAATATGCCCAGAAGGGCGGAAGCATCGACGACCCGCCGACGGTGAGCAAGGCCCCACAGGCTACGCTGCGTCGTGCCTACCGCCGCATGGGTTTGCAGTTCAGCAATATAGCCAAGAGCAGCCGCTGGTGCTATTACGAAGAGAACAACAACGAGAACGAGAATGACAGCATCGCCCAGAACCCGAACATGCAGGGTGGCTACCTCTCTTACCGTGTGCCAAAGGGTCAGATGCCCAACTGCTATGGCATGACGATACGCGACGCCCTGCTCCTCTGCCGTTCGGTGGGTGTGGATGTCTCTTTCGAGGGCTACGGAAAGGTCTATTCCCAAGAACCCAAGGCTCGCACAGCCCTCACGAATAACAACAAAGTGCATCTTAAATTAAAACCTTAGTCCGCTGATAGTTGACAATTGAAATAAGCAGGTTCTATGAAACTTGAAAAGATACTACATAATATAGAATATAAAGCCTACCGCTCTGGGCATGAATGCCAGGTGGAAGGCGATGTGGAATGCATCACCTTCGACTCGCGTGCTGCCAAGGTGGGCAGCATGTTCGTGGCGCAGAAGGGCGTCCATGCCGACGGTCATCTCTATATCCCCAAGGCTGTGGAGAATGGTGCCACGGTGGTGATGTGCCAGGATCTTCCCTCTGTCCAGCCCGACGGCGTGACCTTCGTCCAGGTGGCTGATTCTGATACTGCACTCGGCTTGGCAGCCTCCAACTTCTACGGCAACCCCTCGCACAAGCTTCAGCTCGTCGGCATCACCGGCACTAACGGCAAGACCACTACGGTGACCCTCCTGCACCGCATGATGCGCGACATGGGGCTGCATGCCGGGCTCCTCTCGACGATAGTCAACCGCATCGACGATGAGGAGATTGCGGCTACTCACACCACCCCCGATGCCATCGAGATCAACCGCCTGCTGGCTCTGATGGTGGAGCGTGGCTGTCAGTACTGTTTTATGGAGGTAAGCTCGCACGCTATCGTCCAAAAGCGTGTCGCCGGACTTCGTTTCGCAGGTGCTATCTTCAGCAATATCACCCACGACCACCTCGACTACCACAAGACGATGGCTAACTACATAGCCGCAAAAAAAGGTCTGTTCGACAGCCTTCCGGCCGATGCCTTCGCCCTTGTGAATGTCGACGACAAGAATGGCCGCGTGATGGTTCAGAACTGTGCCGCCAAGGTCAAGAGCTACAGCCTTCAAACTGTCGCCGACTACCGTTGCCGCATAATAGAGAGCACCATACATGGACAACAGATAGAGCTCAACGGACGCGAGTTCTGGACGCCCCTCGTGGGACGGTTTAATGCCTACAATATCACTGCTATCGTGGCCACAGCCTTGCTGCTGGGTCTCGACGAGGATGAGGTGCTGCGGGTTGCCAGCGGCCTTCATGCCGCCCCAGGACGCTTCCAGTATATCCACGGCAACGGCATCACTGCCATCGTCGATTATGCCCATACCCCTGACGCTCTGCAGAACGTCATCGACACCATCAACCAGGTACGCCAGCCTGGCCATAGCCTCATCGTCGTGGTGGGCTGCGGTGGCGACCGCGACCCGCTGAAGCGACCCATCATGGCTCGCATCGCTGCCGAGGGTGCCGACCATCTGGTACTCACCAGCGACAACCCCCGCACCGAAAACCCGGAGGCAATACTGGATGCCATGGAAAAGGGCCTCACCCCGGAGCTTAAAACCAAGACCGTCCGCATCAGCGACCGCCGTCAGGCTATTCGCGCTGCCGTCATGATGGCGCGCGAGGGCGACATCATCCTCATCGCCGGCAAAGGCCATGAGACCTACCAGGAAATCAACGGCGTCAGACACCACTTCGATGACCGCGAAGAGGTAGGAGAATGCTTGAATGTGTGAATGCTTGAATGTGTGAATGCTTGAATGTGTGAATGCTTGAATGTGTGAATGCTTGAATGTGTGAATGCTTGAATGTGTGAATCCCTGGAGCGGGAGTGTTCCAGTACATCTCATTCCGCGCTGCGATGTCGGTCATCACTTCGCTGGTTATCATGCTCATTTTTGGCAAGCCTTTCATCAAATGGCTACGCCGCAAACAGATAGGCGAGACCGTGCGCGACCTGCACCTCGACGGTCAAAAGGAAAAGGAGGGCACCCCAACTATGGGTGGCCTGCTCATCCTTGCCGCCATCGTTGTACCTACGCTGTTGTTCGCAAAACTCGACAATATCTATGTCCTCATCATGCTCGGCACCACGCTGTGGCTTGGCTTCATCGGCTTTATCGACGACTATATCAAGGTGTTCCGCAAACACAAAGAGGGACTCCGTGGCAAATACAAGGTCGTAGGACAGGTGGTGCTGGGTCTCGCTGTGGGCCTGCTGATTATGTATCACCCCGACATCACCATCAAGGAGACCTCCTCGGTGGAGAAGTATGTGGCAACCCACAATGTCAATGTCAGCGACAACTACCAGCGCGCTAAGAACGAGTTCTCGAAGGACCCCATCAAGTCTACTAAGACCACCATCCCCTTTGTCAAGAGCAACGAGCTTGACTATGCCAAGATTATCACCTGGATGGGCGACTGGACCAGGAAATGGGTCTGGCTTGTCTACGTGCTTATCGTCATCTTTGTGGTCACGGCGACCAGCAACGGCGCCAACCTCACCGACGGCATCGACGGACTTGCAACCGGCACCTCGGCAATCATTGGCTCTACCTTCGCCATCCTCGCCTGGGTGTCGGGTAATATCATTTTCGCCAATTATCTGAATATTATGTTTCTGCCCAATATCGGTGAGCTGGCAATCTTCATCACCGCCTTTGTGGGTGCCACGCTGGGCTTTCTCTGGTACAACACCCATCCTGCCGAGATATTCATGGGCGACACCGGTTCGCTTGCCATCGGCGGCATCATAGCAGTCTTCGCCCTGCTTATCCGCAAAGAGTTGCTGATACCCATCATCTGCGGCATCTTCCTGATGGAGAGCCTCTCGGTCATCATCCAGACGACAGGCTGCAAGATTTACCGCCGCCGCCATCATCTCCCTGCCGGCCAGATGGTCCCGCTCGACAAACGACCCTTCCTTATGACACCCCTGCATCACCACTACCAGAAGAAAGGCATCAAGGAGCAAAAGATAGTCATGCGTTTCTACCTTGTCGGCATCCTGCTGGCAATCATCGGAATAGTAACCCTCAAACTCAGATAATAATAATCTAGAAAAATCTAGAAAGTCTAGAGAATCTAGAAAAGTCTAGAATCTCTAGAAAAGTCTAGAATCTCTAGAAAAGTCTAGAATCTCTAGAAAAGTCTAGAAAAATAAAAAAAACCTCTAATATGTACGAATCATTAGCCACACAAGGACGCGAAAGAGTACACACAGGTCTGGCTGGCATCGACAGCGCCAGACTCAAGAAACTGCGTAGTTCCCATCTGCGCGACTGCTTCAGCATCATCGACGAGATGCGCCACAAGCTGGAGTTCGTCGCCAGGGTCAGAGGCATCTCCTTTATCGACGATGCCGCTTCGCGAAGCAGCCTCTCCACATGGTATGCTCTCGAGACCGTCGAGGGCGACATCGTCTGGATAGCCAACGGATCTACCGCCGAGAAGGCCAACGCCTCCGGCATCAAGCGCCTCCGCACCTTGGTGCAAAACAAGGTGAAGTCGATTATCTGCATCGGCGACAGTACTCCTTTCGCCATCGCTTTCGGCGACATCGTCTCCGACATCCGTTCTGTCGCCGACATGCGCGAGGCTGTCACCATGGCCTTCTACACCGACCGCGAAAACTACAAGGTGCTTTTCTCGCCTGCCGTCGAAAACGGACAGTCCTACGAGGAACAGGGCGACGCTTTCAAGCGCGAAGTCAACGAGTTGTAACCACTTTTGAATAATACCAAGCTATCATCGCGTATTATGTCTGAAGACAAGAAAGATAGAAAATTCAAGTTGCCGAGCTCTTTCTCGCTGCTCAACCCTTTCAAAGGCGATAGGGCTATATGGCTTATTTTCTTTCTCTTGACAGTCATATCGCTCATATCGGTGTTCAGCGCTATCGGTTACGAGGCTGTCAGCACGCACCGCACACCGGAGAGTGCCTTCTTCCGCCATGCGAAGTTTGTCCTCGTCACCTATCTCCTTGTCGTTGTGCTTTCCAATTTCGACTACAGGAAGTTCGCACCGGCATCGTGGATAGGCTACCTGCTCTCTATTGCATTGCTGGTGGTCACCATCATTCTTGGCAAGGAGGATATGGCGACAGGTTCCGGTATGGGGCGATGGATTAGTCTTCCCTTGGTGGGACGCTTCCAGCCTTCGGAGTTCGCCAAGGTGGTACTTGTGGTATACCTTGCACGCCTTCTGGCACTGCGAAAGGACGAATTGAAGGAGTTCAAGGTGTTCCGCAACATAGTGTTGACCACGCTCATCGTGGTGGGACTTGTCTTCCCACAGAACTTCTCGTCGGCGGCAATCATGGGTTTTATATGCTTTGCCATGCTTCGCATTGCCCCTGTCACGCCACGTCATTGGAGGATTACGGTGCTGTCGCTCGTGGCTGTGGGAGTGCTTGCCATATTCCTGGGCTCCAAGTTCGATATTCCCGGACTCTCGCGTGCCGGCACGTGGAACAGCCGTGTCGACAGATGGCTGAACTATGACGAGAAGGAGCTCTCGCAGGAGAATCTTGCGCGTATGGCAGTGGCTTCGGGCCGTGTCATCGGGGTAGGAGTGGGCTCCACGGTGCAGGCGCGCCTCATGACTCAGGCCAACAACGACATGATTTATTCTATCATCATCGAGGAAACGGGTGTTGTCGGAGGACTTTTTGTGCTTTTGCTGTATATATTCTTGTATATTAGGTGTATGCGTATCGCGTGGCGTTGTAAGGGCTATTTCGGGCGTATGACGGTGTTTGGTCTCGGCACACTGATATTCCTTCAGGCTGGCATCCACATGAGTGTCTCGGTGGGAGCGTTGCCGGTGACAGGCCAGACGCTGCCACTCATCAGCTCGGGTGGTACGGCATACCTCTGCATGGGCATGGCCATAGGCATAATACAAGCCGTAGCCTACGATGTAAACAAGACTAATCAATCTAATATAACAGGCAAATCTAGAGAGTCTAGAGAGTCTAGAGAGTCTAGAGAGTCTAGAGAATCTAGAGAATCTAGTCAATCTAGCCAAAACTAGTTAACCCCAAAAAGAAAATGAAAGCAATAATCAGTGGAGGCGGGACAGGAGGTCACATCTTCCCCGCAATAGCAATAGCCAACGCCATCAAGGGCCGTTACCCCGACGCAGAGATCCTCTTCGTCGGCGCTGAGGGTCGCATGGAGATGGAGAAAGTCCCTGCTGCGGGCTACAAGATTGAGGGTCTTCCTATTGCCGGACTCCAGCGTAGTCTCACACTCAAAAACCTGGCGTTGCCTTTCAAACTGTTAAAGAGCCAACGCAGGGTGAAAAAGATTTTACGTGACTTTGCCCCTGATGTGGTGGTGGGCGTTGGCGGTTATGCCAGTGCGCCGACTCTCAAGATGGCGGCCAAGATGGGTTTCAAGACCGTACTCCAAGAGCAGAATTCCTACCCTGGACTTACCAATAAGATGCTGGCCAAGAATGCGTCAGTGATATGTGTGGCATACGATGGCCTTCAGCAGTTCTTCCCCGCCGACAAGATTGTCATCACCGGCAACCCTGTGCGTGACGTCATCGAGCGTATGGAATGTTCACGTGAAGAAGGCGCCGCCTTCTTCGGCTGCGACCCCTCCAAGTCTATCGTCCTTTCGGTGGGTGGCAGTCTGGGTGCCGGCTCTATCAACAACATGCTGATGAGCCACCTGCAACGCTTCCGCGAGAACAATGTGCAGCTCATCTGGCAGACCGGCAAGTGGATGTACGAGGAGGCTGTACAAAAGGTGAAGAAAGCCGGTCTGGATGAGTGGATAAAGGTTCACCAGTTCATCAACCAGATGGAGAAGGCCTATGTGGCAGCCGATGTTGTGGTGTCGCGCGCAGGCGCCATAGCCATCTCGGAACTCTGTATTATCGGCAAGCCTTCCGTACTAATACCATCGCCCAATGTGGCGGAAGACCATCAGACCAAGAACGCTATGGCACTCGCCAGCAAGGGGGCTGCCATCATGGTGCGCGACAACGAGTGCAAGACTACCGGCGTCCAGACCGTCCTTGACCTCTTGGCTAACCCCACGGCACGTAACCAGATGAGCAAAAACATACGCCGTTTTGCCCATCCCCACTCCGCAGAACTGATTGTAGACGAAATAGAAAAAATATTATGACATACTATTTTATTGGTATCGGAGGCATAGGCATGAGTGCCATAGCCCGTTTCTTCAAGTTGAACGGACACAAGGTCTGTGGGTACGACCGTACCCCTTCGCCACTAACCAAACGCCTTGAAGAAGAGGGTATAAGCATACATTATGACGACGACCCGACCAAAGTGCCTGAGGATGTCGACTTGGTGGTTTACACCCCTGCAGTGCCACGCGATACCAAGGTGTTCCAGCATGTTGTAGAGAAGGGCTATCCTATCGAGAAGCGTTCCCAGATGCTTGGCGAGCTGACACGCGGACGCAAATGTATAGCCGTCGCTGGTTCGCACGGCAAGACCACCACCACCACGATGATTGCACACCTCCTGCATGAGTCGCCCATTGGCTGCTCGGCTTTTCTGGGTGGTATATCGAAGAATTTCGACAGCAACCTGCTCGTCGACACCAAGAGCGACTATGTCGTCGTCGAGGCCGACGAGTACGACCGCTCCTTCCTCCAGTTGCATCCCTACTATTCGGTGATTACCGCCACAGACCCAGACCATCTGGACATCTACGGCACACACGA
>CACZUZ010000060.1 GCA_902784465.1 uncultured Bacteroidota bacterium
ACCGTTGGTACGATAAGTTCTGCCTGGATATCACCAAGGAACTGATAGAGATAATCGACAACAGTTGGGCAGGCGAGCAGGACATTCCGCCCTATTACATCTACCTCAAAACCGCCTATCACTTGAGCGAAGAAGCTCGGTCGGGTATCAAGGAATTCACCATACCACCAGAATTCAAAAGCTCCCTGTTCGAGTTTCAACAGACAGCCGTAAAGATTGCCGCCCGCCACCTGAATAACGAGAAACGCGGTGGTGCAATGATTGGCGATGTAGTTGGATTGGGAAAGACTATTACGGCTTGCGCTATCGCCAAAATGTATGAAAACACATTTGGCAGCAATACGCTGATAATATGTCCTGCAAACCTTCAGGATATGTGGGCAAAATATCGCAAAGAATACGACCTGAAGGCCGACATTATGTCGATGGCAAAACCTATCGATGTTGACAATGCCCGTTACTACCGCCTGATTATCGTCGATGAAAGCCACAACCTTCGAAACAGTCAGGGTGCTCGTTATCGCAATATCAAAGACCTTATCAGCAAGCAGGATTGCAAGGTGCTCCTGCTCACTGCAACACCCTACAACAAGGACTATCGCGACTTGAGCAGCCAACTTCGTCTTTTCATTGAGGACGACGCAGATCTTGGAATCCGCCCCGAAGCATATATCCGACAATTGGGTGGTGAACGTAAATTTGCCGAGAAACACGAGGACTTTATCCGTAGCATCAAGGCTTTTGAACGCAGCGACTGCCAAGAAGACTGGCAGGAACTGATGAAGCTCTTCCTGGTACGACGCACACGCACTTTCATCAAAGAGAATTATGCGAAACTTGACCCTGCAAATGGACGTCGCTACCTGGAGTTCAAGGACGGCCACAAGTCCTATTTCCCAGAGCGAATACCAAAGGCCATCAAGTTCAAAACAATAGAAGGTGACCAATACAGCCGTCTCTATTCAGACGAGATGCTTGAACTGATGGGAGACTTGAAACTCCCGCGTTACGGCCTGATACACTATCTAGATGAAAGGAAGACCAACGAAGCCACTCGTTTTGAACAAACGCTGATAGACAATCTTTCGCGTGCCGGCGAGCGTATGATGGGCTTCTGCCGCAGTACGTTCTTCAAACGTATCGACAGCAGCGGCTACTCGTTCCTTCTTACGCTTTTCCGCCATATTCTCCGCAATGCGGTATTCATCTATGCCATCGATAATAAACTTAAACTGCCGGTAGGCGATGAGAACACCTTCCCTGAGAACTTCATCGACGATGCCGACATCAACGACCTGTTGGATATGGGTGATGATACAGAAGAAGTGCAGATGCAGGTGCCTACCGATATGGACAGCTATATGCGCCTGGCGGTGAAGTACTATGAAGGTCTGGCCAATAAGAACAACGTTCATTGGATTGACTCAAAATATTTCAAGCGCACCTTGAAACAGCAACTCAAGAAAGACTGTGGGCAACTAATAGGAATGATAAACCTCTGCGGCGAATGGGACCCCTCTACTGACCAAAAGCTGAACGAACTGGAAGTCTTGCTAAACACCACACATCGCGGCGAGAAGGTGATAGTATTCACCCAGTATTCCGACACAGCCAACTATATCCACCATCAGCTTCGCCTGCGGGGAGTGAAGCATATCGACAAAGCCACCGGTGGTTCGAAGAACCAAACGGCAATAGTGGACCGTTTTTCACCTGTCAGTAACAAGGCCAACATCTCTTCCGAAGAAGAACTGCGTGTGCTGATTGCCACCGATGTGCTCAGCGAGGGGCAAAATCTGCAAGATGCCCATGTCATCGTGAACTATGACCTCCCCTGGGCCATCATCCGCCTCATCCAGCGTGCCGGTCGTGTGGATCGTATCGACCAAAGTTCTGAGCAGATATTCTGCTATTCCTTCTTCCCTGCCGACAAGGTGGAGGAAATCATCCGCCTGCGTACCCGCCTCAACGCCCGTATCAACCAGAATGCCGACATTGTAGGCAGCGATGAAATATTCTTCGAGGGCAACGAGCAGAACCTCCGTGATATGTACAACGAAAAAAGCGGCAGTTTGGACGATGATGAGGATGATGCCGATGTCGACCTCGGTTCGCAGGCCTACCAAATTTGGAAAAACGCCACCGATGCAAATCCGGAATTGAGAGCCGTCATCCCTGCTTTGAGCAATATCGTCTATTCCACCAAGAAGGCTTCTGGGCCGATGGAAGATGGCGTTATCACCTACGCTCGCACCTACAACGACTTCGATGTGCTCACCTGGCTCAATTCCAAGGGCGAGATCGTCAGCCAGTCGCAGCGGCGCATTCTGCAGGCAATGGCCTGTTCTCTCGGCGAGCCAGCATTGCCGGCTCTGGACAACCACCTCGAATTGGTTGACAGGGCCATCACAGGCATCAAGAACGAAAACACCAACGTTGGAGGCATATTGGGAAGCCGTTTCAGCACCAAGCGCAAAATCTACGACCTGCTGAACCACTACTATGAACAGCCACTCTCCATCTTCAATACCCAGGATAAAAAGGATATCCTCAAGTTTGCTATCGACCAAATTTACAATTACCCGCTGATGGAGGGTTCCAAATTCATTCTCGGTCGCATGATGCGCACCGCTACCTCGCACGACGACATTGTGGACACCGTTATCGAGATGTACGAGAAGGGCAACCTCTGTCGTGTCGATGAAGACCGCACCAAACATAAAGACCCCACCATCATCTGTTCAATGGGATTAAAATCATAAGCCATGAATCGCAGAACCTTCAACCAGTATATCATCGAGGCCGATTTTCGCAGCCTCTTCGTAAGTGAGATGGGATGGAACAATCCCGCAGGACCCACCTCGCTGCCCGAATATTCCATCGACGAGCAAACCCTCGAAATCACACAGATTGCCGAGCGAAACGGTTTCCAGATTCTGTATTGCGAAGTGGAACATATCCCCACTTCGTCGTTCTGCAAGAAACTCGACACCCGATTGCGCCGTCAGGCCAACGACTACATTCTCATCTTTTCAACCCCAAAGACTTTGCATCACCTTTGGGTGGTGCCAGTGAAGAAGGTAGAGAAACGGGACTTGGTGATGGTGGATTACGATTCGGTGGAGCGTGCCGAATTTCTCTTTCAGAAAGTAGAGGGATTATCATTTGATCTTGACGAGAAGACTACTATTTCGGATGTCATTGGCCGTGTGCAGGAGGCTTTCATCATTAACTCAGAAAAGATTACCAAGGACTTCTATACCGGATTCAAAAAGGAGCATGCCAACTTTGCCAAATTCATTTCCGGCATCGACGACCAAGTGCCCGAAAAAGACAACAGAAACAAACAATGGTACACTTCGGTGATACTCAACAGGCTGATGTTCTGCTATTTTATTCAGAAGAAGGGCTTCCTTGATGGCGATGTGGACTATCTGAAGCACAAGCTGGAGTGGACACAGAAGGAAAGGGGCGAAGACCGATTCTTCCATTCTTTCTACAAAGGATTCCTTGTCACCCTTTTTCACGGCGGATTGAACGCCCCGAAGCACGACGAAAAGTTCGAGGATATCTATGGCCGCATACCCTACCTCAACGGCGGAATGTTCGACGAGCATCAGATTGAGCACGACTACGCCAACCTCGATATTGCCGACGAGGCTTTTGAGAGCCTTTTCGTTTTTTTCGACAAGTGGAACTGGCATCTCGACGACCGCATCACCGCTTCGGGACGCGACATCAACCCCGATGTGCTAGGTTACATCTTCGAGCAGTATATCAACGACCGTGCCCAGATGGGGGCTTACTATACCAAGGAGGACATCACCGAATACATAGGCCGCAACACCATTGTGCCCTATTTGGTTGAGCAAACCCTGAAAAAAGAGAAACTATCCTCGGTTAAAGAATTCTGGCAATTCCTCCAGCAAAGTGGCGATACTTATATCTTCGATGCCGTGAAGAAAGGTGTGGAGCTGCCACTGCCTGATTATATCGAGCAGGGAGTAGACACCACCAAGCCTAACCTGCTGGAGCGTCGTTCGCGTTGGAACGAACGCACCCTGGAGGAGTATGCTTTGCCCACCGAGATATGGCGTGAGACGGTGGAACGCCGCCAACGATATGCTGATGTAAGTAGTAAGATTGTTCGCGGTGAGATAACCTCCATCAACGACTTCATCACCTACAATCTCGACATTCGTCAATTTGTCTACGACTATCTATTGCATACCGACAACCACCTGTTTGTAAAGCATTTCTATGCTGCCTTACAGAAGGTCACCATCCTCGACCCGACCTGTGGCAGTGGAGCCTTCCTCTTCGCCGCTCTCAATATTCTGGAACCACTCTACGAGGTTTGCATCAGCCGCATGCAGGAATATGCCGAGCAGAACAACAAACTGTTCAAAGAAGAGATGGCCGAGATAGAACACCGCTACCGTAGCAATATCCAATACTTCATCTATAAGAGCATCATCCTACGCAACCTCTATGGCGTTGACATTATGGTAGAAGCCACCGAGATTGCCAAACTGCGACTCTTCTTGAAGATGGTGGCCGTTGTGGATGTCAACCCGCGAGACCCCAACCTTGGACTTGACCCGCTGCCCGACATCGACTTCAATATCCGCTGCAGCAACTCGCTGGTGGGATATGCAACGGAACATGAACTGGAGCGCGACCTGATTGAAGGTGATATGTTTGCCGCTGCCGAATTCCGCGACAAGGTTCACAGCGAAATGGACATTGTGGCAAAAACCTTCCAACAGTTTAAAGAGGTGCAACTCACTCAGGACGAAGACCTCGCCACATTCAAAGCCGCCAAGAAAGAACTAAAAAACCGTCTTAATGCTCTCAATGAAACACTGAATAAGAAGCTCTACCAATCCACCACAGAAAAGCACTCGTATGATCAATGGCTTACCTCCCACCAACCCTTCCATTGGCTCGCTGAGTTCTATGAAATTATCCACGATAATGGTGGTTTTGATGTGATTATTGGTAATCCACCGTATGTGGAATATCCCAGTGAATCAGTTAAATATCGTTTTGATTATCTACAATCGAGAGACTGTGGCAATTTGTATGGAAATTGTATTGAGCGGTCAATGGCGATTAGTAACAGAAATGGGAAGTTTAGTTTTATTGTACCGGTTGCCATTACCTGTTCTAAAAGGATGAAACCGGTTATTCAATCACTAACACAAAACTCTAATGCACTTTACTTTTCAAACTACGATGATAGACCTGGAAAACTATTTGAAAAGTTACAGCACTTACGAGCTAGCATCATTATAGCCAATAAAGGCAAAAGAGAAGAGACCTTAGTCTTTTCAACGAAATATAATAGATGGTATACTGAAAATAGACCCAAACTCTTCCAATTGGTTGAATACGATAATGTATCTGAATATGTCGAACCATATATTATTCCGAAGTTTTCAAATACTTTGGAAAACAGTATTAATGGAAAGATACAATCAAGTAGTCATATAATTGCATTATGTTATGATTCGACAAGTGGGAATAATGTATATTATCGTGCAGCTGGAGGAGGATATTTCTTGCTAATCAAAAACCAAAAGAGCATAACGACAATTAATGGGAAACTTGAAGATGTCAAAGCGGAAAAGAAGATAGGAATAAAAAGGGATATTTGTAATAGTTCTATTGGTGCCGTTCTTTCATCCACCCTGTTTTATTGGAGATATATTGCATACACAGATTGTCGTAATCTACAGAAGAACTACATTGATTCGTTTAAAATTCCCATTGGCATAACCACATCTAACAATTTGTCAATTATTGGATGTAAACTCTTTGATGACTACGAAAAGAATAAATATACAAAATCCACACACTACGCTACTACAGGTAATGACGTGGTATATGACGAATACTACCCCAAGCTCTCCAAGCCCATCATCGACGAGATAGACAAAGTTCTGGCGAAGCATTATGGGTTCACGGAGGAGGAACTGGACTTTATCATCAATTACGACATCAAATACCGTATGGGAGACGAGTTGAACGAAGAATGAGGCAATAATTTGGGCAATTGTTCGTTATGAACACAGTATGAATGATGAACTGATAGCAAAACCCCAATCCGAGGAAACTCTCTATGGCGACGTGTGCCAAATAATTGACGGCGCAAGGTCGCGCATTGCCACCTACCTGAACACGGAAGTGTGCATGACAAACTGGTATGTCGGCAAACGCATCAAGGAAGATGTACTTTTCAATCAGCGTGCCGAATATGGCAAAAAAGTGCTTAGAAACTTGTCAGCTCGACTCATTGACCGCTACGGGAGCGGATGGAGCGTGTCTAAACTTCAACATTGTGTACGCGCTGCGTACACTTTTTCGGAGGAGGAGATTGTGTACGCAACGCGTACACAATTGAGTTGGACCCATCTAAGAACCCTTATGGGCATAAAGGATCCACTTGAACGACAGTTTTATGCACAGATGTGTGGCATGGAGCATTGGGACACCCGAACCCTTGACGAGAAGATTGACCAGCAACTCTATCAGCGTACCGCCATCAGCCGCCGCCCAGAAGATGTTATCCGAAAAGAATTGGAGGCGTCAAAACAAGCCAATCAACTCCTGCCCGACATGGTGTTTCGCAGCAGTTACTTTCTCGACATCCTCGGACTTCCGGACATCTATACCGAGAAGGACCTCGAAAATGCTATCATCACACAGATGGAGGGCTTCATCTGCGAACTGGGTTCTGACTTCTCCTTTGTTGCCAGGCAGAAACGAATAACCGTCGACAGCACCGACTACTATATCGACCTGTTATTCTTCCACCGCGAACTGCGCCGGTTGGTGGCAATAGACCTTAAATTGGGTAAATTCAAACCGGAACACGAAGGGCAGATGTTGCTCTACCTACGCTACTTGAACCAGAACGAACGCAAATCGTGGGAGGAATCGCCCATAGGGCTGATTCTCTGTTCCGAGGGTAATACGGAGCATATCGAATATCTGATGCTTGACGAGAACAGCCCCATAAAAGTGGCACAATACTATACACAACTACCAGACAAGAAACTGCTTGCCGAGAAGCTGAAAAAAGCCATCGCCATTGCCAAAGAGCATTGCCAACAACGCGACGCAGAGAAATGAATCGTTCTTCATCAATAGAATACCTTGGAAACCAAGATTTGCTTAATTGCCGCAAGTGGGGCTTCATAGGTTCGCGGACGATTCCTTCGGATGAGGTGCTTCGCTGCTACGATTGGGCGACGGAACGGGCTGCAGCGGGCGATTGCGTGGTAAGCGGATTCAACTCGCGGCTGGAGCAAGATGTACTGCATTTCCTGCTACTCGGAAAGGGAAAGGTCATCGTGGTACTCGCCCGACAAATGTACAAGATGATTCCTGAGGAATGGCAGCAGCCATTGGCTGAAGGCCGCATGCTCATCATCTCAACCGCCACAGCCACTCGCCAGTCGCGACAAACGGCATTGGCACGCAACCGCTATGTGGAGGAACTTAGCGATACAATGTACATCATATCAAAGAAAAACAGATAAGCCAAACGCTTCACTGGGGCTTTTGCTCACCCCCTAACATAGGGGGAACGTTAGTTACAAACCAGCACTACACTTGGCACCACACTCTTAGCCAATCTCTTCCAGGCGTTCGAGGTCGTAGCCGCGGAATTGCATGACTATGGTATGCAGCCAGGTGTCGGCGAGCATCTGACTGACGCTGGGCGACTGGGCGTAGGAGAGGATTCGGCTGGTGGCCTGCTGCCACTGGCTGTCGGCTTCGGACGGGGTGGCATCGGTCTTCAGGCACTTCAGCTCCAGGATGTAGCTGTGCTGCACCATGGGAAAGCGCCAGTGGTCGGGGAGGAGGAAGAAGTCGAAGTAGCCATGGTTAAGCTCCAGCTCGGGGGCCAGCATGTAGTAGGGGCAGAGCTAGAGGTAGGCACTCATGAAGCCCTGCAGGTTGCGTTCGCCCTCGATGAGTTGGCGGACGCTGGTGGTGTCATGGTAGGCTTTGGCTATGTATTCCATCATCGGTCGCCAGTCTCCAACAATAGCGGCATTGGCGAAAAGCAAGTTGAGCCTCGACACGTCGACTGTGGCTATCTTGTCGTATTCTTCAAGCAGGTAGCTGTAGTACTGCTTGCGGACGTTGACGTTTGGTATCGTCAGTTTGGTAAGGGCTCCATAGCTTGAACCGATGGTCAGCATGCCGTAGTATAGCAGCAGGCTGATGAAATTCTCTTTTTTGGGGAGGTCGCTGGCAGGGAACGACTGTACGGGGGTGGCGTAGATGAAACCCTCTTCGGCAATTTGGTGGATGATGCCACGGCGGTTGTCGTCGAGTTTGTCGAGCTGGATGAGTTTCTTCATCTTGGTGTAGTCGGTGCGGATGTTGGGGTCGATCATCTCCTTTGGCGACACACCGGTTTTTATAACATGGTTCATAAAGTACAGCACCATGTCGGGGTTGAACATTTTGGGGTCTCTGTTGACGGCACGCTCTGCGAAGCAGTAGTTATCGTACCATGACTTCATCTCGGCGACGAGCTGGTCCTCGACGCGGTCAAGCACGCCGCATTCGCGGTAGTACCTAATCATCTGTCGCACATCCTCTTCGGAGAAGCCCAGCATCTGGTTGAAGTCCTCGTCGAACGAGATGTTGTAGGCGATGTTGTAGCCGCTGGTGAAGTCGTCGAGAGTCACGGGGCTGACACCCAGCATGATGATGCGGTCGAACATTCCCTTGAAGGGCTTGAACACGTCGCGGTAGAAGCCGCTGGCGTGTGTCAGTGCCCAGTAGATGCCCTCACCCTGCTCGTTGAGCACGGACCATCTGAGACTCAAAGGGGCCGAATCAAGCTGGTATGCTGCACCATGAAAAGTAGACACAGAAGGCAGAAAAAATAGCTCTATATGAGATAAAGTTGTATCTTTGCAATTTGGATGGTGCGTGCCTCCGCAGTG
>CACZUZ010000061.1 GCA_902784465.1 uncultured Bacteroidota bacterium
CATCAGGTAGAGCTTGTTGAATCCGTAGGCCCACGAGCCATACTTCTGGGCGTAATAATCCAGCGGCTTCAGCAGGCGAATCATCGCCACGCCGCATTCATGTTTCAGCTGTTCCATATCAGAGGCAGGCTTTGATGAACGACATGAACAGGGGGTGCGGATTCAGCACCGACGAGCTGTATTCGGGGTGGAACTGAGTGCCAATATACCAGCGTTTCTCGGGTATCTCGACAATCTCCACAAGGTTAGCGGCAGGGTTGACACCCACGCATTTCATGCCTTTGGATTCGTATTCGTCGGTATAGGCGTTGTTGAACTCATAGCGGTGACGGTGGCGCTCCCTGATGAGTTTCTCCTTGCCGTAGGCCTCATAGACGCGGCTGCCCTCTTTCAGCTCGCAGTCGTAGGCACCCAGGCGCATGGTGCCGCCCATCTGGGTGATGTTCTTCTGCTCCTCCATGATGTCGATGACATTGTGGGGAGTCTTCTCGTCCATCTCACTGCTGTTGGCGTCCTTATAGCCCAGCACGTTGCGGGCGAACTCGATGACCATCATCTGCATACCCAGGCAGATGCCGAAGGTGGGGATGTCATGAGTGCGAGTGTATTCGGCGGCGATAATCTTGCCCTCGATGCCGCGTGTGCCGAAGCCAGGGCAGATGACGACACCCGCCATTCCTTCAAGTTTTTCGGCTATGTTCTGGGACGTGACCTCCTCGCTGTTGACGAAGTGGATTTGGGCCTTCACGTCGTTATAGATACCTGCGATGTTCAGGCTTTCGCGGATGCTCTTGTAGGCGTCCTGCAGGTCGTATTTGCCCACCAGTCCGATGTGTACCTCCCGTTTGGCGTTGTGCTGCTTGTCGAGGAACTCATGCCAGGATTTCATCTCGGGGGTCTCGCCTACGGGGATGCCTATCTTACGCAGGATGGCGGCATCGAGACCTTGGCGTTGCATAGTCACGGGCACCTCGTAGATGCTGGGCATATCCTCGCTCTGCACCACACATTCGAGGTCGACGTTGCAGAATGAGGCGACCTTCATGCGTAGATGGTCGTCGAGGTGGCGTTCGGTGCGTAGCACCAGGATGTCGGGCTGTATGCCCATCCCCTGCAGCTCCTTGACGCTGTGCTGGGTGGGCTTGGTCTTCAACTCGTCGGCAGCCTTCAGATAAGGCACATAGGTAAGGTGTACGCATACGGCGTTGCGGCCCAGCTGCCAGCGCAGCTGGCGGATGGCCTCCATGAATGGGGCGCTCTCAATGTCGCCGATGGTGCCGCCCACCTCGGTGATGACGAAGTCGAGCTGCTCGTCCTTCTCGTCCTCGCGCAGCATGCGACGCTTGATCTCGTCGGTGATATGAGGCACCACCTGGATGGTCTTGCCCAGATAGTCGCCGTGACGCTCGCGGTCGATGACAGTCTTGTAAATGCGGCCGGTGGTGATGCTGTTGTTGCGTGTGGTGTGGATACCCGTGAAGCGCTCGTAGTGACCGAGGTCGAGGTCGGTCTCAAAGCCGTCATCCGTCACGTAGCACTCGCCATGCTCGTAGGGGTTCAGGGTACCAGGGTCGATGTTGATGTAGGGGTCGAATTTCTGAATAGTGACCTTATAGCCGCGAGCCTGCAGCAAGCGGCCTATGCTTGCGGAGATGATGCCCTTACCCAACGAAGAGACCACTCCGCCTGTGACGAAGATGTACTTTGTGTCCATAAGATGATAAATGATATATTGATTGCTTGATTGTTTGAATGTTTGAATGCTTGATTGTTTGATTGGTTAGTGCGAGAAGAGAATCTCGCGGTATTTGGGCAGCGGCCAGAGCTCGTCGTCGACGATGAGTTCCAGCTTGTCGACATGATAGCGGATGACGTCGAAGTAAGGCAGGACTGTGTCGTGGTAGGCGATGGCACGTTGACGCTCACTGGCTATGTGGTTGGCCTTCTTGCGAGCCTCCACCATGTTGTCCACGTTCTGTTTGATGGAAGAGATATGTGCCGACAGCTCCTCTATCAGCGAGTCGTCGTGAGCCGAGAGGGAGCGTGCCTTGTCGGCATCGTAGACCTGACGCATCTTATAGACGTTGTCGAGCAGTGCCGACTGGTAGCGTGTAGCCACGGGGATGATGTGGTTGAGGACGATGTCGCCCAGCACACGGGCCTCGATCTGTACCTTCTTGATGTAGGTGTCCCATTTCACCTCGTTGCGGGCTGCCAGCTCCGTGCGGTTCATAACGCACGTCTCCTCGAACATCTGTACCGACGAGGGAGAGGTGTAGGCATCGTAGATGAGTGGCACGCTGCTCTCGCAGTCCAGGCCGCGACGCTGCGCTTCCTGCCTCCATTCGTCGCTGTAGCCGTTGCCATCGAAACGGATGGCCTTCGACTCGCGTATATACTCGCGCAGCAGTTCGAAGATGGCGTGCTCCTTCTGCTCGCCTGCCGCCATGCGGGCATCCACCTCGCGGCGGAACTCCTTCAGCTGCGAGGCGACGGCGGTGTTGAGGGCTATCATGGCACAGCCGCAGTTGGCCGAGGAACCCACAGCGCGGAACTCGAAGCGGTTGCCAGTGAAGGCGAAGGGGGAGGTGCGGTTGCGGTCGGTATTGTCGACCAACACCTCGGGGATATGCGCCACGCCGAGCTGCATGCGGCGTTTTTCGTCGAGGACGATGGCCTGCTCCTTGTCGGCGTTCTCCAGTTGGTCGAGCACCGCCGAGAGCTGGCTGCCGAGGAAAACGCTGATGATGGAAGGAGGCGCCTCCTGAGCGCCCAGACGGTGGGCGTTGGTGGCAGTCATGATGGAGGCCTTGAGCAAGGCGTTGTGCTTCTTGACGGCCATCATCACGTTGACCAGGAAGGTGACGAAGCGGAGGTTCTCCTCGGGCGTTTTGCCAGGGGTGAGGAGGCCGACTCCGGTGTCGGTGCCCAGCGACCAGTTGCAATGCTTGCCCGAGCCGTTCACGCCGGCGAAGGGCTTCTCGTGCAGCAGCACCTTGAATCCGTGGCGGCTGGCAATCCTGTGCATCAGCGACATGAGAATCAGGTTCTGGTCGACAGCCAGGTTGGTCTCATTATAGATGGGTGCCAGCTCGAACTGGTTGGGTGCCACCTCGTTGTGTCGGGTCTTGCAGGGGATGGCATACTTGTAGGCTTCGAACTCAAGCTCTTTCATAAACGACTGCACACGGGCGGGGATAGCGCCGAAATAGTGGTCCTCGAGCTGTTGGTTCTTCGCCGACTCGTGGCCTAGCAGCGTGCGGCCCGTCAGCAGCAGGTCGGGGCGTGCCGAATAAATAGATTCGTCGACAAGGAAATACTCCTGTTCCCAGCCCAGATAAGAATAGACCTTGTGCACCGTGGGGTCGAAGAGGTGGCACACCTCTGTGGCGGCGCGGTCAACGGCGTGCAACGCCTTGAGCAGCGGAGTCTTGTAGTCGAGTGCCTCGCCGGTATAGGAGACGAACACCGTAGGGATGCAGAGGGTGTCGTCGACCATGAAGGCCGGCGACGAGGTGTCCCAGGCGGTGTAGCCGCGAGCCTCGAAGGTGTTGCGGATGCCGCCGTTGGGGAAACTGGAGCCGTCGGCTTCCTGCTGAGCCAACAGCTTGCCCGAGAATTCTTCTATGACGTCGCTTCCGGGTTGACCTGCATATTCGATAAAGGCGTCGTGTTTCTCGGCCGTGCCCTCGGTGAGCGGCTGGAACCAGTGGGTGTAATGGGTGGCGCCCATGTCCAACGCCCAGTTCTTCATGCCTACAGCCACATTGTTGGCCATTTCGCGGTTGAAGGGAGCCCCGTTGTCGAGCACGTCGCAGAAAGCCCTGTAGGTCTCTGCCGAGAGGTAGCGTGCCATTTGTTTTCGCCCGAAAATGTGGCTGCCGTAATAATCGGAGACCATACCGGCAGGAGGCTGGACGGCGACCGCCTTCTTGGCGAAGGCCTCCTGCAACACTTTGAATCTAAGATTACTCATTGTCTGAAAATGATGGTTATATGATATTGTGAAATTATTTTCCTGGTACGGCTGTCAATAAAAAAAAACTTTTTAACGGAACAATAAAAAGAATATTGTATCCTACAGAAAAAAAAAGATGCTTAAAATCCAGTCACAAGTGCGACACACCTAAAAGCTGAAAACCGAGGCCAATTACTGGTCTCGGCTTTTGGTTTAGCAGTTAGGAAGGTCAACACACTAATGCAGCTTCAAAGACTGAAAGTGGCCGACAGCGAGTCGGGGTAGCAGCTGTGGAAGATGAGTGTGTAGGTGCCGGGCTCGATGCTGAAGAGGTCGAACTCGTTGTCCACTTCGCATATACAGTTGGCCTGTGGATAGCTCTCGTCCTCGCGCTCGTAGATGTCAATGGTCTGTCCGTTGCGTATGGCGCTGACGATGATGCCGCCATCCATCCCCGCTATGCCGCAGTTGACCGTCAGGTTGTGGTGAGTCACATGCAGCCGTTGCCTGTCGGCATCGTAGAATACGCTCGCCGAGTCGGGGTTGTAGAAGCCCTTGGTTTCCTTGTCGTTGTAACTTAGACACTTGGAGTGGCGCGCATTGTAGTTACTATTCACTTCTTGGGGATCTACCTCTTTTCCGCAACGGAAAGCCGTCAGCAGCACTACGGACATGACCAATGCGGACAACAGTTTGAAAGGATTTGTTTTCATGATGTTTTGGTGTGTATTATTTGATTACCGTTTCATCCGATATGCCTTCTTTTTGTTATATTCTCCACAGCAATTTGAAATATTTGGCTTTGGGCCTCTCTAGGTCATCACCCCACATCAAATCATTGTCGTAAAGATTCTGTTCTTCCTCTTTTGTGACATCTTGCCATGTTATCGCACCATTCTTGATGACGGTCCGCTTTTTTATAATGTAGTTCCCTTCTTCCTCTTGAACGATAAAACTATATGGCTTGATCTGCGGAAGCAGTTGGACTATTTCATTGGTAAGACTATCAAAGACTCTGTCCTTTTCCACTCCTGAAATTTGATTGAAAACCAACATTACAATGTGTTCTTTTACTATGAGTCGGACTTCATTAACAAGATGGCATCTAAGACAATCCTTGTTGGCCAATTTGTCGGCGAGAATCCAGAAGTCAGATTCAGTCTCAGCATATACATACATTTTGTACTGATACACTTCTCCCCATTCTCCGTTTTCGAGAATACCTTCATAAACCAATGCGCCTTCCTGGGTAATCCACTTCAACAACTCCATCTGGGGAAATCTGTTAGTGACTTGATCCAAGAAGGATTCCACAGGCATATTCCTGTTTCTCGAAAGCGGACCATCGTATAGGTACCATGCCACACCCTCGTCATTAGCCAAGAACCCTGTGTGTTCGTCTCTCTCCTCGTCATGGATGGTGACGTCGTAGCCCCAATTATTCAGGCTCCATTCTTTTGTTATTTCGGTGGCAAATTCCACCAAATCCTTTAAATCTTCGGGCCTTCTCACATCAAGTTGCTCCCATGTTTTTTATGTTAACAATAAAAGTAATCTTATGATACGGCTCTTGATGTAGAGCCGCTTTCTTCATTTGTTAGTTTAATACTTCTATGCCAGTTTGGAATCGAATGTACCATGCAGTTTGGCTTGGAGATGTCGGATGTCTTTCAGGAGCATATCCTTATTGATTTTATAACCACCATTTCTGGGGTAGATGTCAACAAAACAGCCCTCGACAAAGCAGGAAGAAATTTTCTTCTCGGCTTCTGCCACCGTCATAGTGTCGGATAATACAAGTTCATCCATTCTGTCGGGATTTAGAATGTCTTTTATCGGCATGTCATTTAACAGGCGGCGTTTGTTTCTTATGATACGTATCTCGGCTTTACCGTCGAAGAGGTAATCAAAGAAATGGCAGAACTCCCCAACAGTCATCTCGTCGGTGAAATGCAGAGTTTTCTCCCTTTCAATTTTCGGCTTATTGATATATGGGTTCTGGGCTCCAATTTCAAGAACTCGCTTTGTAAGAGGATTATCGGAGATATAGGGCAATACCTTCAAAAACTTATCCCTGTCGAACGGTTGTAGTTCATACTGTTCAAGAGTTTCCTTGTTAATATCGTCACATACCAGTGGTATCATATCCCAGAAACAGGAATTCTTCGCCGTTTTCGCAAGTTCGTGATCACTATCGGCCAAAATATTCACCCAGTGTTGACCAGCATAATAGACAGCCATTGCGTAATCCTTGTTTTCTGGCCATTTCTCCACATACAAGTGAGCGAGTTTCCGCAATGCTTCTATCGGTGTTAATGTCAAAACATCTTCTATTGTATTCATATCATTGTTTCAGTTGTCAGCCTTATAATATAGTCATGTTTTCTGAAAATTCAGAACGAATGCAATCTTTCTTTTTGAAAAGTTGCATTCGTTTTCCGCAATTCATTCTATTATAATTATTAAACGGTGTAATCAATCAAAGCGGAAATATAGTCACTTCCCTTTACTGCCGAGAGATCCACTATACGGATTCCTCCTAAATCTTTCACAGGTGATGCACCTAAGAATTTGTTTATTAACTCTTCGGATGGGAACACTTCTTTTACTTCAATGTTTGTGGTAGGGTGTACATCATTGGAAATGTTCTCAACATAGTCGATGATTACTTTTGTATTGATCGTACCATTCCCCGACGGCAAGCAAATATATGTTATATTTTTTATCTCCTCAATGTGAGGTCTATTATCGTTTATCCACTTGTTCACCGCACTATCGGTTTTGCCGTGTTCCGATGGGATAACATGGACTTTGCGGAATCTTTCTTTGGCACGCGTGTTCCTGTTTATTAGCATGGTTTCTTATTGTTTGATTGTTATTTGTTTCCTTTTTTCTCAACGTCAACGCACATCTCGGCAAGCCTGTTGATGCTTTCCTTGTCGTTCCTGTATTCTTCCAGCATGAATTCTTCTATTCTTTCTGCAAATTCCTCTGCATCATTCAGGTCAATGTTGTCCGTACTTTTGATGCCTTTAAAAATATACCTGAATATCTTGTCGGACAAGTCATGCGGATTCTTGAATTTCACTGCGTTCTCTTCAAAGGCATCAACGATACCCTTGCCGATACGGTTATCCCAATGGATATGAAGCCAATGGAATACCTCTTTCCAATCCTCTTCTGAATATGATTCATTGTCATAGTCCCAATCTGCCGGAAGCACGACAAAAAGGTCATCGTTGAGGGTGATTCTGGTTTTGGGGGTGTTATTATCCATATCGAAATGTTTTAATATGCGTACTTATCGGCCATACGGCGGACTATCGGGTTGTCGGGTTCCTTCGACAGACATATTTCTATACCCGTCATCAGCTTTGCCTTGGCTGCTTTGTGGAGTTTCTTCTCCGCGTCGCTGCGATTCCATGATAATGTTAATTTTACATGTTGGACAATACAAATGCTTTTAATCGCATTTCTGGCACGACTCGTGCCAGAATTCATTTGCAAATATACATATATTTTTCAATACCAACGCCTTAAAGATAAGGTTCAATCTGTAAGTATGCACAAATCAACGGATTAGGAGTAAAAGTTTTTTGCTAATACATGCTAAATATCCAGCAAATCAACATTGTAAAATATTAGAGTTTCTTATTTTTATATAAAATGTGAAAAATATTTCAAAACCAACAAAAGAGTACTCAAAAAGATACAAAAAATCCCAACACAAAGGATGAGAAATCGGGCAACGAGATTGCCGCACACAAGGCGCCATAGCCTTCACCGACCCAGAGTACATCTCTCACGTGGCTATGATTGAACGCACCTTCGCTGCCCCGAAGCGGTCGGAGTTCTTTTTGGCAAGTAAACTTTAGGAGGAACAAAATGCGAGAAAAGAAAAAAAATATTACCTTTGCAAACCGAACAAGAGAGCATGTGCGAGATAACAACAAGAACCTCAATAACATACACTATAACAGCAAGTTTAATTTTTTAAAATCTACGAAGTGAGTGCAATAACAAAAACGATGATAGAGATGGCTCTGAGCCACGTGGACGACCCCGATTTGGGGCAGAGCCTGACGCAACTGGGCATGATAGAAAACATCAACATCGACGGCAAGAAGGTCTCTTTTGACCTGGTGCTGACCACGCCGGCATGCCCCATGAAATCCAAAATGAAGGAGGACTGCATCAATGCCATCCACGAGTATGTGGACAGCGACGCCGAGGTGGAGGTGAACCTCACCTCGCGCAAGGTCGAGCAGCCCAAACCCGAGGAGATGTTCCCCAACATCAAACACACCATCCTCGTTGCCAGCGGCAAGGGCGGTGTAGGCAAGTCCACCGTCGCCGTCAACCTGGCTGTGGCGTTGGCCAAAACCGGGGCAAAGGTAGGCCTCATCGATGCCGACGTTTATGGCCCGTCAATCCCCATCATGTTCAACATCACCGAGAACGACATCTACGGCGAGAAGCATGGCGACAAGACCTACATGATGCCCATCACGAAGTACAACGTCAAGTTGATGTCGATAGGATTCCTCGTCGACCCCGACAAGGCAATGGTGTGGCGCGGCCCCATGGCAAGCGGTGCATTGAAGCAGCTGCTTACCGAGACCTGGTGGGATGACATCGACTACCTGGTTGTCGACATGCCTCCCGGAACAGGCGACATACAGCTCACCATTGCGCAGACTCTTCCCGTGAGTGGAGCCATCATCGTCAGCACACCGCAGCAGGTGGCGCTGGCCGACGTGGTGCGAGGCGTGGAGATGTTCCAGAACCCCAACATCAACATTCCCGTGCTGGGTTTTGTCGAGAACATGGCATGGTTCACCCCTGCCGAGTTGCCCAACAACAAGTACTACATCTTCGGCAAGGAAGGATGCAGCAAGCTGTCGAAAGAGATGGGCATACCGCTGCTGGGACAGATACCGCTGGTGCAGAGCATCGCCGAGAGTGGCGACAACGGCAAGCCTGTGGCGTTGTGGAGCGACAAGCCAACGCCCGAGAGCGACGCTTTCGACAAACTGGCAGAGAATACGATAAAAGAGATATGTAAGATAAAGAGGTGAGAGGGAAGTGAGAGGGACATTGCACTAATCCATTCACTATTCACAATTCACAATTCACATAATATATGACTGACGAACAGAAATCAATCATTGAGAAGAAGGTTCAGAATGCACTGAGCCAGATACGTCCCTACCTGCAACAGGACGGCGGGGATGTGGAATATGTAGACATGACCAACGAAGGCGTCGTGATGGTACACCTTAAGGGTCACTGTGGCAGCTGTCCTCACGCCATGCAGACCTTGAAGCAGGGCATCGAGGCAGCAATAAAGAAAGCCATTCCCGAGGTCAAGAGCGTAGAAAGGGTGTGATATGGTGTATACAAAGACAGGAGACAAGGGCACTACATCGCTAGTGGGTGGAAGACGCGTGAAGAAGTACGACCAGCGCGTTGAAGCCTACGGCACCGTAGACGAGCTCAACTCGCATCTGGGTCTACTTGCCGAGATGCTGCTCGAAGAGTCTCAGAACCTCACTGTAGACTTCGACATACGCGAACAATTCGAGGAATGCCACAAGCGGTTGAAGAAGACGCAGAACAATCTCTTTGTGATACAGACACTTCTGGCGACAGAAGAGGAGACAATCTATCAGAAACTACCCCAACTTGGCGAGGAGTCTGTCGCCGAGATGGAGCACTGGATAGACGAGATGGATGGCAAACTGCCCAAACTCAACAGCTTCGTCATTCCCGGAGGGAGCATGGCATCGGCGCAAGCCCATGTGTGCCGCACCGTCTGTCGGCGTGCCGAGAGAGAGATTGTCCGTCTTGCCGAAGAGGAGAACATCGAAGAAAAGATAAAAAAGTTTATCAACCGCACATCTGACTATCTGTTTGTCACATCGAGATTTATCCTTCTGCTCGCCGACAAAAAAGAAAATTTTTGGAGTGCAGAATAATAATAAGCCTATAAGAACGTTTAAGAACAACAGCAAAACAGCGACACAATCAATAAACCTCATATTTTCAAGAATTTAACAAAGGTAAATAATCATTATGTATTGGACACTTGAATTGGCGTCGAAATTAGAGGACGCCCCCTGGCCGGCAACAAAAGATGAGTTAATTGACTATGCACAGCGAACCGGCGCACCCATGGAAGTCATTGAGAACCTTCAGGAGATAGAGGATGAAGGCGACCCCTACGACAGCATAGAGGACATCTGGCCCGACTATCCCACCAAAGAGGACTTCTTCTTTCAGGAAGATGAGTATTAGAATGTGGGAATGAGTTAATGTGTTAATTCGGGAATGTGGGAATGAGTTAATGTGTTAATTCGGGAATGTGGGAATGTGTTAATGTGGGAATGTGGGAATGCGTTAATTAACAATTAATAATCAACAGTTAAAAGATAAGGACTGGCTTCCGAGTTCAGTCCTTTTTTATTGAAATGAAGATAACAATACTCGGTTCCGGCAACGTGGCCACACATCTGGCAAAGGCATTCTACGGTGCCGGATACCAGATTTTGCAGATATGGTCGAGGGAATATGACCATGCCGAGGCATTAGCCAACCAGGTGTTTGCCGAACCCATCGACAAGCTGAAGCTCCTCTACCCTACCGCCGACATCTACGTGTTGGCTGTAGCCGACGATGCCCTGTTCGACCTTGCTCTCGACCTGAAGTTGCGCGATGCCTTAGTGTTGCACACAGCCGGATCGGTGTCGCTCAAGGTGTTAGCCCCCATCAGCCGCAAGCATGGAGTAGTCTGGTCGCCCCAGACCTTCATCCGCGACGTGGCAATGGACTACAGCAGCCTGCCATTCTGCATAGAAGGAAGCAGCGACGAGGTAGAGGAACGTATTCGCCAACTTTTGGAGCCCGTGTCGCAACACATCTACACCACCGACACAGAGCAACGCAAATGGTTGCACCTGGCGGCAGTGATTACCAACAACTTCGGCAACGCCATCAATGCACTGGCCCAAGACCTGTTGCAGGAGCACGACATCCCCTTCGAGATAATGCACCCATTGATAGAGATGACCGCCGAGAAGCTTAAACATGGTGGACTGTGGCAGCAGCAGACCGGTCCCGCACGCAGGCAAGACCAGAAGACCATCGACAACCAGCGGAGCCTATTGGCCGACAATCCCCAGATGTTGAAACTCTACGATTTGATGACTGAGATAATACAGGGCAAGACTGTCAGCGCCAAATAGCCTGACAATTTGGCCACGCCTGTCTTTTCCAGAACCCCATAATATAAAATCCATTGATAGACACACATTCGCATATTTATTCAGAGGAGTTTGACGAAGACCGCGACGAGGTCATTGCCCGCGCAGAAGCAGCGGGAGTGGAACTCATGCTTTTGCCAGCCATCGACAGCGAGAGCCATGAACGGCAAGAGGCCTTGGCGGCGTCGCGCCCCGACCTTTTCAGGCAGATGATGGGATTGCATCCCACATCGGTCAAGGAAAACTATGAGACGGAATTGGAGATTGTGGAAAAGAAGCTGTTCGACAGTCACAAGACAGAGACCACAAAAGCAGCTCACAACAAATATATTGCCGTCGGAGAGATAGGACTGGATTTTTACTGGGACACCACATACCGAGAGGAGCAGATTGCCGTACTTCGACGGCAGATAGCATGGGCCGTGGAGTTGGAGCTTCCCATGGTGTTGCATCTCAGGAGCGGGAAAGAGGGAACGCCCGAAACCGATGCCTACAAGACCCTGTTTGACAAGTTTCTAGTTTCAGGTTCCAGGTTTCAAGTTTCAGGCATCATGCACTGCTTCAGCGGAAGCATGGAAGATGCGCGGAGAGCGGTAGAGATGGGATTCCTGCTAGGGATTGGCGGGGTGGTGACATACAAGAAATCGAATCTGCCTGAGATTGTGCGAGAGGTAGGGCTTCAAAACATTGTACTCGAGACAGATGCACCCTATCTGGCACCAGTACCCTACCGGGGAAGACGGAACGAGAGTGCGTACGTTCGGTTTGTGGCAGAGAAGGTGGCAGAGATTCTTGGAGTGAGCTTCGAGGAGGTGGATGCTGTAACGACAGAAAACGCCAAGAAATTGATGCGCCTGCCCTGAGGATGGAAACGAGATGATTTCAGAAAAAAGTGTATATTTGCATTGTGAAACAGTGAGCACAATGGAGGCAAAAATCAATTAACCATCAAAATATCAACGTTATAATCCGACTTCCATCACGTCACTGAACAACGATAATGACAACGGCAAAAACAATAAAACATCAATGACTATGAAAACAAGACTATTATTATTTGCATTAGCCATGGCGGCGGCGTTTGGTGCGTCGGCGCAGACATTCACGCAGAACAATTCTGACGGTGTGGCGATACAGTACAGTGTCACGACAGAGGGGCATGTCAAGGTCATCGCGAACGACTACAGCGGACGCGTGGCTGTGCCGGAGAGTGTGTCCCACGAGGGAACAACATACGTGGTTAACGAAGTAGGCACCAACGCCTTTAGCGACTGCAACATGACAACCATACAGATGCCGTCGACAATAGAGAAGGTAAGCAACACGGCTTTCAGATGCAACAGTCTTGACACGCTGGAGCTGCCGTGCCAGAATCCGCCCACCACAACATCGGGCGGAGCAATTAACGAAATGGTAATCAGGATGGTATTTGGCACATCTCTCATCAATACCGTCACAGTTATGGTACCCGCAGGACGGCTTTCGAGCTACAGGCGTACAGGATGGGGATGCGTGATGGGGCTCACATCGCCAACGGCAGTGCCGCTAGCAATGGGTACCCATCCCCAGATAGAGACAAACGTCATTGTTGATGGCCGAGGCTGGACGGTATCGAACTATGGCGAGGAGGCACATTACAACACCTTCAATTATGAGATAGGCGACACCATAGAGTTTTACAACACTATAAACCAAGGAGACTCGATTTTCATGGGATGGGACAACGACGATGTACAGTTAGGCACCGGTGGATATTATATGATAATAAACCATGCCGACACCATACGTCCATACGTGGATTTGGCAGGATATGAGACCCTTGCCGTCAACAATGTCAGCACTCCCATGAAGATAAACGGACTGATGAGCTACATGGACGGCAAAGCCAACTATTTCGTTCCCGCAGGCGGGAACTCCTCGCCGCTGTATGCCAACGGGTTGTGGATGGCCGGTTTGAATGACGACAGCCTTGTATGCGCTTCCGTTTCCCGTTTCGGCTGTGGCGACTTTGTCCCCGGCCCCACGAAGGTCGACGGCAGCTATGGTAACGACATAGAGACAAAGCGAGCCTTCAACAGGGTGTGGTCGGTGTCGAGAGCCGAGATTGACGACTTCATAGCCAATGTGGGCAACGAGGGTTACAGCATACCCGAGAACATACTCACCTGGCCCGGCAACGGCGGAGAAGGCTATGCCGAGCAGCTGGCGCCCTATTACGACGCCAACGGCGACGGAGTATACAACCCCCGTCACGGCGACTACCCGCTGATACGCGGCGACCGCATGCTGTTCAGCATCGTCAACGATGTCTCACAACACGAGTACACCATCGGATACTATCCTCTGGGGATGGAGATACATGTGTCGGCATACGCTTTTGACGAGCCCGAGGACGCCTCACTTGCCAACACCGTGTTTCTGTCGTACAAAGTCATCAACCGCTCCAGCCGCACATACCACGACGTCCACTTTGGACAGTTTGTAGACTTCGACCTGGGCTATGGCTACGACGACTATATCGGCTGCGACGTGCAGCGCGGACTTGCCTACTGCTACAACGGGAAAGAGAGCGACGGCCCCGGCAATGGGATGTATTACGGTGTGCCGCCGGCACAAGGGTGTGTGGTTCTGGCCGGACCCACGATGGATGCCGACGGGCTGGACAATCACCACACCAACAACCCGCTCTGGCAGTTCACCCCTTCTGACGAGAACGGCAACAATGCCATCAACGGATGGGGGTTTGACAACGGAGTTGTCGACGACGAGAGGATAGGCATGCGCCGGTTCGTCTACTATGAGAATAGTTCAAACAACATCAACGGGGAGTCTTCGGTCTGTACAGACTACTACAATTACCTGCGGGCGACCTGGAAGAATGGCACCCACATAACGTATGGCGGCAACGGTTATAATTGGAGTGACATCCCCTGCGACTTTATGTTCCCGAACGACAGCGACACCCTGCAATGGGGTACTAACGGTGTTGTGCCCGAGGAGTGTCAGTTCGGCGACAG
>CACZUZ010000062.1 GCA_902784465.1 uncultured Bacteroidota bacterium
TCAGCGTTGGAGAAGTTGCTGTAGAAAGGAATGTCGTAGTAGGAGTCGGCAGTGGTGACGGTAGCCATGGTGAAGGCTGCGTCGCCGCAGATGGGTCGCACATAGATGTCGTAGGCGGTAGTGGTGGAGAGTCCGCCGAGGGTGGCTGTGGTAGAATTGCTGTAGATATAAACTCCGCTGCCTAGGGCGAAGCCGTGGGGACCATATTCAATGTCCCATGCCGATGCCGACGAGTGGTCGTTCCATGTGATGGTGATGGAATTGGTGTCGATGGCAGTAGCCACTATGTTGGAGACCGGAGGGCAGAGGGGAGCGACGCTTATTTCGATATCGTCGATGGCGGCTTCCCACAGCGAGGAGGGTCGTTCGGCTTTGATGGCAATATGGGTGCCGTTGCCTTCGTAACCGTCAAAGTAGAGGGTCTGCTTCTGCCATGAGGTTGTGCCGTTGATGACCACGGTGTCGGTGGGATAGAAAGAGAAGCCTGCGCTGTCGCCGTTATCCATAATGCCGACGATGAAGGTGGGACGCTGGAGGCTGCTGTAAGAGCGTGTCCAGAAGGAGAACTGCAATTGGTTGATTGGTAGCGCGGCGGTGTCGATTTCGGGAGTGACAACATATTGGTAGTCGCCATAGAGGAGGTTAGGACTTGCCGCCCAAGCAAGGCCGCGTAGGCCTGTACGCACATCGCCATATAGAGCGTCGTTAGAGACATAGGGGATTCCGTGGTAGTCGCATGAGTCGACTATGCGGTTCCAGCAATGGGCGAAGCCGGTGCTGAAGAGGCTGCCCGTGGGGTTCTGCTCGAAGCCCTCGCGCCACGGAGAGTGCTTGATTGTGCCGCAGAGGGTTCGGAAGCTGGCGCTTACGGCAGCACTGGTGTCCCTGCCCAGAAGTATGCCGCCAGCGCTCCATTCGTCGCAGATGGTGCTGACGCTGGCGGTATACGTCATCGATGCGTTGAGACCACCTACCATGCAATGGGGCGCCGGCAAGCTGCCATATACGGCAATGGTGTCATCACCGCTAGTAATGGTCAGGATATAGCTCTCCGAGACATTTGCGGAGGCGTTGCCGTCCCAATGGAGGTAGATGCTGTCGATGGTGCTGAGACTCTGGTTGACAGAGATGAATGTCGGGTGCGGACAACGGGGGATGTAGTCGACAACGATGTCGTCGATGTAGGGACGACTGTAGATGCTGTCGGGCGAGAGGAAAGCTATGTGTCCGTGACGCAGGGTGTTGAATTCCTCGGCCGTCAGGTTTGTGTCGGCGGCCAAAGCGTCGAGAGGAAGCTCAATCTGCTGCCACACTCCTGTCTGGGTAGCGATGACAGTTTCGATGGGATGGAAGGTGGCGATGTCGTTGGCATCGGTCATGATACCCACCACGAGGGGGTGGCTGCCGCTGACGGTGCTGCTGTTGGCTTCACGATAGAGCATGAACGATACCTGCAGCGAGTCGAGCGATGCATTGAGCTCGGGCATGGCTATATAGCTGTAGCTCTCGTCGTTCGAGTAGAGGTACATTACCGACTGGCGGCTGCCAACGCTCCACGGATAGATGTATGGTATGCCTGCTCCCAGCGGACTCTGCTTGACCCAGCAGGAGGGGACGATAGGCGAAGAGCCCACCGGCCACGAGGAGAAGTCCTCGCTGTAGGGTAGGGGCTGGGGTAGGCAACGGGTGGTCGCCGTGAAATCGCTGTAGGAGCTGTCCTCGCATTGGCCTACGACACGAATGGTGTAGGTCGTCGATGGCTCGAGGCCGGCAATCGTGTAGCTGTGCTGCGATGTGTATCCGTGGTAGTTAAAGCTCTCTTCTCCCATAGCTCGATAGTAGATTTCCCATGTGGTCTCATGGCCTCCAGGAATGAGGGTGAAGTCGACAGAGGTCGATTCGATGCCACCGATGAAAAGCATCGGGGGATAGCACTCGCTCTCTATGCCGCATTGGGCGGTGTGAAGCACTATGTTGTTGCGATAGGGATACTCCTGGCGCTGCATGAGCATATAGTTGTCGAAAGGCTCATCGTCGCTGAAGAACGAGATGGCTTTGCCACTGGCCTGATGGCAGGCGAAGCGGTAGTTCTGGTTGTGGGCGTTGCCCGAATTGTCGACAACGGCGATGACGAGGTTGCCGCGACCGTCATAGTTGAAGAAGCTGCGGTTGAATGGGAAAGTGTTCCAGCCGAACATGCAGTTCATCGGGCCGCTGTAGACGAGCGTCATGTTGGTTGGGTCGACAAAATCGGTGGTACTCAAAGCATCGAGCGAGGTGACAGCCATATAAATCAAGCAGCTGTCCTTAGCCGTCATCGGGAGAGTGTCGGAATCGTAGAAGAACTCTATGGCACTGAACGAGGCGGCAGTGTCGAGTTCGCCAGCTGTAAAGAGTTGCTCGCTGAAGGAGTAGTTGTGCCAGTTGTGTACAGGAAACTCGAAATGGGCGGAGTTGCTGAATCCCGAGATTGTGTCGGTGGTGAGCGATGCGGAGTCGATGGTGTTGCATGCAGTCATTGCCGTGGTGAAGAAGGCGTTGACCCACAGCGAGGGTTCGTCGTTCTCGCAGATGGCGCGGACTCTCACTTCGTAGGGAGTGTTGTGGTAGAGGTTGGTGAGCAGGTGTTCGGTGTTGCCGGAGAGGTGAGAGAACCAAGTGTCGGAGGTGGTGTCGCGGACCTGAATCTCGGCACCTTGGTAGTCGCCAATGCGACCTGTGGTCCATTGCAGAAGGGCTGCGCCTGCGGTGACAACAGGAATATCGAGATTACGCACACGGCTGCAGAGAGGAGTTGTCTCAACAGTCACATCGTCAATACGCACCATTGTTGATGCACCAGAGGCGTTGCCGCCGTCCGGCCCGCAAAGCAGGGCAATATTGCGTCCGGTGCCGTTATAGCCGGTCAGAGGGACCTCGAAAAACTCGTACGTGTTGCTGCATACAATGGTGTCGACAGCCGTGAATGTGGCCATGTCGGTAGGGTCATCCATCACGCCGACAACGAGTTTGCCGTTGTTGGAGGCTGCCCACAGCGACACCATCAACGACGAGGGGTTGTCTTGGAAGAGGGGCAGGGTGACGTAAGAGTAGTCGGTTGCTGACGCATTGAGGGTGTAGCAGCTGCTGCCGCTATGAGCCGAGCCGTACGACATAGAGGGGATATAGAGAGAAGAGCTGGCATATCCTTTCCAGCAGAAGCCTTTGCCATCTTCATCCTCAAAGCCGTAGCTGTAGGGCAGCTCGGCATGGGGTATGGACGAGCAGAGAGTGCGTATGATGCCGTAGGTGGCTTCGCTGGTGTCGCCCTCACCGCAGATGGTGCGTATGGTGTAGCGGTATTCAGTGTTGCCGGCAAGTCCGTCGAAGGTCAAAGTTGTGTTGCTGGTGATGCTGTCAAGCGTGTTGTTGCCCGCTTCGTCGCTGAGGCTTACTTGCCATGAGGAGGAATTGAAGAGGGGCGTCCAGCTTATCGTTGCCGAGCTGGAGTCGGATGTGGCATTGGCGTTGGCGACTGGGAAGCAAGAGGGGAGGTACTTGACGCTGACGTTGTCGATATAATGGACACCATAGTGGACATCAGGGTCGTCGGAGCTGTTGAAGAAAGCAATGTTGCGTCCCTGACCCTGATAATTGACAAAGTAAACATTCTTGGTCGAGGTGGATGTCTCCGTTGCGGCGATGGTGTCTACAGGAGTGAAGATGCCGTTCTCCATCACGCCTACCACAAGAGACGACGATGGGCTCGACCCGTAGGGGGAGCTGTGCGAGAACGAGAGTTGCAGAGTGTCTACGCGGCTGTCGACCTTGGGCAGTATGAGATAGCCGAAGCCCCTCATCTGCATTCTGTCGCCAGAGACATGGGGCGCATATTGCGTTGTGGCGTATGCCGAATCGCCCGTGAGCCTGTAGCTCCATCCGGCTGGAAAACCTTCAGCCATGTTGTTGAAATTCTCATAATAGGGAATGGTCACCCCCGTGGTGGCCGAGATGGAAGTGGCGAAACTGGTATCGCCGTCGCCACAGATGGCGCGGAGGCTGAAGGTGTATGTGGTGTTGGGTTGTAGGCCGGTGATGGTGGCTGTCGGCTGGCCCGTGACCGCCGTAGTGTCAGGCTCGTAGGTTGTGTTGGTGTCGGGGGTTGCCGGCATGGTCACAACAATCCATTGGTTCTCGTTGCCAGCAGCCTGCCAGTTGAGGGTTATCGAGTGGACGTCTTGTGTGGCGGCAAGAGCTGTGGGTGGCATACAGGTCACTTGACGAATGTCGATGTCGTCCACAGCGGCAGGAGGGTTGGAACCCTCGGCATAGTCGTTGCTCCAGATGAAGACAAGCTTGTAGTAGGTTACGCCCATGGCAGGATTCTCGGGTGCGCCTATCTCTACCACTTTCTCGTTTCTCTGCCATCCTGGGGCATTGTACAGGCCTGTACCGTTGCCGTTGCCCTTGAGGCTTATCCATCCCTCGGGCAGCGACCAAGCGCTCACCCCGCGCGGCAGTTGGGAGCTGCCAATCAGTAGGGTGGTGTCGCTCGAGGGTACAAGAGCGGCTATCAACATGTCGCAGTTCTGCTCGCCGACACCGTTCCAGTGGAACGAAACGAAGTAGGTGCCTTCAGCCAAGGCAAAGTCGCGGTAGGCTATCACACGCGATGCAATGCTATTGTCGTAGTTGTAGGTAATACCCTCCATGTCTGATATGTAGAGGGATTTGCCGCACGACGATGAAGCCCCTCCGGCCGCACAATGGGCAACAGCGGAGTCGATGTACCATTTGTTGGCCACAGTCGAATCTCCGTTGAGCAGAATCCATGCCCCATTCTCAATGGGGTCGTCGAATCCATAATGATAAGGCACAGTGGCGCGCCAGTCCTGTGTGTGGCCTGCGGTAGGCAATGCGAACAATATCGCAGCAAAAAGGACAGTTGATAGAAAATTTCTCATAATTGTATTGTAAATTTGTTCGTTATTTTCTCTTGATGTCATGACAATCTCGATGCATCATCAATGAGTCATAACCTTTGTAATCATGACCTCTTATAATAACGAAACAAAAGCCTCCAAAACTACATGCCGTAAAAACAATCTTTCAACGCCCTTCGCAAACTCATCCAGCTCTACGAACGAATCAAGGGAGATACTTGTAACCCTCTCGATTGTGGCTGAATTGCAGATTAAAACAGAGAAATACAAGACGGAACGAGTTGCGTTAATGGGTAATGCAGAAAAAGCACAATAAAAGTGCATGTATTTCGTTGATGACTTAGAAAAATCTAATTCAATGTCAACCGAAGAATTACAAAAACGGACAACCGTCAACATACAAGAGAAAGCCAATCTGATTTGGGCAATTGCCGATAAGCTGGTTGGCACATACAAACCACACGAATACGGCAATGTGGTGTTGCCTATGTGCGTCATCAAACGCTTCTCCGACACCCTTGCACCGACCAAACAAGCTGTGCTGGATGCCTACGAGCTATATGCCGTGAAGCGTAAGCTGGCGGTCTATGACGGCTTCCTGCGTGATGCTGCAGGCTACGACTTCTACAACACCTCTCACTTCACTTTCGAAGGCTTGCTGGCCGATGCCGACAACATAGCCGACAACTTCCGCAGTTACCTCAACCACTTCTCCAAGAACGTGATTGACATCATAGAGAAGTTCGACTTCGACAAGGAAATCTCCAAGATGGAGCATAACGGCATACTCTACAATGTCATTGCCGAGTTCTGTTCCAAGAAAGCCTATATGGGAGCCGATGCGATTTCGGCTGTCGATATGGGCTACATATTTGAAGAACTGGTAAGGAAGTTCTCTGAGAGCTACGACGAACAGGCTGGAGCCCATTTCACCGCCCGTGACATCATCTATCTTATGGCCGAGCTGCTGATTGCCGAACAGTGTGACAAGCTACGCAAACAAGGCGTGACGGCTTCCATATACGATATGGCGATGGGAACAAGCCAGATGCTCGACTGCCTGGGCGAAAAGCTTCGCGAGATTGACCCCGACGCACAGCTGACGGAGTTCGGACAGGAACTGAATGAACAGACTTTTGCCATTGCCAAGTCAAACCTGCTTATCAAAGGCGGTCAGGCCGACAATATGCAACACGGCAACACACTGAGCGATGACAAGTTCGACGGCTACCGCTTCGACTATATCATTTCCAATCCCCCGTTTGGCATCGAGTGGAAGAACGAGAAAGCAGTTGTCGAAGCCGAGCATCGGCGTGGATCCGCTGGCAGGTTCGCACCTGGACTCCCTGCAATCGGTGACAGTCAACAGCTCTTCATGCTCAATGGTATAGCTAAGCTGAAAGACAGTGGCCGTATGGCTATCATCCAGAACGGTTCGCCACTGTTCAAAGGCGATGCAGGCAGCGGCGAAAGCGAGATTAGAGGCTATCTGTTGGAAAACGACTGGCTGGAAGCCATAGTGCAGATACCAAACGATATGTTCTACAACACGGGTATAGCCACCTACATCTGGATTGTCACCAAGAACAAGTCTGCCCAACGTGTCGGCAAGGTGCAGCTTATTGATGCAAGCCATTGCAGCCACAAACGCCGTAAACCCATAGGCAACAAACGCAACGAGTTCACGGACGATTGCATTGCACTTGTGCGGAAAGCATATCTGGCCTTTGCCGACGGTCTGTTTGAAGATGGTGACTTGCAGGTCGAAGTCAAGATAAAGGACAACGACGATTTCAAGTTTCGTAAGGTGACGGTAGTTGACGGCAAGGACAAGGACACCGAGACCATCCCTTGGGAAGAGGACGTTGAAGACTATATGCAGCGTAACGTTTATCCCTACCTGCCGAAAGCCAAGATAGACCCCAAGAAGACCAAGATAGGCTACGAGATACCTTTCACACGCGAGTTCTACAAGTATGTTGCACCACGAAAGAGCGAAGACATTTTCGCCCACCTGCAAGAGCTTGACCGCCATGAGCAGGAACTAATGACCAGGATAATGGGGAGAGGTATCTGACGTTTTGGAACAAAAACAGGGCAAAGTATCTGACGTTTTGAAACAATTTTGGGGCAAAGTATCTGACGTTTTGAAACAAAAACCAGTTAGAAAAATGGAAAAAGGATTAGATAACACAAGGATTGACACGTTATTTGAACGAGTATCACAGATAACTGAACAGGCACATACCGTTGTGGCACGCACAGAGAACAGTGCTTTGGAATTGGGTAAACACCGGTTACCCAATTCCGATAATGAGTTCCATGAGCTTTGATACTATGGATGGGGATGTGATTTTAAAAAGTAAGAGTGTTAAAAAAAAAGCAAATATGGCTGAATTAATAAAAAATACGGCAGATGTCCTGTGCGATATTCGCAGCATAATCGAAAATGGCCGAAAAATGGCTTATGCAGCTGCAGGACAAGCTGCGATTGCCACCTATTGGAATGTAGGACGGCGTATTGTGGAGGAAGAACAGAATGGAAGAGCAAGAGCCGAATATGGCAAGCGACTTATTCCCATGTTGGCCAAAGAGTTGACATTGGAATACGGCACAGGTTATGGCAAGCGCAATTTGTCTTACTACCGTCAGTTCTATCTTGCTTTTCAGAATTGGCAGATTTTGCACGAAGTCGTGCAAAATCTAACATGGACCCATATCCGTCGTATTCTGTCTGTTTCTAATACTGATGCGCGCATGTGGTATTTGAAAGCAGCTTCCGACAACATGTGGACAACTAAAGCGCTGGACCGCAACATATCCACACATTATTATGAGCGTCGGTTGGCAGCCCAGTTGCCTGTTGATGAGAAAGATAGTTGTCTATTATCTGATACAGACACGTTGGAATACATCAAGAACCCTTTTGTTGCTGAATTTATGGGGTTCAGACGTGACAGTGTTTTTTCGGAAACAGAACTCGAACAGGCATTGATTGATAATTTGGAAAAATTTATTCTGGAACTAGGTCGAGGTTTCGCTTTTGTAGAGAGACAGCAACACATAGTGACAGAAACATCCGACTATTTCATCGATTTGGTTTTCTACAATTTCAAGATGAAGCGTTTCGTCATTTTTGAACTAAAAACACATCGTCTGACACACCAGGATGTTGGACAATTGGATATGTATGTCAGAATGTACGATGATTTGGTGAAAGGTGATGATGACATGCCCACCATTGGTGTGCTGTTATGCACAGATACTGACACCACTATTGCCCGTTATTCTGTATTGCACGATAGCAACCAGTTGTTTGCCTCTAAATACATGTCGTATATGCCGACCGAGGATGAGTTGCGTACAGAAATAGAACAGCAAAAACGCTTCTTCTTGGAACAACACAATGGTCAGGAGGACGAGCAATGAGTAGAGTAATGAAAGATAGCGGAATCCCTTGGATTGGAGAGATACCAAAGGAGTGGGAAACTCTGAAAATAAAACAGGTGATGCGAAACAAAAGCATCAAAGGTTTTCCAAATGAAA
>CACZUZ010000063.1 GCA_902784465.1 uncultured Bacteroidota bacterium
CTTGTAACCGATTTCCAATGGGATGTCGGGCAGCACTCCTCGGGGGCCGGTGGTGCCGAGGTAGCGGTTTTGCTTGTCGGAGCAGTAGAACGTCAGGCCGGAGTTGGGCAGTTTGCGCTGGTTGAGACGGATGTAGGTGGTGGTGAGGCCGCCGGTCTCCTCGCCGATGAGGGTGCCGAAGCCGTACTGTATCCCCGCAGACTGTCGGGCATGCCGACATAGTCACCGAAGAAGAGTTTTCGGTCGCGGTACTGGACTACGCTCTTTGGAGGGAAAGGGGTCACGTTTTCCGATGCGCCCGACGATTGTTTTGCCGGCCAAGCCAACTGCGTGTGTCCGTCGAAGTGCTGATTCCATCGGGCAATGATGCGCCAGAAGTCGAGCAGCGGCATCTGACGGTCGAGCTGCGCCAGCGTCTGTTGCTTCAACTCGTTGTACCGCTCCTCGCCGAGCGACCACATCGGGTTTGGGTGGATGCGCTCATATTGCTCTATCATATAATTGAAGTCCTCCTGCATCTGCGCCACAGTGAGCGTGTCCTGCGCCGAAATTGTTGAGACAAACACGCTAAGAACCGCATATATCATCAATGCTTTCTTCATGTTCTAAACCATTAAAATATACACCGAAACAAACGCCGCCCTGCGGATTTTATTGCCCGCAGGGCGGCGGAAAGTTACCGTTTCCGTGCAATTTTATATGGTGTACTCCTGGCGGTGGTTATCGAGGCCACACTCCTTGAAGATGAAGGTGTAGGTGCCGTGGGGCAGGTTGGCGATGGTGAACATGTTGTCAATTATGCAGAGGCAGTCCACGTAGCCGCCACCGACTGGGCACTCATTGACGGTGACCGTCGAGCCGTCGACCGCCACGTCGACCGTCACGCTCTCGTAGTCGCACGACACCGCCATTCCGACGTGTATTACCCTTGCCGCACCGTCGACCCACTCCACGACGTACTGCTCGCCCTCGGCGAGGTTTTTGGCTTGCGTCTCGAAGTGCTGTCCGCAGTCGGTCTGTTTGATTTGGGTGGCCTCGGGCTTCCCGTTGTCCTTGTTGTCTTTGTTGCATCCCGTCAGCAGCGTTGCGCCCAAGGCGAGTATGAAGAAAGTCCGGTGGACTTTCGATAGCGAAGCGGAGAACAAAAGGGTTTTGATGATGTTGTGTGTCATCTTGATCTGTTTTTGATGGATAATAATTATCGTGAAAAGATGTCCGATTGTTTCAGCAGGCGGACTGGTGCGGACATCCAGTGAATGTCCGCACGGCCAAATTCCAACGGAGTGGTTAAGAATTTGGCCTGTCCATAGCCGCGAAAGAGGTTGTTGGATTATTATTGCCTGCACAACGGCAGAGAAGTGCTTTTGATATATTAGTCGCAAAAACGTCCGAAAACTACCATCATAGAACGAAAAAAATGTAAATTTATTCTTAAACTATTGGCTTTCAGTAAAAAATAATTGTAGGGTATTGTTAAAAAATCTTAAATAATCATTTGTCGACTACCGTATTCCAAAAATTGCGGTTATTATGTGGGCAAAAAGCCTCTTGCATGGCAGATGACAGGACGACATACAACAACTTCGAGCTGCTGGTTGGGCGGCACCGCGGGCTGATACGCAGGCTCTGCTGGTGGCGTGCGTCAGGGGATGAAGTCCTGTGCGACGATCTCGTGCAAGAGTGCTACCTCGCCATGTGGGAACATTACGGCACATTGCGTCCAGATGTGGCGAAACTGCAGGAAGTCGCATGGGTCGTCTGGCAGTGCCGCAGCGTCTTCTCTCACCACGACAGAGAACCTGGAAATGCGGGCACACATATCCGTATAGACCGCATGATGTTTAATATTGCAGATGATGATGTCCGCACTCCCAGGAATGTCGCCGAGACCCTCGATGAGTTAGCCACCCTCCTCACACCCGAAGAGCAACGCCTTTTCGCTCTTATGCGGCAGGATCTTACCGACCTTGAGATAGCTGAACGGCTCCACCTCAAAACTCGCACCGTCCGCGAACATCAGCGTGCAATAATAGAAAAATTACGCCAGCACACATACAATCAAACATTCAAGCATTCAAACAATCAATAAACTATGACCGAGAAAGAAATACTCCAACTGATAACTCGCCCGGAGACCGACAACGACCGCGTCCTCCGCCTCGCCGCCGAGCACAACATCGACCTACCAGACTGGTGTGCCTATCGTCGTCGCCGCCACCGCCTCGTGACCGATGCCGTCATAGCCGCATCTGTGATAGCCTTCGTGGTCGTCACCACCCTGCCGAAACCAGACGGCCACTATATAAGCAACGCCCAAGCCCGCACAGAAGCCCTTAACAATATCGACCAAACCCTCTTTGCCAGTATATGAAAACCCGTACGATAATAGCACTCTTGGCTCTGCTCCTTGTGGGCGGCGCGACGGCGTGGAAGTTCATTCCGCACACGCTGAGCCACGACGAGTGCAGCGACGTCTACCGCCACTTTGCCGACATGCGGCTGGAGGGGGTGCGCGTCACATACGTACAGGACAAGGTTATTAACGACACCCTGCGCCTCCCGGTCACCGTGCTCGAAGCCGAGGACGACCGCGGCTGGCAGCAGATTGACAGCCTCTATGGAATATCGAGGAATTTGGATGCAATGCTTAACAATCCCGACATCCCCGACGATGTGAAGGAAACATTCAGAGACCAGGAGGTCGCAGGGGTGAGCATAAGGACTGCCCACCGCGAGACACCGGAGAAATCCATCGGGTTCGACGACCCACGTCCCGATGACGTCCAAGTCTATATCTATCGTCTGCTTCGCGTCGTCTGCATATTCGAGACCGGTAACGTGAAGAGCAATCGCGATGCCCTGATGGATGTCGCTTGGGACAAGGTGGATTCTATCGACGCAGCAATGAAAACGAAAACGATAACCAAAACGAAAACCAAAATCCAAACGAAAACCTTTCAAACCCTTTAAACCTTTCAAACCTCATATATCATGAAGAAAGTCACATTGATTCTTGCGCTCTTGGCGCTGACCGCATTCACCGTCCGCGCCCAGCATTTCGACTGGGCCAAAGGCTATTCCTCAACTGGAGAGGGTGGTTTCATCAAAGGCACTGTAACCGATAGTGCGGGCAACCTCTACATCCTCGGCGCCTTCTCGGGTTTTCCGTCTTGGGGCGACACAACCCTGATGCCGATTAGCCATGACCTCATGCCCATTGGCACCGTGATAGCCAAAATCTCTCCCGACGGCGAGATGCTGTGGAGAAAAGCGTTACACACCGGTAACTATGCATATAATATTCCCTACGACATCAAGCCACTGGGCGACACGGCCTTTGCCTGCATGGTGAACGTCGAACTGTCGACACCTTACAACTACTACTGCTACTACCTCGACACCATGCTCCACGGCTGGAGCGACTACCCCATAGCCAACGAAGATCAATCTCCTTTAGGAGCATTGTTCACCGCCTACCTGGTATTCGACTTCTCGGGCAACCTGCTGGAGCATCACTTCCTCCAGGTGTCGTATATCGACAGCACCGGCAGCGATATTTTCAAATACTATCTGCTTAATCCCTCTTTCGACCTTGATGTGGAAGGCAACATCTACATATCACGGCAGGCTGAAGACCGTGTTGATGATGAGACCTCGGTCGAGGCCGGCACGCTCATGGGTGTGCGGCTCTGGGTTGACCACCGCTGTGTAGGCACGGTGTATGAGAACACGGGTTACCATCCGCACTGGTCGCCCCAGGTGCTTAAATTCGCGCCTCACTTCGACACTCTCCTCGCCGCCCGATACCTCTTCGACCGCAACGACAATGACATGTGCGATATCACCTCCACCTATACCAAGGTGGACCGCGACGCGAAGGTGTACTGCCTCAGCACGATATACATTGAAGGACTTGGCCGCGACTCCATCGAGACCATCGTTGTCGACTCCATCCAGGGCCTTGAGTTCTCCTACCCTCCCGCCGTAACAGAGAAAGGTGTGATGATACGCTTCGACTCCGACCTTACCCCCGACTGGCTGGTCACGTTGGACGACAGCATCATCAACCCTAACTTGAATGCTCATTCGCTCTCTTTCTTCCACGACGTAGCCTTCGACTACGACAGCAACCTGATATTCCTGAGCCTGACCAGCATTCGTGGCTTTTTTTGCGACACGCTGAACTTCTACTCCATCCCGATGGTCGACGGCACACCCATTCCTATGCGCAACAGCAGTGCCGTCCTCGTCTTCGAGCAGACAGGCTCCATGCCCGTGCTCCGCTCCTACGGCATCGTCCCTGCTGCCTCCCAATCCGATATTAGTGGATACTCCATCGGCAATCTCGTCTGCAAGGGCAACCGGATTTTCCTCCAAAGCCGCCACTATGGCGACCTTCGCATCCCTGGCAACGAGTTTCTTGGCAACAGCATTTACTCTGTCGGCCACGGTTTGACGGTCTTCGACTACGCAGGCCATGTGGTTGGCGGCATGCCGTATCGGACCATCTCGCCAAATAGCAAGCCGGGCTCCATCGCCTTGCGTGACAGCATCCTCTACCTCGGCATGTTGTTGGCCGACGACAACGCCACCTTCGGCGACATCACCCTCCACGGCGATGCCAACTTCTCCGCCATTGCAAGATACGTCGACACTGCCTTTATGACCACCTACGTCTATGTCGAGCCTCCCGTCGACACTACGGTTATTGACACCAGCAACGTGGGCATTCCAGAATTATCAATTCTCAATTCTCAATTTTCAATTTACCCAAATCCTTTTCGTCAGAGGGTGACCATTCAAGTGGAAAGTGGAGAGTTGAAAATTGAGAGTGGGGTTGCCACCGCATGGCTGACCGATATGTCTGGTCGCCGCGAGCAGGTGCGCCTTGTTCCAGACGGTCCCGGCCGATACTCGCTTGATCTTGTTGACTATCACCAGGCAATCTATTTTCTCACCATCATCACCACTACAGGCGATAGCCACACCGTAAAGCTTGTGAAACAATCTAGCACATTCCTCAGATAATCTTTTTCTACGGAGTGTGGGAGTTAAGGAGAATTTGTGCGCCGTAGGCGCACTTTTCCTTTCCTACAATATTTTGCCTCCTTTTAGGTAATACAAATAATTTTAGGTTATACAAATAAAGAGAATTCTAAGAAACATGAAGAAAACAATTGTACTGCTGGCTTGTGTGCTGGCCATTGGAAGCACAATAGCACAAAACAACAATTCGGACGAAGCGAAGAGCGTCCTGCGACTCTCGCGCGAGAAATGCCTGTCCATACAGCAGGGACATTACGTGATGGAACACAAGATGAAGTTTATGTCCGACAAGGACACGGACATGGTGCGTTTCACCTGCGACTTCCGCAAGCTGCCCGACGACACCATCTACGGGAAAGCCTTCAACATGACCTTCGAGTCGATGGACGAGGAGTCGAACTGGAAAAGTCACATACTCTATACAGGGCGCGAGCAAGTATGGATTTACGACACAGCGGCGGTCATCCAGTCGTGCGACCAATGGGCAGACAAGATTATCGCCGGACGGCACAACCGCGTGTTCTACACCGCATTGACTAACAAGAGCTGCTACCCGATTCCCGACGAGGAACATCTGGCCGACAGCAGCTACAGCTACTCCATTTCGGATGCGGAGCTGGACGGACGGCCCTGCCATCTGGCGCGCTACCGCAAGACGGACTTCGAGCCTGATACCGTCTTCGGCATCAATACCCTGCTCTACGAGGTGAGCATCTGGATTGACAAACGGGACTACCTGCCGATACAATACACCGTGTTTTTCGTAAATGAGGAGAATCGTGACACCATGACGCAATTCGAGGAATACCGACTATTGGAGTTCTCCCCTAAGGTCGACAAACGCAAGCTGACCATGAAGTCTGTCCCCGCCAGCGTGAAACTGAAGGACTACGAACCCTACAAAGCACCCGAACCCCTCGCCGAGGGTACTCCGGCACCCGAATGGGCGCTGCCCACCCTCGCCGGAGACACCGTCCGCCTCGCCGACCTAAGGGGCAAGGTAATTCTCCTCGATTTCTTCTACAAGCATTGTGCCCCCTGCTGCGCCGCGTTGCCGTTCCTGCAGAATCTCCACGAGAAATACAAAGACCGCGGTGTCGTACTCCTCGGCATCGACCCCATCGATGACCCCGAAAAGGACGAGATGGCCGACTTCATCGCCAAGCGCGGCATCACCTACACCATCCTCTTCTCCGAACGCCAGCTCTCCCAAACCTACCACATAGCCGCCTACCCGACCCTCTTCTTCATCGACCGCGACGGCAAGATCGCCAAGGTTCAGAGAGGCTACCACCCGACGCTGGAAGCCGCCATCGAGGAACAACTACAGAAACTAATTGAATAACATTTTAAAACATCCAATATGCAACACCACATCATCAAATCCCTTTTGTTCTCCGCTTCGCTATCGAAAGTCCACCGGACTTTCTTCACACTCGCTCTGGGCGCGATGCTGCTGACAAGCTGCGGAAAAGACAACAAGGACAATGGAACTATCATCGGCAAATGGGCCAACACGGCACAGTCGAATGAAATCACTTTTGCTGGGCAACAGAACATCCCGGAAGGATATATCTGCATGGAATTTACATAATGCAGTGAATAACATCGCTTAAATCAATTAACTGCAGTGAGCAACTAACCCCTCCTCGCCGCCCTCCAAGCCACCGGCAGCCCTGAAAGGGAACTGAGCACCGCTGAAATAAATTAAATGGAGCGAAGAACTCCCGCCCCCGCAAAATCCTCTCCCCAAAACAAATCCAAATCATCTTCTCCTTCCTCGGCGAACCTTGACCCAACGGCACCCCAAACCATTAAAAAACCGAGGGCGAGACCTTCCGGCCTCGCCCTCGGTTTCATTCTCTATTTCCCAAGCCCCACCTAAGCTTTTCCGTGGCAATTCTTGTATTTCTTGCCTGATCCACAAGGACATAGGTCGTTTCGACCTGGTTCTTTAGCCTTTACTATCGGCTTTGAGGGGGGTGGGGTTGGTACAAAATCTATCCTTTCTGTAGATGGGACTCGAAAAGTAAAAGTTGTATGCCCATTATAGTTTGAAACAGCGAAATCACCTCTTGTGATAATATCCATACCAATTAGGACATCGGCTCCAGCTAATTCACCTTCTCTCACCCCTATGCCGACAAAACCAACCTGATTTGGCAATTCAATATTTACCCTGTATACTGGAACTTGGTTAGACTTCCCACCAGCATGATTAACTGTCGCAAATGAGACTATATGAAGTCCAAGTTCATCTGCTACTTTTCGAGTAATCACAGAATTTGTGGCACCAGTATCCCATATTGCTGTGTAAGATTTCCCCTTGGGGAACAAATCTGGATTAGGATATTTGGCCGGATTAAAAGCAGGTCTTATATAACATTGGGATAGCAATACTTGGCTAATCCCATTACATTCCATTGTAAAACTTTGGGAAGTCATTTTCAATATGCAAAGGCGACTCTTGAATGGTAAGTTTGAGTATAGGCCTCTTCATTTTCAGAACAGAGTTGTATGATGAAGTTACCTAACCCGTATTTTTCTTCGGCTTCCTCATAAGCAGTATTTTCATCAGCATAACTGCCTACGACATTGCAATCAACAATGACGACATACAAGCCGCCATAGGTTTGTGCCAACTCTTTCTTGTTGTCAAGAAAGTATTGATAATTACGCTTTAAGTCAGTCATCTTTATTTTAATTTCAAAATGCAAAGATACAAACTTTTTTTATTTCAGTAAAATATTTTAAATAAAACCATAAAAAAGACTTACCTTGAGCGCGCTGATCTTACGGGGAGCGAGGTAAGTATGTTGCTTCTATAATACAACTTTGTATTTATCACGTTTTGTTTGAGTTAAGACAGAGCCCAAAACTCAATGGATGCTATAAAGGTACAACCTTTTTTCATTCTAGCAAAACATTTTTTTATTTCATTTTTCTTCCATTCTCATTATCAACATCTTGTATTTTATTATAAGTTACATTATTTCTTTTTTATTCACCTCAAATTTTGCTTTTTTCACTACTTATCTCTCTAATTTTGCTCCTTCCCAACCCATTTATTTCCACCCCGCATTCCCCTTTATCCCCTTTTATCTCCCCATAACCCCGCAATCCCCGAATTCGATTTTTGCCACCCCTTGTACTTTTGCCTCGTCTTTCAAAGCTAACCGGTAGGTGCACATGCCGACACGCCAAGAGGACGAACAAACAAAATGTATAACATTAAAAAGTAAAACACAATGGCAAAAGTATTCGGAATCAACACTAAGATTCGACCTATAAAGTTGAAAAATGTAATTATTGAACTAAAATATTCCCAGTGCCTCCAAAAATTCCTAAATTACAAACACACATACGAAAACCGGAATAATCGCGTTATAGCCTGAAAAAAGAAAAATGTGCGACCCTAAACAACAATCCAAGATAGAATTTGTTTCTTTTTGTATCGAACAGTACAAGAAGGCTAACAAGTTGGGCGGTGCAGAAACGGAACAGATGTTTCTGCAGAGGGGGGTGATTAACTTCCTGTTGGGGCATTATGATGTGCTGCATACCCAAAGCGAACAAATTATACTGGGAGAGATTGAAGAATATCTAAAACACCATCAGCTATGACACTCTTTCACGGAAGCCTCGAAATAGTAGAAAATCCGCAGATACTTCAGGCCAATCGGCCATTAGACTTCGGCTTGGGGTTCTATACTACCACCAGCCTTCAACAAGCCCAACGTTGGGTGAAGCTGCGTATGGAACAGAGCCAAGCTTCTGTCGGTTTCATAAATATATTCGAATACACTCCCAATAGAGACTTGCACACACGCCTGTTTCGTTCTGCCAATGAGGCGTGGGTTGATTTCGTACATGCCAATCGCACCGTTCAGGACTACAACCACGACTATGATATCGTCACTGGCCCAGTGGCAAACGACAACGTTTACCTTAGTTTCAACCTTTATGAATCAGGCATCATAACAAAACGAGAACTTATCCGTCGGCTGAAGACATACAAACCAGTTGACCAACTGCTTTTCCATACCGAACGGTCTTTAGATACACTTAAATATGCCGGTAATAAGGAAGTAAGAATATGAACCAACCGAAGATAACTCAGGACAATGTGCATCTGC
>CACZUZ010000064.1 GCA_902784465.1 uncultured Bacteroidota bacterium
CTCAGAAGATACAAGTAGCTATAAACTTGTTGATGTTGGAGATTTTGTAATTAACAAAATGAAGGCTTGGCAAGGTTCAATGGCCGTATCTCAATACAGAGGCATTATTAGTCCAGCATACTACATTTGCCATTTCAAGAAAGATGGTGTAGATAGGAGATATATCCACTATTTACTTCGTAATGATTCGTATAAGGCTGAATATATGAGGCTTTCCACTGGATTGCGTGTTGGTCAGTGGGATTTGAACATTGAGGACTTTTTGTGTATTCCAATGGTTCTTCCGCCTGTTCCTGAACAGCAACGAATAGCGGAGTTCTTGGATAGGAAATGTGGTGAGATTGACGAGGCGATAGCCTTGCAGGCAGAGTTCATCGAGGAATTGAAATCCTATAAGCAGTCCGTTATTACCGAGGCCGTCACCCGTGGCCTCAATTCCAATGTGGAGTTCAAGGATAGTGGCATTGATTGGATTGGTAAGATACCAGAAAAGTGGATAATAGTTCAAACCAAAAGGATAGTGCGTAATCATCTACAAGGATATTATGACGCTGATGGATATGTAATGTCTGGTTATCGATTGTTGCGCATAACTGATTTGCTGGATAATGGTAATTTGACATTGGGAAATGCACCTTTCGTCAAAGAAACTCCTAATATTAAAGAGTTTGTATTACAAAAGGGGGATTTTTGTTTTGCCAGAACAGGTGGTGCAGGGTGCTTTGGATTTGTTTCTGACAACATAGAACCCGCCGTGTTTGCATCTTATCTTATAAGATTTAGGTTTTCTGGGCAAAACAATAACTATCTTCGATACTATTTCTTATCGTATAGTTTTATAAGCGAAGTTAATAGTCTTATACACGGTGGTGTAAATAAAAACATACACGCTGAAAATATTAAACAAACCCATTTGCCTATTCCACCTCTCAACGAACAACAGCAAATTGCCGACTACCTCGACACCAAATGTGCCGAGATTGACAGCCTTATCGCCGTTAAGCAGCAGAAGATTGACGAGCTGAAAGACTACAAGAAGAGCATTATATACGAGTACGTTACTGGTAAGAAAGAAATCTAAACGCTATGGAAGACTCCGAGAAACGTTTTGAAAGCGACATTGAAGCTTATCTGCTCAACGAGGGCGGATACATCAAAGGCGACCAAAAGACATACGACAAGGCGAAAGCAATTGATATTGCTACGCTTATCAGTTTTATAGCACAGACCCAGCCGAAGACTTGGCAGAGGTATCAGAATGTCTATGGAGAGAGGGCCGAGAAGCAACTTTACACCATCTTTCAACAGAATGTCGCCGACTTCGGTCTGATACACGTATTGCGTAAGGGCGTGAAAGACCGTGGTATTGAGCTTCGATTTGCCTACTTCCAGCCAGCGTCGCACAAAAATGAAGAGCTGGTAGAGAAATACCATCAGAACATACTGACCTGCACACGACAGTTCGCCTACTCGACGCAGAACCACAACACTATTGATATGGTGCTGTCGTTGAACGGCATCCCAGTTGTGGCCATTGAATTGAAGAACCAGTTGAAAGAGCAGAGCGTGGAAGAAGGCAAAAAGCAGTGGCGAGAAGACCGAGACCCCAAGGAACCGCTGTTCCACTTCAACAACCGCATACTTGCCTACTTCGCTGCAGACCTCTACAACGTCTATATGACCACCGAATTGAAAGGCGAGGATACATTCTTCCTGCCGTTCAACCAAGGCAGCAAAGGAGCTGGCAATATCGGCGACGGTGGCAATCCAAAGAACCCCGACGGCTACGCCACCAGTTACCTTTGGGAGCGAGTACTGAAACGTGATATGCTGCTGGCCATACTGCAACGCTATATTAGCCGTGAAGAGAAAGAAACCATTTATTTGGAGAAAGGGAAGAAGGTCAAGAAAAAAACAGTTAAGATTATCTTCCCACGATACCACCAGCTCGATGTGGTAGAAAAGCTTGTTGATGATACCCGTAAGCAGAGCGAGGGCAAGAACTACTTGATACAACATTCGGCTGGCAGCGGCAAGAGCAATTCGATAGCGTGGCTTACCTATCGCCTGGCTTCGCTGCACGACGAAGAAGACAACGAGATGTTCCAGAGTGTATTTGTTGTCACCGACCGCCGTGTGCTGAACCGCCAGTTACAAGAAACCATACTTGGCTTTGACCACAAAACTGGTCAGATTGTCACCATTACCGACAAGGACAACTCGACCAAGTTACGTGAGGCAATCAACGACAAGAAACGTATCATCATCACCACACTTCACCGTTTTCCGCTTATCTACAAAGAACTTGACGGACACCAAGGCAAGCGTTTCGCTATCATTGTGGATGAAGCCCACAGTTCCCAGAGTGGCAAGAGTGCAGAGAAGCTGAAAGCTGCCCTTGCTGACACCGACGAGGCACTGAAAGAAATGGCCGAGCTGGAAGGCCGTACCGAAGAGGAGCTGAAAGACGGTATGGATGTGATGACCGAAACCCTGCTGACCCAAGGACGGCACAAAAACGAATACTTCTACGCTTTCACCGCAACCCCCAAGCCGAAGACCTTGCAGACGTTCGGAATCGAGGCTGGCAAAGGTGAAGACGGTCAGCCACAATACACCGCTTTCCATCACTACTCGATGCGACAGGCCATTGATGAGGGCTTTATCCTCGACGTGTTGCAGTTCTTCACGCCAATAGAAACCAGCTACAAAGTGGCTAAGACCATTCAGGAAAACCCCGAATACGAAGAGCCTCCAGCATTGAAAGCTGTGCGTGAATACCACGACAATCACCAGTTTGTGATTGAACAGACCGCAGAGCTTATTGTGGAGAAGTTCAGGGAGATTACGCTGACCAAGATACACGGCAAGGCCAAAGCAATGGTGGTGTCGCCAAGCAGAGCACACGCAGTACGTTACTATCTGGCCATAAAGGAATACTGTAAACAGAAAGGTTACAAAGACGTAATGCCGTTGGTAGCCTTCAGTGGTACGGTCAGCTATGGTGGCAAGGAGTACACGGAACCGCAGATGAATAGTACTGGAGACTTGAAAATAAGCGAGTCGGCACTGCCTATGTACTTCGCCAGCGATATGTACAATGTGCTGGTAGTGGCTGAGAAATACCAGACAGGCTTCGACGAACCGCTGCTGCATACCATGTTTGTCCTGAAAGGACTGAAAGGCGTAAAGGCTGTACAAACACTCTCCAGGTTGAACCGCAGCTGCAAAGGCAAGATAGACACCTATGTTTTCGACTTTGTAAACTCAGCCGAGAGCATACAGGCCTCATTCAAGCCGTTCTACGAAGACACGCTGCTGGCCGAGCCGATAGATGTTAATGTCGTTTACCGATACTTGACCGAGCTGAAATCGTATCACCTGTGGAGTGAAGAGGCAGAGGAGGCTGTTTACGCAGTCTATAACGAAAATCAAGACAACAAAACGCTGGGCAAACTGTCAAGCGTACTGAAACCTGTTGTGGACGATTTTGGGCAGCTGGACGAAGAAGACCGCTTCAAGGTGCGTTTTTTGGTCAAGTCGTTTGTCCGCTTCTACGCTTATATGGCTCAGATAGCACGAACTTTCGACCGCGACCTGTTTAAGACTTATATCTTCTGTGAGTATCTGTATAAGCTGCTGCCGAAGACACCTCACGAGAAGGTGGATTTGAGTGATAAGCTAATCTTGGAACATCACCTGTTCAAGGTGCAGCCCACGAAAGACATCAACTTGAAGCCTACAATCAAGGAAAATACTATTAAGGGTGAGAAAGGTGGCAAGGGCAAGAAAGAGGATGAGAAGCGTGACCTGCTGGACAACATTATCGACAAGATAAACCTGATGTATCAGGGCAACTTCACCGAGGCTGACAGGGTGATTGTGGAGAGTATTTTCGACCGTTTGCAAGGCTCAGGCAAGACGCTGGCCAAACAAGCAAAGACTACGGATGTCAATATGTTTGCACACAACATATTCCCGAAGACATTTGACAAGGTGGCTCAGAAGTGCTACACCGAACAGATGGACGCTTTCGCCCGATTGTTTGAAGACCCACAGTTTTACAAAACAGTTATGGAGGCCACGGCCAAGGCTATGTACTTCAAATTCAAGAACGACGTGGAACACGCCGATTTGATACCCTACAAAGTTGAAGAAGAATCGTCAAATATGCCAATGGCAGCAGAGAACGGAGAGTAAAATAGGAGAACGTGTGAGTAATCGCTATCAGTTTCAAAGATTGTTTTTTGTTAGCTATAATAAGTATTCATAGATAATTAACCTTCTGCGCCGAACTGCATCAGGTAGGCTTTTATGAACTCGTCGATTTTGCCGTCCATCACGCCGGTCACGTCGCCGGTCTGGTAGTTGGTGCGGTGGTCCTTCACGCGGCGGTCGTCCATGACGTAGCTGCGTATCTGGCTGCCCCACTCGATTTTTTTCTGGCTGGCCTTAATCTTCGCCTGCTCCTCCATGCGGTGTTTCATCTCGCGGTCGTAGAGCTGTGAGCGCAACAGACGCAGGGCGTTCTCCTTGTTCTTGGGCTGGTCGCGGGTCTCGGTGTTTTCGATGAGTATTTCCTCTTCCTCGCCGGTGTAGGGGTCTTTATATTGGTAACGCAGACGCACGCCGCTCTCCACCTTGTTGACATTCTGTCCGCCCGCTCCGCCGCTGCGGAAGGTGTCCCAGCTGAGTCTCGACTGGTCCACCACCACCTCTATGGTGTCGTCGACAAGAGGCGTGACACTTACCGAGGCAAAACTGGTCATACGCTTGCCTTGGGCGTTGAAGGGACTGACGCGAACCAGGCGGTGTACACCGGTCTCGCTCTTGAGGTAGCCGTATGCAAACTCGCCTTCAATCTGCATGGTGACACTCTTGATGCCGGCTCCGTCACCGTCGAGCGAGTTGCTGATGGCAACCTTGTAGTTGTTGCGCTCGGCATAGCGTATGTACATGCGCATCAACATCTCCGCCCAGTCTTGCGCTTCAACGCCACCGGCTCCGGCATTGATGCTTAGCACAGCGTCGAAACGGTCGCTGTCGCCACGTAGCATATTCTTGAATTCAAGCTCTTCGATGAGTTTGGTGGTAGTGTCGAGCTGGTTCAGCATCTCCTCTTCGGTGGCTTCACCCATCTCGAAAAATTCACTCATGACGTGCATGTCATCACAACTGTCGCTGACAGCCTTATATGCTGTAGTCCAGATTTTTTTGCTTTTTATCTCAAGCATCACTTTTTTTGCCTCCTTGGGGTCGTTCCAGAAGTCGGCGGCTTCTGTCTTCTTCTCCTCTTCAGCTATTTTTATGAGGAGATTGTCGATGTCGAGGAATTTCTTGAGAGTGTCTTTTCGCTGGTCAAGATCTTTTATTGTCTCAGGGATGGTCATATTCTGAATAAGTTGATTGTCAGTATGGAAATATCTGTAGTTAAGTGGTAATATTCTGCGTATGAAATGTCAAGGCGTTGCAGGTCTGGATTCTTAACGTTAGGCATGCGGTCGCGGGTCTTGAAGACTCCTGGACGGATGTTTGGCAAAGGCGTAATCATCTGAATGGCAGAGGGTGTCGATGAATATCCAACCCAACTTTTGCGTCCGCCAAGCACCGCCAAGCAGTCGGCAAAGTAGCGACGCTTACGCTTCTGGAACCAAAAGAGAATCGGGGATAATAATATCAGCAGCAGCGAACTGGCGATGTCAAAGAGACGTTTCCTGCGACGGTTTGTGGCATTGCTGATATTGTCTATGTCGGGGGCATAAATGTCTTCAGGACTACTGGTGTAGTTGCTTCCTATAAGTACGTTATCGTGCCGTGGAAGTATCCTAAAGTTCTTGATATTTCGTGACTGAAATATTGTTATATCAAGCATTTCTTTAACTCCCACATCTCGTCCACTGAATATTATTTCGTCGGTTTCCAACCTCTGTTCTAGAAGACTTTTGTCGTTGGGATCGATTCTCTTTACACGTCTTCCGGCAGCATCTGTCTCGCCGATGTAGCATGCTTCATCGGTTTCGATACCAAGTGAGTCAAAAAGGTTGAGGAGCCTCTTTTCCTCTCCCTTGCTGCCAACAAATGTGTAGCGGTGGCGACGTGATGGCTTGATATTGTAGCCGTCAACCTTCATGATGTTTAGTATTCCCCTGATACCCATTGTCCCGATGATGCTCCATACAGAACCCAGCAATACTATGGCACGTGAGAAACGCAACTCCTCGCTCATCAGCGAATAGAATACTAGCAAGCATACCGCTCCTATCGACATACCCTGAATGATGCGTCCTGTGCGTAGGGGCTTATCGTATCCGCCTGCCAACCATGAGGTTAGTAGGAGGATGAGAATGTAGATTGGTATTACGACCCATGTGTAGACGGGCGAATAATAGTTGACATTCTCTGCCCAATAGGTGGCCCAGAGGTGCTTGATGGCAACAAAACCGGCAAAGGAGACCAAGAAATCGGCCAAGGGAAGGGCAAGGTGTGCAGCTATGCGTTTCACAAAGTCGAGGGAAGCGCGCAGCCAGATGGCTAACTGGATAAGAACGGTATAGGTCTTTGCACCGCTGCTACTGAAGTATTTGCGTGCAAAGATGGCCATGGCGTTGTAGAAGGTGTAGACGTAGTTCATCGAGCTCTTGCGTGTGCTTTCTCCCTTGTAGTGGAGTATGCGAGTAGTGGGCAGGTAGTAGTTTTTGAATCCTGCCATCTTGATTCGCCACGAGAAGTCGATGTCCTCGCCGTACATGAAGTAGCTCTCGTCCAGGAGGCCTGTCTTTTCCAGTGCTGCGCGCGAAACCATGAGGAAAGCGCCAGGGAGGACATCTACCTCGTTGACCTGGTCGTCGTCGAGGTGCCCCATATAATAGGCCGCCACTTTGCGGTTTCGAGGGAATAGTTTGATGAGGCCGCTAATCTTGTAGAACGACGTAGCAGGGGATGGAAAGCCACGTTTGCTCTCTTTCAGGAACAGCCCCTCGCCATTAATCATCTTCACCGAGAGTCCACCGCAATCGGGATGCTCGAGGAAATGGCTGATACAGACCGAGAAGGTGTCGCGTTGCACCAGAGTGTCGGGATTCAGCAGCAGTATATACTCGCCACTACACTGACGCAGCGCTTGGTTGTTGGCTTTGGCGAAACCAGGGTTGTCGCTGTTGGCAATGAGGTGGACGCCGGGGTGCTTCTGTCTGAGCATCTGCACAGACCCGTCGGTAGAGTTGTTGTCGACTACCCAGACTTCGGTCTCCATGCCGCAGCCATGTGTATTCTTCAATTCCAACGCTGCATCATATACCGAGTGCAGGCACTGGTCGATGAAGTGCTTGACATTGTAGTTTACTATGACAATAGAGAGGGTCAATCGGCTTGCGGTTTATGGGGTTAATATCACAATTCACAATTCACAATTCACAATTCACTCATCCTTGTATCCGGCGGCTATGCGGGCACGTTTGCGCTCGATTTCGTCGAGGATGATTTTGCGGATGCGGAGGTTTGATGGGGTAATCTCAAGGTATTCGTCTTCGCGTATGTATTCCATAGCCTCTTCTAGGCTCATCTTGATTGCTGGCGAGCAGGTGCTCTTATCGTCGGCACTCTTCGAACGCATATTGGTAAGGTTCTTGGCGGTCACAACGTTGATAACGATGTCGTTACCAGGACGCAGACTCTCGCCGATGACTTCGCCGGCATAGACATGGTCGCCAGGTTCGATGAAGAAGGGGCCGCGGTCCTGGAGCTTGCTGATGCTGTAGGCTGTGGCTTCGCCAGTCTCCTTGGCTATGAGGGCTCCGTATTTGTGGTCGTCCATGTCGCCTTTCCATGGCTGGAATTCCAGAAAACGGTGGGCGATGATGGCTTCGCCGTTGGTGGCGGTGAGAAGCGTGTTGATGATGCCGCGTGATGGAATGGTGAAATCGAGCTGCACACGGTCGCCCTTGGTGTCGATGGTGCCCACCTCGCCTTTGCGTCGTGTCACGACATCTATCACCTTGGAACTGAACTCTTCGGGTACGAGGATGGTGAGCTGCTCTATGGGTTCGCATTTCTGACCCTCTATCTCGCGTATGATGACTTTGGGCTGTCCCACCTGGAGCTCGTAGCCTTCGCGGCGCATGGTCTCGATGAGCACGGAGAGGTGCATGATGCCTCGCCCATAGACCAGAAGCGAGTCGGGCGAACCGGTCTCCTCAATGCGCATGGCAAGGTTTTTCTCCAACTCGGCGAAGAGTCTGTCGCGCAGATGGCGGCTGGTTACATACTTGCCCTCCTTGCCGAAAAATGGCGAGTTGTTGATGGTGAAAAGCATGCTCATCGTGGGCTCGTCGACCTTGATGGGAGGCAGGGCTTCGGGTTTGTCGACATCGCAGATGGTGTCGCCGATTTCGAAGGCCATGTTCTTGTCGAGATCCATCAACGCTGCACATATCTCACCAGCCTCTACAGGTGTTTTGATTCGTTCCTTGCCAAGCCCTTCAAATACATATAGTTCCTTTATTTTGGTCTTCACCATTGTGCCGTCGCGTTTGGCCAGGGTGATGCCCTGACCAGCCTGCAGTGTGCCACGGTGCAGACGCCCCACGGCGATGCGGCCGAGGTAGGAGCTGAAGTCGAGCGATGAAATCATCATCTGTGTGGTGCCCTCATCGGTCTTGGGTGCGGGGATATGCTCAATGATGAGGTCCATCAGGTAGCTGATGTCTTCGGTAGGGGTGTTCCAGTCTTCACCCATCCAACCCTGCTTTGCGCTGCCGTATGCGGTGGGGAACTCCAGCTGGTCGTTGTTGGCTCCGAGGTTGAACATCAGGTCGAAGACGGCTTCCTGTGTCAACTCGGGGTCGCAGTTGGGTTTGTCAACCTTGTTGATAACCACTATGGGCTTGAGTCCTAATTCGATGGCTTTCTGTAGCACGAAGCGTGTCTGTGGCATAGGCCCCTCGAAAGCATCGACTACCAGCAGCACGCCGTCAGCCATGTTGAGCACACGCTCCACCTCGCCTCCAAAGTCGCTGTGGCCTGGGGTGTCGATGATGTTGATTTTGTAGCCTTTGTATCGAACGGAGACATTCTTTGAGAGGATGGTGATACCGCGTTCACGTTCAAGGTCGTTGTTGTCGAGGATGAGTTCTCCGGTTTCTTGATTGTCGCGGAACAGTTTGGCCTGATGAAGCATACGGTCGACCAAGGTGGTCTTGCCATGGTCGACGTGTGCAATAATAGCAATATTGCGGATATTTTGCATGTGGTAATGGGTGATAAGTGATTAATGATTAGTGTGTGGTGTATAGTGATTAGAACTTATAGAATTTTTTAGTGTATGTTTCTGTCTTGATGAGATAGAGTCCTTGTGGTAGACTGCTGATGTCTACGGTGTTGTCTGTATTGTTCAGGTTGGTTGTGAGAACTTTGCGTCCCATGATGTCGTAGATTTCGGCCTTGCCATCCGCACCGCTGACGGTGATGTATGAGGTGGCTGGGTTGGGGTAGATGACAACATTATTTGTCGTGGCATTGATGACACTGTTGCCAGGGATCCATTCATAACAGCCTATGTCGGCTCGTCCGTTGCGGAAACGGCTATCGTTGTCAAGGTCTCGGATGTATGTGCCGGAACGAATGGTGTCGCCAGCATCGACAAGAGGGGAGAGACTGCTGATGTGCCAGTCTCCCAAGGTTTCGGTAGGCCCGACGGTGGTGCTGGGATTCATAAAATAGGGACCTATGCCCTCGGCAGGGCGGTTTTCGTGGGTGAGCCCGAAATTGCTGTTGCTGTCGAGGTCGCCAAGACCCTCGATGGCACAGAACGATATCTTGCTGATGTCGTCACTGCTCAGCTGGATGCCGTTGTTCCAGATTACGCTGTTGCGTATCGATAGTTCGTCGGAATTGTCGTCTTCGTTGTCGATGTTGATGACAAGACCGGTGCCGCTGTTGCAGACAATGTCGCAGCCATTGACCTTGCTTGCCTCCACCGCCACTCCATTCCCATCATTGTGGGCAACAAGACTGTTGCGGAGCGAACTGCCATTGACCATGTGGACACCGCCTCCCTGATTGTTGTAGATGAAGCTGTTGTAGATATTGTTGTGGTATACAAGGAGCGCTGCCCCTTCGGTGGAGGTGTTGTTCTTGACGGTGCAGTTCTCGATTCGGACGCCATTCATGATGGTGGCACCAGAGCCGTCGGCGGCATATCCGTCGGAGAAGGTCATGTCGTAGACGGATGCATTTGAGACCGTTTGTGGCGAGAAGAAGGCAATGCGGCTGCCTTCGCCGCTCATGACAGACTCTCCATTGCGAGTGCGATCCTCAAGGCTTGTCTCGGTTCCGTCGAAGCCACCGCGGATGGTCACTCCGCTGGCCATTTCAAAGGAATAAGGGCTGGAGGGGTTGCCGTAATAGACGCCGTTCTTCACCCATATAGTCTTACCGCTGTACAGGCTTGCGAGGCGGATGGCATCCTGCAGGTTGGGGTTGGCATCTGCCCACGACGAGCCGCCCCCCTGCCCGTCGCTGGCAACATAAATGGTGTCGCACAGCGGACCGAAATAGGAGGGGACGATATTGAAGACGGCTGACTGTTGAGTCGAAAAGCCACCGGCGTAAGAGATGGTGAAAAAACCGTCGCCGTAGCCGCTCCACCCGAAATTGAACTGGTAGGTGCCGTCTTCACGGTATCCTTCGATAACGAAAGCATGCCCCCCTTCGTCGTTGACTCCGCTGTAGTAAACTGGACACCTGTTGTCGAGGTCGTTCCTGAGAAGCGAATCCCAAACAGCGTTGTTGGCCAGCTTGTTCATGTGGAACGAATTAGTGTAGCCAAAGTACTTGAAGCCGTTGGGTACTTCGGTGCTTTGTGCACCGCTGCCGGTGGTGTGGTTGGGGTTGAGATAGTTCATCTTTACCGAGACACCACAGTAGTAGCAAAGCAGCGACACATTGTGCTGATATTCCTGTGGTGAGCTGTAGTTCACTTTTCTAGGCATCTTTTGGAAGTCGAAAACCACCGAGTCGTAGGCTGCATACTGGTAGCCATGGTAGCCATGGTAGTATGACGAGCGGGAGAAACCGGTGGTCGGATATTCGTGGTAACGGATAATTTGGGCCATGGCGGTGGCGACACAACCTGTATGGCTGTGCCCTCCCGGACCGTAGCTATATGAAGGACAGTAGTTATTGTATCCCACACCTTGGTCCCATTTGGTGACAAGCAGGGATTCGACACCCTTGGCCGACTTGGCTTTCAACTGGTCTGTGTTGCCTGTCAGCAGGTCTTCCCACTTTTGGAGACATTTTTTGTGGTATTTCAGCATGTCGTTGTCCTTGTTTTTGACCGACCTCACGGCAGCAACATCATCTACAAATCCGTTAAGCCATGATTTCAGGTTGGGAGCAACATAGGTGCTGTCGTAGTTGCCTGAAAATGAGTAGCCGATGAGAGGGTCGTACATGCGGTCGGCACCAAAGGCTACAAAACCGCTGTCTCCGATATTGAAAAGATAAATGACATTGTTGCCGAATTTGTCGGCAAAAGTCTGATAGAGTGTCATCTGCGACACGTCGTGCGACGGCTCGACAGCGGTAATATAGTTCTGCGCCGCAATCTTAGCATCTTCTACAGAAACAGTCTGTGCCTGCAGGGTGCCAAATAGTATTATGGAAAAAATGCTAAGAATAGTTTTTCTCATTGTTTTGTAATGCTTTATGGTGGTTAATGATGCGTGATTACAAGTTGCTTTTTGTGGATGTTCTTCGATGGTGAGGACTTTGTAATCGTCAGGAGAGGAACTCCCTGACATTGTCGAAAACGATGTCGGCACGGATGTCGAAAGCTTCTCGTGAGGCATAGGCTATATGAGGCACCACAACGCAGTTAGGGGCGTCGAGCAACGGGTGGTCTGCAGGTAGAGGAGGTTCTGTCTCGTAAACATCGATTCCTGCACCTGCTATGCGGTTCTCTTTGAGCGCCTTGGACAAGGCAACGATGTCGACGACATTGCCACGGGCGGTATTGATGAGAATGGCGGTTGGTTTCATGAGGGAGATTTGGCGCTGGCCAATGATGTGGGTGGTCTCCTTGTTCAGTGGCACGTGAAGGGTCACAATGTCGCTTTCGGCCATCAGGGTGTCGAGTGGGCAGTACTCCACACCGAGGGCTACCACTTCGGGACGCTTTGTACGGCTGAATGCCAACACTTTGCAACCAAAGGCGAGCAACAGTCGGATGGTGGCAGTGCCGATGGCACCTGTGCCGACAACGCCAACGGTCTTGCCCTTCAGTTCGCGACCCAGGAACATGCCACGGCTTCCGCCATGACGGGTTGCGGAGTCGAGCTCGGTTATTTTGCGCATCACGTCGAGCATGAGGCCTATGGCAAGCTCGCTAACTGCCGTGGTTGAGTAGCCGGCAGCGTTGCGGACTTCTATGCCACGCTCCTTGCAGCATGCCAAATCGATATGGTCGAGTCCGGTGAAAGCCACAGAGAGCATCTTCAGATTGGGACAGGCATTGATGACTTCGGCGGATAGCTTGATGTTGGAGATGACAACGATGTCGCTCTCTTTCATGCGTTCCACCAAGGTCTCTGGTCTCTCGTCACGGTTCATATAATAGGAGAATTCATGTCCTTTGACAGCGAATTCCTGTTTCAGTTCTTCAAAATGTTTCTCGCTGATTCCCAGCGGCTCGACACAGGAGATTTTCATGATTGTATTTTTTTTATGGTTTTTCTAGATTTTCTAGAATGTCTAGAATATCTAGAGCTTCTAAACAATTAATAAAATCTTTTAACGACAAAATATTGGAATTATTTTGTCGCAAATCAATTTAATTTCAATGTTTTTTCTTTTTCACCGAGAAACCGAATCCGCCGAGTTTCTCGCCCAGTCCGTAGTATTTGCCGTGAGAGTAGGCGAGGGGGGCTGCATGGTTGAGCTGGAAAGTGCCTGTCGACTTGTCGATGAGACTCTCTTCGGCATCGATGGCAACCACCTCGGCCATGAACATGTCGTGTGTGCCTAGTCGCCGCACTTCAAAGACGCGGCATTCGATATTGAGGGGCGACTCGGCTATGAGCGGAGCCTTTACCAGCTGGGCCTTTTCGGGGGTTAGCGACATCTCTTTGAATTTCTTGTAGTCGCGTCCGCTCCTTACGCCGCACCAGTCGGTGACCCTTGCAAGGGCCTCGGTGGTGAGGTTGATGACGAACTCGCCGGTACGGCTGATAATCTGGTGGGAGTGACGCTCGGGTCTGACGGATATATAGCACAAGGGCGGGTCGCTGCAGAGCGTACCCGTCCATGCTATGGTTATAATATTGTAGTTGTCAGGAGCGTCGCCGCATGAAACCATGACGGCAGGCAGAGGATAGAGCAGATTGCCAGGTTTGAAAGGTACTTTACTCATTACTCTTTGAATTTGCGTTCCAGTTCATCAACCCAATAGTGGAACTGCTTGTCAGTCTCGTTGAGGTTGGCCACGGTTTTGCAGGCATGCAGCACGGTGGCGTGGTCCTTGTTGCCGCACTGAAGTCCGATGATGGCAAGCGACGACTTGGTCATCTTCTTGGCGAAATACATTGTCAGCTGGCGTGCCTGTACGATTTCGCGTTTGCGGGTGGATGACTGTATGCTGTCGACGGGGATCTTGAAATAGTCACACACCACCTTCTGGATATAATCTATTGTTATCTCGCGCGTGGTGTTCTTCACAAACTTGTCGACCATCTGCTTGGCGAGGTCGAGGGTGATCTGGCGGTGGTTGAGCGACGACTGGGCTATGAGCGACACCAGGGCGCCTTCCAGCTCGCGGACATTGGTGTTGATGTTGTAGGCTATGTATTCAATGACATCTTCGGGCATCTCGATGCCGTCGTTGGCGAGTTTCTGCTTGAGGATGGCCATGCGGGTCTCGGTGTCGGGAGTGCCGAGGTCGGCGGCAAGGCCCCATTTCAGACGCGACAGCAGTCGGGGCTCCAAAGTGCCGAGGTCGGACGGAGCCTTGTCGCTGGTGATGATAATCTGGCTGTTGCGCTGGTGCAGGTAGTTGAAGATATGAAAGAATGCCTCTTGTGTGTGGATGCCCTTGGCAGCCCAGAACTGGATGTCGTCGAGTATGAGGAAGTCGATCATCTCATAAAAATGGATGAAATCGTTGGTGTTTTTGTTTTTCACAGCCTCTACATACTGCTGCAGGAACTGCTCCGAGGTGACGTAGAGGACGGTCTTGTCGGGATGTTTCTCCTTGGTTTTTATGCCTATGGCATGGGCAAGGTGGGTCTTGCCTAGACCAACGCCGCCATGCAGGAGCAATGGGTTGAAAGAGGTGCGCCCTGGGTTTTCGGCCACGGCAAATCCGGCTGAACGGGCCAAACGGTTGCACTCGCCCTCGACGAAGTTCTCAAGGGTGTAGTTGCCGTTCAGCTGTGAGTTGATTTTCAACTTCTGGATGCCAGGGATCACAAAGGGGTTGGTGATTTGATGCCCGTTCTCGCCACCTATGATGAGCGGTATGTCCTTGGCACGGTTGTGGGTGGCCTGACGACCAGAGGAGGGCAGGTCGGTAGTGATGGGGGTTTCGGCGATACTGGTGTCCATAAGTATGCTGTATTTGAGCATGCCGTTGGGACCCAGCTGGAGACGTATGGTACGCTTCAGCAGGTCGAGGAAATGCTCTTCGAGCCACTCGTAGAAGAATTGGCTTGGGACGCGGATGGTCAGTATGTTGTTCTCGAGTTGTACTGGTTCTATCGGTTCGAACCATGTCTTGAACACCTGATCGTTCTCAGGTCCCAGGTTCTCTTTGATAATCTTTAAGCAGTTTGCCCAAACAGTCTTATAGTTTTGCATCGTTGTGATGAGTGTTTCAATATGATTTTTCAATAACTTACCGAATAACGGCTTCAATCAATTCGTGCTGCAAAGTTCATCCAAAATAAAATTGTGGGAGAATTAAAAAAAATTTGCACGTTTCGGTTTTTTTTATTAAACCACTCGGCACTCTTTTTCCCAGCGAAATGTAATGAAACCAAAATTTCTTATTCTACAACATTTTATTCCAA
>CACZUZ010000065.1 GCA_902784465.1 uncultured Bacteroidota bacterium
CACCCCAAGAAAATCGTGATGGTGAGCAGCTCGCCCCAGATACGCTACCCCGACTACTATGGCATCGATATGCCCCGTCTCGAGGAGTTCTGCGCTTTCCGCGCCACAATGGCATTGATTAAGGAACGTGGGATGCAGCAGCTGGCCGCTGACACATATCAGGCTTGCCTCGACGAGTTGCACAACCCAAGAGAGGAGATGCAGAACCACGTGCGCTCTCTCTACGAACCTTTCACCGTCGAGGAAATCAACCGGAAAATCGTGGAAATGCTCCGACCTGAAGGTATGCAGGCACCCGTTGAACTCGTATTCCAGAGTATCGAGGGACTGCACAAGGCTTGCCCCAACCATCCTGGAGACTGGTACTTCACCGGCCATTACCCCACCCCGGGCGGCACACGCCTCGTCAACCAGGCATTTGTAAACTATATCGACAAAAAAGGTCTCCTCACCTAACCACTCGTTAAGGCTGACGTCCACTCTACAACAAATCCAACGGCCGCCATCCTTGTGGATGGCGGTCGTTGCCGTTTTAGCGTGTCGATGATTTTTAGTAGTTCTGCTTGTTGATTTCGAAGTAGGCTTGCGGATGGTTGCAGACGGGGCAGACGTCGGGAGCTTTGGTGCCGACGACGATGTGGCCGCAGTTGCGGCATTCCCACACCTTTACCTCGCTCTTGGCGAAGACCTCTTGGGTCTCGACGTTGTGGAGCAGGGCACGGTAACGCTCTTCGTGGTGCTTCTCGATGGCGGCCACGCCGCGGAACTTGGCGGCCAGTTCGGGGAAACCCTCGGCTTCGGCGGTGCGGGCAAAGCCTTCGTACATATCGGTCCACTCGTAGTTCTCGCCAGCGGCGGCAGCTGCCAGGTTCTCGGCTGTGGTGCCGATGCCGTTCAGCTCCTTGAACCACAGCTTGGCGTGCTCCTTCTCGTTCTCGGCGGTTTGCAGGAAGAGGGCGGCAATCTGCTCGAAGCCCTCCTTCTTGGCCTTCGAGGCGAAGTATGTGTACTTGTTGCGGGCTTCGCTCTCGCCGGCGAAGGCGGCGTGCAGGTTCTTCTCCGTCTGGGTGCCGGCATAGGGATTGGCGGCTTTCGTTGTTACTATACGGCTCCATACATAAACAGAAAGCCGAACTCACGAACATGACTCGGCTTTCTTGAAGCAATTGGTTGTGACAACGCGAACAGCGTCAGCCTTCTTTAACCTTATTATTGATTATTTATTTTGCTCAATTCGTTCTTTAGCAGTGAGAAAACATATCCAGAACTTTGGGAATAAAGAAGTGATGTGGAACGTAACAGTGCCCTATATATATTAGAACCATATACTGCCTCAACCGCATGGGCTAGAGTATATTGCTCACGATCCATCAACAGTTGCACCAGATCGGAGGTAATATCCTCTGTCATAAACTTAAATTCTTGTTCACTTACATTCATACGGCTGTAGTTTTTCAATGGCACTCTCGGTACAAAAGGCATACTGGAATGTGATGCCTTTCATATATTTCAACCTGCGGAGAAATTCCTTTTTGTCAATGTTACCCAAACGGTAGTTTCGGATTTGAAGTCCCACTCGGTCGTTTGCTATCGGTCCGTACACTACATCATATGGATGCATATATGGCGGTACAATCATTTCGTCACGATGCTGATAGACAAAGTCAGCCCATTCTTCTGTGTAGCCATCGAACGATTTATACGACAGTGCTCCTTCGTTTAGTGATTGCTCGTCAAATTGATAGATATTGATAACAGGGCTACCTCCATAGATGTCCACTCTCGCGTCAGCCACATCCATTGCTTGTTTTTTTTCTGTGGTAAGGTAGAACGCTTGACCGAAATCCTTGTATGGATTGCACTGCTTGAGGTCAATGTTGGTAATCCGTACATTGGAGCCGTGATAGAGCGTAATCATAGCGTACCTCCCATTCTGCGGCAATAGGCAGAGAGGTCGCGCACATTGGAGGCAAACGACTGCGTATGCAGATAGCCATACTGACGGTCGAAAAGTTCTAAAGCCTTATATTGGCTCAAGTACTTTGCAGCCTCAATCGTCGTGAGACCGTAATGCTTAGCGAACTCTGCAATGAGTGCCACTACATATTGTGCCTTGTCTGATGCCATAATCATTACTTTTCCTCATTAACGTTGGAATGTTGAAATTATTGCGTTGCACTTGTAACTGGAATTTGGGAGGTAGGCCTACTTGTCAACTCGCAGGTCGAGGCCGGAGAGGATGGTCTCGGGGCAGAAATGGAACACGGCGTCCATCTCGCCCGCCATCGAGAAACCGCATTGCTCGCAGCCGCCCGCTTCGCCACATACCGGTATCCATTTTTTTTAAAAACAGTCATCCTGTTCGATTTGTTTTTATTTGTCTGATTTGTTGGATTTGTCGGATTTCTGCCTGAAAGGCATCCTTTTGTAGCTCCTCATTGGGTCGCCTACGGCGAGAAATCGCATCGCGATGTGACAGATTTGGTAGCACACGGTAACGATTATTTTGTTATACCCAATTTACGAAGTCTTGATGCGATACCACCACGGTTGCGTTGGGATAATGTCATCAGCTCTTTTATAGAAGTTCCTTCTTTATATAACTTTGTCAATAGGGCATCGTCATCTTCGCTCCAAGGTTTATATGCATTCGAATACAATGCCTTTTGTTCTTGCATGTGATTAGAGTGTTTGGTGGTTAAGAACAGGCCGCCTATCTTTTCCATCAAACACTCTTTTGAAGGAATAATGTTATTGGGCAATTTCTCTATCGAGAATTCATTATCAAGGCGGGTGAAGTATAGTTTGTCAGGGTCATTGGGAAGTCCTCCAATGCCAAGGAGCAAATAGACGGGCATGTGTCGGTCGGTAGAGAATTGCCGAAAGGATGCCATTCTCTCTGCTGGGAGCAACTCTTTCTCGATATCTTTTGGTAGATGGCTACGCCACTTGCACTCCACTGCAAATGATTTTCCGATGTATTCAAATACAAAATCGGGGGCGCTGTTGCTTTCAGGATAGACACCAGGTAGCGACTTGTCGCCACGCCACTCTTTAAGAGTAAGCCTGTCGTTATGGGCTATATCAAGAATTGCCAGCACATAATCCTCGAACTCTCTCCCTTTCAGCACTTCGTCATTCATCGTCAGTGACTTGATGCGGAGGTATATAGTGCTGTAAGGGCGGTTGATAGCCTTGTGGATGGCGTGAATGCCCATGTCTTCGTAGAACATCCGCAGCAACCGTTTGTCCTCGGCCACCGTCCAACGGTGGGGCTTCAGATCCGCCTCTGCGACCATCAAGTCAGCCTTGTCAACAATATGGGTTACGTTGTTGAGACCTGCCAGAAGTCCGAATATGGTGCCGTTGGTGTTGATATACCCACACACGATGTGCTGCACCTGACCGATGACATACTTGTTTCGCAGCCGAGCTGTATAACCTTTGTCGCCTTTCTCTCGCTGCAACACCATTATAAGCAGGCGGTTTTCTTTAAGTGCTTGCTCTATCTGTACATTATATATGTCGTGGAATTTGCCCGTCACAACCAACGTCGTCGGTACCTTGCACACTAACAATGCCTTCAGCACCTCCTCTTCCAACTCCGACGTGTTGAAACACACGGCACAACCATTGAACTTGTCGAAACTCTCGACCCACTGAAATACCTCTCCATAACATCCAATCGGTGCATGCCGCGAGGTGAGAAACAGCGTCTTTTCTCGCTGCCATAGTTCTGGATTTCCGATGGTCTGTTTGATGTGCATAAGATGATGCTTAATTATTCCAGTTACAATTGTTTACTTGTATCAATGCCATTCTCCCTGTCTCCGTCATCAAACCCCTCTGCTCCAGTTCCCGGCACCGCTCCCGGTTTCGCTCCGTCCAATGGCTGTTCTTCTTTCGGGGAGAGAGGCGCTGTGCCAGCCGTCCGTCGGGCAGTCGCTTGCAGGTGGAATCAATCCATCCAAAGCAGAGTGCCTCCTCCACAACCTCCACATACGGCAATGCGTCGGACATCGGTTGCTTGCCACGATAGGTAGCCACCCAAACCTCGCGTTCCCTCTGATGGTTCTTCACCATCCATCGGCGCAACGCTGTGCGGTCGTCATATTCCAAAAGGGTCGTTATATCCATCTATTGGTTATTTATTAAGAGGGTGTCCTTGACTTTTGAGACACCCTCTTTAGTCGTTTAGATTTGAGGAATGAGGTTAAAGTAAACCGCGGCAGCCCTCTTTAAACTGTAAACTGTAAACTATATCAGTAGTTCTGCTTGTTGATTTCGAAGTAGGCTTGGGGGTGGTTGCATACGGGGCAGACATCGGGGGCTTGGGTGCCGACATAGGGATTGGTGGCTTTCGGCTCTTCAATGGGTTCGAATTTCTCCTTGCCCTGCTTGCAGCGCGGACATTTCCAGTCGGCGGGAAGCTGCTCAAAAGGTGTTCCGGGTGCTATGCCCTGTGTGGGGTCACCCTGTGCCGGGTCGTACTCATACTTGCAAATGGTGCATTTGTATTTCATAATATCCAGTATTTGTTTTTAAATAACATCTTTGATTTCCTGATAGAGTGCATTTATTCCTAGCCACCAGTATTTGGTCTTCTCTTGCTCTAATTTTGCATATACTGGCGAGGTGTAAATCATCGTAAGCGCGTCTGCTATATCTTTGGCCTTCCCGTTCTGCAAAAGGCGGTTGGCCAATTGAGCTATCTTGTTGGGCAATAGCAGATGCACATTGTCCTGAGTTATCTTCGGTTGGTTCATATTCTTACTTCCTTATTACCGGCATGATTGAAACTAAGGTAAACGTTGTCGTTTGCCACTGGGCCAGTGACGATATCATCTGTCTGCTTTGTCGCCATCTTGTATTGCTCAATACAGAAGGCCACAAATTCTAGTTTCGCCAGTTGTTTCGGGTCTGTCATATTACTTGTTTTATTTAGATAACGTGATTACTCTGGTTTTCGTATATGTGTTTGTAATTTAGCAAGGTTTGGTGGCTCTGGGAATATTTTAGTTCGATGGCAACCTCTATTGCTTTCGTTGCATCTTCTGGATAATTGGATAAAGATTAGTGATGGTAAAAAAATAAGTTGAGACGATGTTTTTTTTAAGAGCGCGTCTCTCCGAGACGCATATACCACTGGTTTACAGACTCCACACTCCGTGCGGGGTTATTAAGAGTATGTGCTTCCAACACATTATTTTTACATTTTATTTTTTTTATGTTCTGTGTAAGATTTGGAGATAGAATTACGTCTATTATAGTAGATGGAACAACATAGCAGACAACGATACGAGGACTACAAGTCCTTCATGCGGCGGCACCAGGAGGCGGTGTGGCGTGTCTGCTACAACTTTGCCCATGGCGACATACCCCGCTGCGAGGATATGGTGCAGGAGGTCTGGATCATGCTCTGGCTCAAGTTCGACACCATGACCAGCCGCACGGAATGGCAGCAGCGCGTATGGGTGGGGAGGGCAATACCCACACCTTAAGACACATGAAAATGTCCGACATATTATCACGATGAAACCAATTAGAAACATTATACTTTCGTTCCTGCTGCTAGGCACCAGTGTGCCATGTGGAGCTCAGGGAGTCGTCAACAGAATGCTGGGGACGGATTTCTGGATGATGTTCCTGAAACAACATGAAGGGAGTGTTGAAGGCGGGATGTCTATCAACTGCTTTTTTGTGCTTACAGCCACCGAGGAAAGTGATGTCACCATAAGCTACAGTGCCACAGGATGGGACACACTGGTGACAGTCCCTGCCGGCGGAGCAGTGCGAGTCCCGGTACCTGACGATCAGTCGCCGACCTACCATTTCGGAGCAAAGACAGACAGCAGCGCCTGGCACATACAGGCCACTACACCAATCTCGGTCACAGCCTATAACGACATAAACTACAGCTATGACGCTACAGCCATACTCCCTACCGATGCCCTGCGAACATACTATATTACACAAGTCTATCAGGCTTTTCCTCACGGACCGGAAGTGGGCATCGTGGCACCCTACGACAGCACACGCGTATGGTCAGTTCTGGAGAAGAATATATGCCAGGATACAGGCTTTTTCGACCGTGCAGTGTATAATGCCGGTGATACAATAGAATTCCTACTGATGCGGGGACAGACCTGCCTGCTGCGTAATGCCGGTTGGACGGCCACACAGGTGGCGGCGATAAGTGAGTGCAGCCTGGATGGTTTGCGCATCCACAGCGACAAGCCGATAGCAGTATTTCAGGGAAACAACGGAGCATACGTGCCATACGGCGGTGACAGCCAGGCTCCTGACCATCTCTACGACCAGTGCATCCCTGTGGAATACTGGGGCGATCATTTTGTCATCGAGCCTGTCATTGGACGTCAGCCATATACATATACAAATACAAATCCACCGAGGACATATCATAACTATGGCGATATGGTGCGTGTGATGGCGAAGGATGACAACTGCCACATCAGTCTTGACGGGCAGGAAGTGGCGGTGCTGCAGTCGGGACAAATCTACAGTTTTGTGCTTTCAGACCATCCTGCCAACCTGCCGGCATCATGGAATATGGACTTCTACTACTCGCCCTGCATTGAACTCAACACCACATCGCCGGTGATGGTGTGCTACTACATTACAGGAATATACTTCGGCGGCACACCAGGTGACCCTTCCTTTATGACGGTGCCACCGATAGAGAACGGTGTAAATCACGCCATCTTCAAACCGCACAACACGCCTGTTTCGACACGGCATTGGATAAATATCATTACACCTTCGGAGTTTGCATCGCAAATCACTCTCGACGGAATGAATATCAGCAGCAGGTTCTCTACCACTGCGGGTGGCTACAGCTATGCCTGCATTCCGGTATCGCAGGCCACGCATACCATTGACGCTGGCAACGGCATATTCATTGCCTATCTTTATGGCCTTGGCGAAGCTGAAAGCTACCTGCACACCGTGGCATCAAACACGGAAAACATACCCTACAATGTATGGACACAACGCAACGAAGCCTGTGTGGGAGATAGCATTACTGTTGGCATAACCAGGTTTGACAACGGTCTGTCGGCCTCTTGGTACATCGACAGCGTTTGGGCTGCGAATGCAACAGACTCGCTGACAGTTGTCTTCGACAGCGCGGGCACTCACCAGATTATGACCGTCATTTCTCCCATCGGCGACACGGTATACACCTATATTACAGTGAGAAAATATTACACGTCTCATTACTCTGACACAATCTGCTTTGGTGACTCATACAGCTGGCGTGGAATGGAACTGGTGGCAGGAGGAATCTATGCCGACACTCTGTCGAATGCAAACGGCTGCGACAGCATCGTCACCCTGCAACTGTCGGCACTCGTCACACCGCAGATTAAGCTCTCTGTCAAGGAAGACTGTAACCGCAAGGAATACAGTATAGTATCCATTGTCGAGTCTGACAGTGAGGTGTCACCGTATTGGACTTCCAATCCAACCGACAGCACGTTGGCCTTGCAGCAGTGGGACAGTATCTTTGTGTCGCCCATGGTTGCCACGCTCTACACCCTTGCTTTCGACGGACGTTGTCCAAATGACACATCGCTGCTGTTAAATCCATCGGAGTGGCCTGTCGCCGCTATGGAAGTGCATCCACCGATGCTGAGTCTGGACAACCTTCAACTAGTGGCGCAAGATGTAAGCCTAAATGCAACGGATCGGACTTGGTATGTAAACAATGAGGTTGCAGGATATGCATCAACATTATATTATTCAGCCTCGGCTGCAAAGGATAGTGTATGGCTGATGCTTGTAGCCCATCGTGGCGAATGCACCGACACTGCATACACGGCAATACCCATCTGTCTCAGTGTGATATGGGCGCCCAATGCATTCACTCCCAATGGCGATAACAACCAACGCTTTATTATTAAAGGCAATGATGTTACAATGTATGACCTATACATCTACGCCCGCAATGGAGTAATGGTTTGGCATAGCGATAATCCCTTAGAGGGATGGGATGGTAATCTCAAAGACGGGAAACCTTGTCCTCAAGCCACATATACTTGGATATTGCGATACAGCCGTAAAGACCAGCCAAAAATAATACAGAAGGCTGTGGGTACGGTAACCTTGTTGCGATAAAAAATTCACCCCTCATGTAAGATTTGCCCATAGTTTTACGTCTTATATTATAGAAGACGTCTTCTGAAGCGACGAAAACGTCTTGCGGTAAAAACATATAAAACAAATGGAGCAACATGGCAGACAGCGATACGAGGACTACAAGTCCTTCATGCGGCGGCACCAGGAGGCGGTGTGGCGTGTCTGCTACGACTATGCCCGTGGCGACATACCACGCTGCGAGGACATGGTGCAGGAGGTGTGGATCATGGTGTGGCTCAAGTTCGACTCCATGACCAGCCACACGGAATGGCAGCAGCGCGTATGGGTGCGGAGGGTGACACATAGCGTCCTGGTCGACCTCTATCGAAAGAAGCATCCTGACTTGGAACCAGTCACCGAAGAAATGGTAGCGTATGTCTCCTCCAAAGAGAGCGATGTCGCCGAGTGCATCGACGACCTCTTCTCTACCCTCACCCCCGACGAGCAACGGCTGATGACTATGCGACTTGAAGGCTACACCACCGAAGAGATAGCCGCCAGCTTCAATATAGAGCAAAATGCCGTCTACCAACGTGTAAACCGAATAATGAATAAACTGAGACAATATGCAACAAGACTATAAAAACGAGATGCGGGCAATGACCGAAGGCCTTGCCGAATGGTGCCGCCGCCGTGAGCGCCGCCAGAGGACTACGCGCACCCTCATCGGTGCCGCCGTACTGGCCGCCGCCATTTCGGTGACTGCGGGGGCTCTAATCGTCCCACCGAGCACCGACACTTTCGTCAACGGCGACCTCCGGTGCTGCGTAGCCGACGCCTGTGACAGAGTAGACCTAATACTTGCAAAGATATGAAACGCTGGCTCACTACACTCCTTCTTGCACTGGCCGTTGCGGCAGCTGTCGGCACAGTCTTCTGGCGTCACATCCTCCCACGATGGCAGGTCAGCGACATCTACCGCCGTTATGAGCATGTCGACGGCATCGCCGCCAGCTATATCCACAACTATCCCGTCAACGACACCATCACCCTCTTCGTCACCCTCCTCGAAGCCACCACCGACAGCGGCTGGGCCCTCCTTGTGCGCGATTTCGAGATAGACGAACTATCACCCATGCTCCGGATGCTTATCGACAGGGGTGAGAACATGGTCTTCTCCAGACTCATACCCAAGAGCCGCCCGTCGGCCTCGGCCGAAAACGATGTCCTTGCCTATTCATACACCACCCGCACCGTAAGCATCTTCCACATCTCAAACGACGAGGAGAAACACGCCGTACTCTTCCACAATCTTGACAAATCAACAAACCGAGACAAATAAAACACTATTCAATCATGAAAGCAAATCTGCAACACCACACCATCTAATCACTCGCCGTCCGCCTGCCATAATAGTCGGACATCTTGTCACGAAAAAAAAATATTGTTTTCATGAAAGCAATCAAGAGAAATGCCCTGCTGGCGGTGTGCATCGCGGTTTCGATTGTCGCAAACGCCCAGTCGGAACAGTGGAAGGAATATTTAGACATCTGCAAGCAGTTCCGTGCAGACATGACGCCCTGCGAGAAGATGGAAGTCTATGCGCGAATGGATTCCCTGTTCGATGGATATATCCCTGTCCGCCAGCAAAAGATGAACTACATGGAGACCGCTTTGCAATGCGGCGACACAGCGACATTCAAGCGCCTGGCCTTCCGCGTGGTTAGGTGGAAGGGGTGGAACCCGCTCGTGTTCTACTACGTAGACCAATACAAGTTTTTGAAGGACTGCGACTGGTGGCCGGAACTGGACTCCATCCAGCGGGCCATCCACGGCAAGAAGGACTACAGCTATGCCGAAACCCTCCACCAGATGCAACAGGAAGACCAAGCGGCACGCCGTGCTTTCCACAACCGCTCGCTCACGCCTGCCGAGGAAGATTCGCTCGGTCGCAGGATGCATGATGTGGACTCGGCCAATTTGGTGAAGCTGAAGTGGCTGATTGACACCTTAGGCTTCCCAACATGGGAGCGTGTCTGCTCCTATGGCTCTGCCGACGCCTGGCTCATCGCGCAGCATGCGCACCCTTGGTTCCAGTACGGCTATGTCAAGCAGATGCGCAAAGCGGTGGCGGACACTAACGCCGACCCGTCAAATCTGGCCTACCTCGAAGACCGTCTGCGCACAGGGCGCGGCCTGCCACAGCTTTACGGCACGCAGTTCTCTTCCACCGGCGAGAACAACCGCACCGTGTGGCAATGCCCAGTCGCCGACATCAAGAACGTCAATATCCGTCGCGGACAAATGCTTATGCCACCGCTGGAGGATTATGTCGAGGGCTATCTGAAAACCTCTACCGAAGAGGGACAGCTCGACAGCGACACCCCGCTGACAGAGATGGGTGACAACTATGTGCGATACTATTACCTCGGCGACCAGTTCTCGCTTCTGCCCATAGATAAGCAGGTGGGGGTGACGGATGCTGTGGCATACACGACTACAGGCGATTGCTGCAAAGCAATTCCCATCTTCTGCTCACGACTCTCGCACCTCTATCCCTTTGTACGCGACCTGAAGCACTACCTGGAATGCCTTCTGCACAGCGAGTGCGTAGGGAACCAGTACTGCTACATCAGCCATTATGAGGTGCTGGAGCGCATGGTGCTCTGCGGCTACGAGCCGGACGCTTGGCTCGACTCGCTGCCCGACACGCTCACTGTGCCCCTGTGGGCCGATTACGCCAACCTGCGCGACGAGTACCTGCGCTACCTCAACCACGAGGACGATGCCGAGCTCACCGCCGCCCTCGCCAGCCGCGCCGACTTCGAGGCTCTGCTCCGAAGCGGCAAAAACTACCACCGCTACGAACTCGACGCATGGAACCACGCCTATCCTTCGCTGCAGAAAATGACCGACGAACTGACCAAACGCGACTATGAGGCGTTCTTCGCCCTCCTCTGGCGCGAAGTGGAGCGTGGCAACCTCCATGCCGAGGATTATGCCTCGCTCTACGACCGCACCTACTGTCGTCTCTACGGCAAAGACTGGTACGGCACCCTTGCCGCTGGTGTGCCGTCGGCTCGGCCGACAACCGACAAGCATATCCGTACTGCCAAACCGAAGACTCTCGACGAGCGCCGCCGCGCAGCATGTCTGCCGCCAGCAAGATAGATACGCAAAGAAATAATTCCATGAAGATTAGACATCTTATTAAAACCTCATTCAATATGAAAACAGCCAAGAGAGCCATTCTATTAGCGGTGTACATCGCGGCTTCGCTTGCCGCAAACGCCCAGTCGGAACAATGGAAGGCTTATCTGGACATCTGCGGGCAGTTCCGTGCTGACATGACGCCCTGTGAGAAGATGGAACTCTATGCGCGAATGGATTCCCTGTTCGGTGGGCATATGCCTGATTACAATAATCTCTATAACTATATGATAAGCTCGTTTCTGTGTGGTGACACAATGACCTTCAAGGAGCAACTTGTCCGTGCAACAGATTGGAAGTGTTGGAATTCAAAATTAATCGAAACATGGGATGCTGTTGATTTCTTAAAGAAAGAAAAAGACTGGAATCAATTAGATTCGCTTTCGAAAATCTATGGAACCCCAAAGATATACCCCTATATAGATTCTTTGGAGGCCATGGTTGAACGAGACCAGACTATTCGCTCGGAATTACACAATCCCAATCTTTCCATAGAACAAAAAGATTCTATTTTTATTCAATGGCAAATTATTGATTCTACTAATCTGACACTTCTAAAATCCCTTATTAAAAGATATGGCTTTCCTACATGGGAGCGTGTTGGCTATACCGGCTGTAGAAATGCATGG
>CACZUZ010000066.1 GCA_902784465.1 uncultured Bacteroidota bacterium
ATTATGCCTAGTAAAACAAAAAAAAATCACGCATACAATAATTTAGGAGTGCCTAAAGAGTGCTTACTTTCCATAATGATATACTTGTCATAAAAGAAGTTATGGGAAGATTCCCATAATTTCTTTCGAAAAATGAAAATCTGTACTACCCAAACATAAACCCGCAAAACAACAAAGTGCTGATGACAGGTGAATCAGACTATTCGATGGGTGAAGTTGGGTTAAGTTCAACAAATAAATGCAACTTTTGATGGCAAAACAGTTCGCAAAAAACACATTTTTTCCCGACAAAGGGAGGGAAATATTTCCTCGCCTTTGTGTGGATGGAAAAAAGTTGTTACTTTTGCAGTGTGGCATGGGAATTGTCTGCTTTTGAAATTATTTTGCAAGATGTTGTGTTTCAGTAATATATAATAGTCTTAATGCCACTATAAAAAAGAATACTCCCAAAACTTGTATTCTTTAACAATGAGTAAAAAAACTAATTCACTCTGTAAATCGATTGATAATTGCCAAGAAATGACCTGCGGGTCTGGTTGAGGTTTGTGCAGAGCCCCTGCACGGCCTCGTTAAGCTCGCGCAGCGAAACTGAATGGGTTTGGAGCGGAATATGTAATCCTTGTACTTTCTAAATAACGACCATATTATGCTTGTGGTAGATGACGCTGTATACCGTCCCTTTTGCCTTTCAGTTGTCGAATGACTGATTTGGAATTAACCGGTCTTCAATCATCCTACTCATGTATTGCTGTATTATGGCTTTCAGGCGTTTTTCGTGATGGGTGGGGTGTGAGGGAAGAGGGTGCAACATTAGCGGGTCGGTGTTGATGTTGTAGGATGCCGTGATTTTTTCGCCGTCGAACTGGATAAGGGTGTCGTTCTCAAGGTATTGGTAGATGCCGTTGTTGTAGTTGACAGCCCATGTGTTGTCTGGAACGGGTTGCGACTCTGCCCCGGCGAGCAGGTCTTTGCCAAATGCGATGAAGGGTCTGCCATATCCAAGTATGCCTAACAGGGTCGGCATGATGTCAATCTGTTGAGCCACACCGGGGTAGATGCCTCTTGGCAGCTCGCCAGAGGGGTCGTAGATGAGTATAGGTGCGCTGAAAAGACCGATGGATGTGCGGTAGAGGTCGTGGTTCGACATGTTGGTGTGGTCGCTGGTGAGGACGAAGATGGTGTTCTCGAACCAGGGTTGGCGGCTGGCGGTCTCGAAAAAACGCCGCAGGGCGTTGTCGGTGTAGCGAATACATTTGTGTATAGGTAGCTCTTCTTCTTGAAAGACAGTCTTGTATTGGTCAGGCAGGGCAAAGGGGTGATGCGACGAGGCGGTGAAGAGGGCGGTGACGAAAGGTTGTTCCATCTCGCTCATCTTGGTGGCAAAAAACTGCAGGAACGGCTCGTCCCAGATAGCCCATGTGCCGTCGAAGTCGTTGTCGCCCCCGAAGCGGGGGTCGTCGTTATACTCGTTGCGGCCATAGTATTTCTCCCAGCCTGTGGCACGCGCGAAATTGTCGAAAGCCATAGAGCCGTTGTTGGCTCCATGGAAGAATGCCGAGCTATAGCCCTCGCGTCGCAGTTCGTATGCCAGTCCGCCGACGCTGTTCTGGGCGTAGCCAGTCATGAAGAACGGTTCCACGAACATGGGTATCGAGGAGAGGATAGAGGGCATGGCATCGATGCTCTTGCGACCGTTGGCAAGGGTGGTCTGCCAGGTGAGGGAGTGGGATAGGAGGGAGTCGACGAAGGGTGTGTAACCTTTGTAGGCGCCATCCTCAAGCTGATGGTTGTAGAAGCCTATGTATTCGCGACCGAAGCTCTCAACTATCAGAACGACAACGTTCTTCCGCTTGCCAACGCCTGTTGTTGAGCCAGTGGTTGAGTGCAGGGGCGTATAGATGCTTTCGAGGGTCGTGCTGTCGTAGTAGTGTGGGCTCTCGAATGTCGTCTTGCCTATGGTGCGTATCAGTGTGAATGGGGTGTTGAGTACTATGGCGGCCTCATGAGGCTGGTTGACATAGCGGTTGGCATCGGCAAGGGTCAATGGGCGGTAGGTGTTGACTATGCCGCCACGCATTGCCACAATGGCCAGTGCTACGGTCATGACCAGAGTGGTAATCCTCACTCCAAGAGTGCTTTTCCAGCTTTTTGAGCCCTTGCTGTCGGATGGCTTGACATATAAAACGAACAGCAGGGCGATGATTGCCGCAGCAGCGAGAACCAGATACCAGTGGTTCACCACCTCGGTGAAAAAAATCTTGGTAAGGTTGTCTTCGCCCTCAAATTCGTGGAAAAATGAAGCCGTAGTCCTTCGTCCAGAGAATTGAGAATAGACTGCATCACAGAGGTTTATGGCTACTGCCAACGAGTTGATGGCCAGGTATATTGTTTTGGACATTCGCTGCCACCAGCGACGTTGCACGATGCTGAAAGGCAGCAGCATGAGAAGCAGGTAAAGGGCGTTGGTGTAGAAGATTGCCGAGCCGTCGAACCGCAACGAGCCATGCAGCAGGCTGCCGAAGGAGAGCGATTTCCATCCTGGAGCAAAAAGCTGCCAGTTCTCCCATACATAGGCTACGCGGCAGAGCATGTAGATGACGAAAGCCAGTGCCAGGTTGCAGAATGCAGCTATGATGTTGCTGTATGTGGAGTTCTTGATTTTCATTTCGGTAGACAATTCGGCTTTCGGTTTTCGGTGAACGAGAACCGACATTTGGAAGGTAAAACGCGAGGGTCGGTGTTTTATTGTGTCGCAGAAAAAAGGTCGATCGCTTTAAGGCGACCGACCCCGGAATATAAAATAGATAATGAGTGATTCTTCTATTTGGCAGTGGCATACCTTGTCGAACTGCCTGTGGTGGCGTCCATGGTCTCGATGCTGTTGCTGAAAGAGACGGTGATATAGGCTTTGTTGCCATCGAGAAGGATGTCCTGTGCCACGTCGCCCAGTCCACGACCGTTGGCTCTGTCGAAAAAGTCGTTTACGGCTGTGCCGGCGGCGACATTGACTTTGCTTACGCTTGCGTTGTTGGCGCCCCAAGCACCTTCGTTCAGAACCAACAGCTCATCGTTGTTGAGGGCGACAATCTTGCTTGGGAAGTTGCCTGCTTGGATGCTGCCGGTTCGTAGATAGCTGTCGCTATTGTAAACGTAGCAGTCTCCTTTGGCGGTGTAGTTGCCGTCGGTAGTGATGATGATGTCACCATTGTAGGGGTTCACGGCGATGCCGTAGGGGTTGTCGCTGGCGTTCCAGTCGATGCCCATGGCTGTTGACTCTAGGCTGGTGCCGTCAATTCTGTAGAATCCTAACGGCTCGCTGCCATAGATGTTTGTATATCCGTAGATTGTGCCGTCGTAAACGTCGAAGTTGTAGAGCATGATGTCAAGTTTTGTGATGTCTTTTGTTGTTACATCCATAATCCAGAGTCCGCCCATATCATTCCCATAGTCGCCAAGGGTGTTGAATACTATGTGGTTGTCATCGAGTTTTTTGACTTTCGAAGGATTGCGTCCCACGGTTATGCTCTCAACGACCTCGAAGCTGTTGATATCCACTACATATAGCTTGTTGTCGTAAAGGATATTGCTGTTTTCGTCGGTGATGTAGCCGCTGGCGACATAGATTTTGCCGTTGACTTCTGCAAGGCCCTCGGGCTGGTAGTCGCCCAGCTCGCAGATGGCAGTTATGGCCTTCTTTGTCAGGTCGTAGCGAGCCACACTTCTTGGGTAGTAGGCGGTGATGTAAAGGTTGCCGTCGCTGCCCATGATGATGCTGCGGGGAGTCTCCACAGAGATTGCATCCTCAATATTATTGTTGATGCTGTCGTCTGTTGTAACATTCTCTTTCTCGGTGCAGGCACCAAATGCCATCATGGCTGATAGTACGCCGATGGCGACAAGTGTTCTAAATAGTTGTTTTTTCATTGGTAAAGTTTTTTATTGATGGGTTGTGTTAGTGGTCTGATTTTGAGCGATGAGCATTGTTAAAAGCTGATAGTAAGTTTTATTCTATAGTTACGTCCCATCATGGGATATGAACGTACTATCTCATATTGTTTGTCGAGCAAGTTGAGAACCTGACCTTGCACTTTGAGGTCAAAAGCTTTCAGATGGAAGCTGTGGTCTAGGACGATGCTGTGGTCGGCGTAGGGCTCCAGGCGGCTTTCTATGCTGTTCTGGTGCATGGAGTAACGTTCCCCTACCTGCATGTAGTTGTAGCTGAAGCTTACCCACGGGGTGCTGAGGCAGAGTGCCACTCCGCCGCTGTGGCGTGGGGTGTATGGTATCTGGTTGTTGTAGCGTTTCGCGTCGTCAGGGTCGGTGCGGTCGAGGGCTTTCTGGTAGCTGTAGGTGGCGGTCAGGCTCAGTCCGACGAGCTCATCCTCGCCGGCATCTTCAGCTTTGTTGCCATGTAGTCCCCATTTCCATTCCATGATGCCTTTGAAGTCCAGACCCGTCACCTTGACCAGCCCGAGGTTAAGGGTGGACCAGATGAACATGTTCTGTCGCGGTACTGCTATAATCTTGTCGTTGATGCTGTTGTGGTAGGCATCGATGGTAGAGGAATATGAGAAACAGAAGGTCGAATCGTGATTATTGAATGTATGAGGTGTCAGTGTGATGCCGATGTTGTGCTGGTTGGCATGCTCGGGGCGGAGGGTGTCGAGAGGCATGACGAAGTAGTACATCTCGTTGAAGTTGGGTACGCGGTAAGTGCTCTTGTAGAAATAGCGTACCCTTAAAGGAAGGGCTTTGTGCGGTCGCCATGAGATGCCGGCGTATGGCGATAGGCGACGGTAGGTCATTCTTCCGTCGCTGCTGGCATCTTCGCCCACCAGTGTTGCCAGGAGCTGACCCTTGGCTGTCAAGCGGGAATCTCGATAGCGAAGAGATAGCGTGGCAAGACCTGTTGCGCGCTGCACTTCGCTGTTGCGTTTCAGGTTGCTGTGGAGCGTCCCGAGAGCAGCGTCGGCAGCAGCACTGGCACTCAGTCGCTCGGTGGCTCTCCAAACCATCGATGTGGAGAGGTAGCCTTCATGTTGGTCGTATTCGTTGCACAGGTATCGGGATACGGTATGAGCCGCACTGTCTTCGTATAAGTCGTTGGTATATTGGTATTTCCCGACGATTTGATAGCTGGAGCGTGGATGATGGCTCGTGTATCTCACCTGTCCGAAGAAGAGTTTCTCGCGGGTGTCCTCGGTTCCGCGTTTGGCATAGTAGACCACCGGTCCAGGCAGTTCGTGGTAGCCTTGCACATAGTGTACCTTGGCCTTCAGCATGCGGCCGGGTGATATGTCATAGAAGAAGTTGATGTCGCCCGTTGCCATCCACATTGCCGAATGCTGGCGATGCTCGACCGAGCTGCTGTCCTGGTGCGAGGTGGTATAGTACACATCGAGAGCGACATCTTGCGGTTTAGGCGTTGCTCGACGAGCAGGGAAGGGGAGAGGAGACCGAAGCTGCCGGTTTCCATCCCGATGCGGCCGTGGGTCTGCTCGCCAGGAAGGAAGTACGGCTCTTGGGTTTCCATATTGATGACGCTTCCTGATGCCGACGACCGGGCCGACATCAGCATCTCGTCCTGCAGGCCGCTGGTGAGGCTAACCATTGAGCTGTTGCCCAGCATGTAACGTCCCAAATCGACCTGTCCGTTCTGGCAGTCGTTGACGGCCACGCCGTCGATGGTGAGGGTGCTGAACTGGCTGCCCAGTCCGCGGGCCGACACGGTCTTCATGCCTCCCACGCCGCCATAGTCTTTCAGCGTCACGCCGGCCATCTGCTTCACGGCATCGCTGAGTAGCAGGGCGCCGCTGCGTTCCATCTTCTCTATCGTGACCACCTGTACGGGAGCCTGTGAAAGGGTTGCCGACGGGGTGCTGCTGCCCCGCACCACTACGGCACCAAGCCGTTGCCGTTGGCTGGCGTGCGTCCCGGTGGTGTCCTGTGCCGCCAATGGCAAGAGCGAGACAACCCACACGATGCAGGTAAGCACAAGTGATGCTATATAGTTGTTTCTCAGGTGTTTTTTCATAATTACCGCCCTTTCCTCGAGAGCATGAGCCTCGGCCTTGCCTCGGCCTGGATAATATGTGTTGTTTGGCAGGTCTTCTGGCTTGTTTCTTCTTCCCCAGCCTTCCCGGCAATGTCTGTGGCGACATCCAGTGGCTTGGTTAGGGGAAAGAGTTTCGCGAAACTTACAGCAGCGGGACTGTCAATGAATTTCACATTGTTCCCTTTTGACGCCTAATGGATTGATGAATAATGATTAATGTGCATTATTGTCATTTTTTCGGCGACCAAACAATTTGCAAAAGTATACAAAAAAAGTTAAATGGTACAATTTTTCTATTAATGTGTCGTTTTAATGCGAAAAAAAACACAACAATGTCTATTCCCTTTATCTGGATTATTTTTGGCATCCTTTTCATTCTCAGCTTGGTTGCCAGCAAAAGCGTAGAGGCTAAATTCAAAAAGTATTCAAAGATTGCCATGAACTATGGCATGACAGGCCGTGAGGTGGCAGAGCAGATGCTGCGTGACAACGACATCCGCGATGTCACAGTTCAGGAGGTCAATGGCACGCTTACAGACCACTACAACCCGGTCAACAAGACCTTGAACCTCAGCCATGCAGTCTACCACGGCAACAGTGTTGCCGCCGCTGCTGTCGCCGCGCACGAGTGCGGTCACGCCGTACAGCATGCCACAGCCTACTATTGGCTCGGACTCCGCTCCAAGCTGGTGCCTGCCGTCAACCTGTCGAGCCGTGTGACCCCTTGGATTCTCCTCATCGGCATACTGATGGTGCAGAAGTTTCCCTCGTTGCTGCTTGTCGGCATCATCCTATTCGCTGTGACAACGCTCTTCACCTTTGTCACGCTGCCCGTTGAGATCAATGCCTCGCGCCGTGCGCTTGTGTGGCTCAACACCCACAATATCACCACTCCCGACACACATCCATACGCCGAGAGCGCATTGCGTTCGGCAGCCTACACCTACGTTGTCAGTGCCCTCACCTCGTTGGCGACACTGCTGTACTATCTGATGATCTACCTGAGCGGAAGGGACTAATCCATTATTTATAGAGACGTGGCTGTAAAAAAAACGGAAAAGGCTGAAAAAGAGACCAAGGGCGAGAAAGAGTCGCCTTTGATGAGGCAGTATGCCGAGATGAAGAAGAAGTTTCCCGATGCCATGCTGCTATTCCGCGTGGGTGATTTCTACGAAACGTTCAGCAGCGACGCCATCAAATGTTCTGGCATCCTGGGCATCACGCTGACCCGCAAGGCCAGCGGCAACACTACCTATACTGAGTTGGCTGGATTTCCGCACCATGCCCTGGAACAGTATCTGCCGCGCCTCGTGAAGGCAGGGCAGAGGGTGGCCATCTGTGAGCAGCTGGAAGACCCCAAGACCGCCAAAGGGCTCGTCAAGCGTGGCATCACCGAGTTGGTGACGCCAGGTGTCTCATACAACGACATGGTGCTGGAAGTCAAGGAGAACAACTTCCTGTGTGGACTGCATCTTGCCGACAAGGTGCATGGCATAAGCTTCCTCGATGTCTCGACAGGAGAGTTCTATGTTGCCCAGGGCGACATACAATATATAGACAAGCTGCTGCAAAATTTCCATCCCACCGAGGTGATTTTGCAGCGTAAGATGCTACGCCGCTTTCAGGAGATTTTCCCCGAGAAGTACTACACCAACACCTTCGACGACTGGGTGTTCACCTCCGACTTTGCCAGTGAGCTGCTGATGAAACAGTTTGGAACCACATCGCTCAAAGGTTTCGGTGTGGAGGACTTGGAGGCTGGCGTCATTGCCGCCGGTGCGGCACTCTACTACCTGCAGGACACGCAGCACGACCGCACACAGCATATCTGCAGGCTGTCGCGCATCGAGGAAGACCGCTATGTGTGGCTCGACAAGTTTACCATCCGCAACCTCGAGTTGGTGCATTCCCCCAACGAGAATGCGCGTACCCTTATCGATGTTATCGACCAGACGCTTACCCCGATGGGGTCACGCCTGATACGCCGCTGGGTAGTCATGCCGCTGAAAGACGTCAACACCATAGAGCAGCGCCTCGCCGTTGTCGACCAGCTGGTGCGTAACATCGACTTTGCCGACAAGATGCGGCAGCATATCAGAGGCATCGGCGACATGGAACGCCTGATCTCGAAGGTGGCCGTGGGACGCATCAATCCACGCGAGCTGCTGCAGCTGAAACGCTCGCTCGGCGAGATAGAGAACCTGAAGAGGCTTTGCGCCACTCGCAACGAGGCAGCCCTTGCAGTCTATGGAGAGCAGCTGAACGACTGCCATAATATATATGAAAGGATAGAGCGCGAAATCAGCGAAGAGGCACCTGTGCGTGTCGACAAGGGTGGAGTCATTGCCGCCGGCGTCAATGCCGAGCTCGACGAGCTTCGCTCGATGGCCGGGAGCGGCAAGGACTACCTCGCCAATCTCCAGCAGCGCGAGAGCGAGCGAACCGGCATCCCCTCGTTGAAGATAGGCTTCAACAACATCTTCGGCTATTACCTTGAGGTGACCAACACTCACCGCGACAAGGTGCCGCCCGAATGGACGCGCCGTCAGACGCTCACCAATGCCGAGCGTTACATCACCCCCGAGCTGAAGGAATATGAGGAGAAGATATTAGGCGCCGAGGAACGCATACTTGCTATCGAGTCGCAGCTCTTCGACCAGTTGCTGCAAACCCTTACCGGCTATGTGCAGCCCATACAGTACGACGCCCAGCTTGTGGCGCAGCTCGACTGTCTGCAGTGTTTCGCGGCAGTGGCTCTTGCCAACGGCTACTGCAGGCCGCAGCTCGACGACAGCGGCACCATCGACATCGTCGAAGGTCGCCATCCCGTCATCGAGACCCAGCTGCCACTGGGCGAGCGTTATGTCGCCAACAATGTCCACCTTGACCGCGACACGCAACAGATAATCATCATCACCGGCCCCAACATGTCGGGAAAGTCAGCCCTTCTGCGGCAGACGGCACTGATAGTGCTGCTGGCTCAGATAGGCAGCTACTGTCCCGCCACCAAGGCATCGATAGGTGTTGTCGACAAGATATTCACCCGTGTGGGCGCATCCGACAACATCTCGTCGGGCGAATCCACATTCATGGTCGAGATGAACGAGACGGCCAGCATCCTCAACAATGTCAGCGACCGCAGCTTGGTGCTGCTCGACGAGATTGGGCGAGGCACCAGCACCTACGACGGCATATCGATAGCATGGGCAATCACCGAATACCTGCACGACAGCAAGAGTGCACGTCCGAAGGTGATGTTTGCCACCCATTACCACGAGCTGATAGATATGGCAGATCAGTATGAACGCATACAGAACTACCACATCTCGGTCAAAGAGGTAGGCAACAAGGTCATTTTCCTCCGCAAGCTTGAGATGGGCGGCAGCGAGCACAGTTTTGGAATACATGTGGCCCGTATGGCCGGCATGCCCCCTATGGTGTTGAAAAGGGCACACTCAATGCTGGAACTCTTGGAGTCGAAAAGTGAAAAAATATCCGATCAAAAAAGTCTCAAAAAAGTGAAAAACGAGACAAAAAAAGAGCCGGAAACAGGCTATCAGCTTAGTTTTATACAACTTGACGACCCAACATTGCTTGAAATACGTGACAAGATTTTAGATATTGATATTGATACACTTACGCCTATTGAAGCGTTGCTGAAATTGAATGAAATAAAAAAAATTGTAAAGAAAAAGTAAATTTTTTTTGTCAGTATAAAAAAAGTGTGTACTTTTGCACTCGCTTTCGGAAAGGAAAAGCAGGCGGAAATAGCTCAGTTGGTAGAGCACGACCTTGCCAAGGTCGGGGTCGCGAGTTCGAGTCTCGTTTTCCGCTCAAGACGAAGAACATTGAAATATTGCAAGCGGAAATAGCTCAGTTGGTAGAGCACGACCTTGCCAAGGTCGGGGTCGCGAGTTCGAGTCTCGTTTTCCGCTCCAAGTCTCCAACCAGGGGAATGGAAGAAGGCTGCTCTGGTGGTGGAATGGTAGACACGAGGGACTTAAAATCCCTTGCCCGCAAGGGCGTGTGGGTTCAAGTCCCACCCGGAGTACTGAATTAAAAGAGAGTAATTTGAAATTTTCAAAATACAGATACGTACAACAGGAACGTATAATTGTCTTGGTAGCTCAGCTGGTAGAGCAATTGACTCTTAATCAATGGGTCCAGGGTTCGAATCCCTGCCAGGACACAACACACTTCGGGGTGTAGCGCAGTTGGCTAGCGCGCCACGTTCGGGACGTGGAGGCCGGAAGTTCGAGTCTTCTCACCCCGACACACAATTTCCCCCTTCACTTTGCTTTTACACCTTGAATTGCCCGCCACTTTAGCTCAGTTGGTAGAGCAACGCATTCGTAATGCGTAGGTCTGCGGTTCGAGTCCGCAAAGTGGCTCGAAATTATTTTTTTGTTCTTACTTTATTATCAAACAAATTTTTTAATTCATCAAAGTAATGGTAAACCAATACGAAACCGTTTTCATTGTAACTCCCGTTTTGTCTGAAGAACAGATGAAGGAAACGGTAAAAAAGTACACGGACTTCCTCACCAACCGCGGTGCAGAGATAGTCTACACAAACAATTGGGGCATGCGCAAGCTCGCTTACCCTATTAAGAAAAAATCTTCCGGATTCTACTATCTCATCGAGTTCAAGGCTGAGGGTAGTGTCATCGCCGACCTCGAAATCGCCTACAAGCGCGACGAGCGTCTGCTCCGTTTCCTCACCGTGTCGCTCGACAAGCACGCTGTTGCTTACAACGAGAAGAAACGCAACGCCAAGAAGGCTGCCGCTGAAGCTGCACCTGCAACGGAGGAAGAAAAATAAGTTATTAACCGAAGATTGACAGATTGGGCGTAACGACAAAGAACGGCTCAACTTCCAATTTTCAATTTCAATCAGAAAAAATGGCTAACGAAAGCGAGATCAAATATTTGACCCCAATAGCTGTTGAGACACAGCGCAAGAAATACTGCCGCTTCAAAAAGCTCGGCATCAAATACATCGACTATAAGGACGCTGACTTCCTGCTGAAGTTTGTCAACGAGCAGGGCAAGATCCTTCCCCGTCGCATCACCGGTACCTCTAACAAGTACCAGAAGAAAGTTTCTCAGGCAATCAAGCGTGCCCGTCACCTGGCTTTGCTGCCCTACGTTGCCGATTGTTTAAAGTAAAATAAAGGAGGAAAGATACAATGGAAATCATACTGAAACAAGACGTTATCAATCTAGGTTATAAGGATGACATCGTGACCGTGAAGAACGGCTACGCCAACAACTACCTCCTTCCCCAGGGTATGGCTGTTATCGCCACCCCCGCTAACAAGAAAATGCGTGAAGAGACCCTCCGCCAGCGTGCCTTCAAGGAGGAGAAGCTCCGTAAGGATGCCGACACCCTCAAGGCTGCCCTCGATGGCAAAGTGGTTCGCATCGCCACCAAAGTTGGCGAGAACGGTCAGCTCTTCGGCTCTGTCAACAACATCCAGGTTGCCGATGCCCTCAAGGAGCAGTACAACTACGATGTCGACCGCAGAAAGATTGTCGTTGACGGTTCCAAGATAAAGGAGGTTGGCAGCTACAACGCACTTGTCAACATCTACCGCGACATCAAGGCTACCCTCAATCTCGAGGTTGTCTCCGAGGACGCTCCTGCTGCTGTTGCTGAGGCCTAATGCGAAGCAGCCTTTCCCCAAGTGGATGGATGATAATGTCTGTCTTATCGAGGGAAGACGTAAATGAAGAAAGTTTTCTTTTTCATAGTACAATTTTTAGGTTGGCTCCCCAATGCGAATTGGGGAGTTTTTTTATGGTGAATGGTGAATGGTGAATGGTGAATGGTGAATTGCCAGTATTGTGATAACAAAAACAAGGCTCTTGGGGGAGAGCCTTGTTTTTTGTGTATGCGCGGCATGTATATGTTCTAACGGGTGAAAGTCCCTAGCGCACCCTAATGGCGGGAAGCGCACAGCCAAAGGCAACGGCGTTGCGGTGACGCAGGGTCGGAAAGAAGCCGGCGGCACAACTCTGGCCTGACGGACAGAAACCCGATACAAGGCCGACAGACATGAGGCAAGTCTGCATAATAAGACGAAACCCGATATCCATTCGGAAAGTCTGTAGGTAAATCGGGCAGGCATAAGAGCGAAAGAGCATATACTTATCCGCGGAGGTCTCCCGGGCGAACCGAAAAAAAAGAGTCGGCGAGCAGTAACAACGAACCGGGAGAAGTCAGCAGAAGCCATCGTACCCGAGGCGTAAAGCTCGTCGCTGAGGGGAAGGGCGGAACACAAGATAAACGAGCAGAAACGCAGAATCACCGAATCAATGGAAGAAAAGCAGAAAACAAGAGAAAGCTGCCTGCAGAAGGATAGGTCGGAAACCGAAGGATATGCAGGAGCGCAGACAGTGATTGGGATGGTAGAGAACGAACTCGTGGAAGTGCAGCTAACGCCGACGAGGATGCTGGAATACATCCTGACTCCCGACAACCTTAACAG
>CACZUZ010000067.1 GCA_902784465.1 uncultured Bacteroidota bacterium
ATGCCGGTAATAAGGAAGTAAGAATATGAACCAACCGAAGATAACTCAGGACAATGTGCATCTGCTATTGCCCAACAAGATAGCTCAATTGGCCAACCGATTGTTGCAGAATGGAGTGGCCAACGATATGGCCACCGCCATTAACATAGTCTATTCCTCGCCTGTCTACGCGAAGCTGGAACAGGAAAAAACCAAATACTGGTGGCTGGGGGTGAATGCTCTCTATCAGGAAATCACACAATCACTGCAAAAATCAATCATTTAAAAACACAAACATTATGAAGAAAACCATTTTAGCTTCGATTTGCGCCATTTTGTTTGCCGGGTGCGGCAATGCGCAGAAGGTTGACAATACTCCCGTGGCGGCGCTGGACTTGCAGCGCTACTAAAAAAGGAACTTCTATGAAAGAACTGATGTCATTATTCCAGCGTAACCGAGGTGGTATTGCGGCAAGATTACGCAAACTGGGTTTGACCTGAAAAAACTATCGGAGATGTAATCCTGCATCGACACACTAAAACGACGAAAGCCGAGGCCAGCAATGGTCTCGGCTTTCGGTTTTGTGGGATGCTCCTTGTGAAGAAACTATGCTTGTTTTGTACGCAAAACTTTCGACCTGTAAAGTTGAAAAATGTGTTTTTCGCTTGAAATATCCCGATCTGCGCAACTCCAGCAACCCTGTGGAAAAATTCCCCGCCCATCATATTGACCCTCACTCCATTCCAAAAAATCTCAAATAATATTCTAACGTTCTTGTCAGATTTGCCTCAAAAAATACGTATTTATTTTTATAGAGGGGCACGGTTTTGAAACCATGCCCGAAAACTAAACTGGTATGCCGTCGGCTCGGCCGACAATGATGAACATAAAGAAGTGATGATACCCGTCACCTCCCGGCACGACGCCTACTGCGCATTCATGCGCCGCCACCGCTCCACGGTGTGGCGTGTCTGCTGGCGCTTTGCCCGCCGCGGAAGCGGCAACCGCGACGACAGCAAGGCCCGCGCCGAGGACATGGCACAGGAAGTCTGGATAGTCCTCTGGCTCAAGTTCGACCAGCTCGACCTTTCCGACGCTGCCCGCAATACATCAACAACCTCAAAGAATAATAAAATTGTCAACAATTTGTAAGATTTGGTTCCCTTTTACGTCATATCTATTAAAGCAACACAAAATGTATAACAACTATAACAATATAAAACAATGAAACAAATAAAAACACTTCTCACATTTCTTGCAGTGCTGACCATGACCACCGCCGCAAAGGCACAGTCAAGTTACGATTTCCAATCCGTCACCCCGCATGGCGACACGCTGCTCTGCACCATCGTCGACTCGGCGGCACACCACGTCAGCGTGCGTGGGGACGCTTGGTCGTACAACACACATTACATCCACTACAACGCCGACCTTGTGCTGCCCGACAGCGTGGAACATGGGGGCGTGAGATACGCCGTCACCGAGGTGGCCGAGGAAGCCTTTCAAAGCCATCTGGAGATTGAGACAATAACCGTCCCCGATGGGGTCACGGTTATAGGTAACAAGGCTTTCTCGCTGGTGCCCAATATAATCTATCACGGCTCCGCCACCGGCAGCCCTTGGGGCGCCAACACGGTGAACGGATACGAGGAGGACAGCCTTTTCTATTCCGACAACAGCAAGACCCGCCTCACCGCCAGCCGTCACATCACCTCGGCAGTGGTGCCAGTCACTGTTCGTGTTATCGGGACACGAGCCTTCTACTATAAATCATCGCTGACCTCCGTCACGCTCCCCGAAGGGCTCGACACCATTGGAAATCAGGCTTTCGGAGTATGCGACGGGTTGGAGGGAATTACCATTCCTTCGACGGTAAAACATATAGGCAAGTCGGCGTTCTATTCGGCATTCCGGCCTACTGCCACAGTGACTATCGATGACGCGGCTGCCACTATCGGCAACGGTGCTTTCTACTATAGCAACATGAAGAAGATTGAACTGGGCAACCGTGTGACATTCATTGACAATGGGGCTTTCAATTCATGCACTCATCTTGACTCTATAATTGTTCCTAACTCGGTGCAGTATATCGGACGTATGGCTTTCTGCTACAACTATTCGGGCAGCATCAAGAAGATACGTCTCCCCGAGGGCATCGACACCATCCGCTACCAGACCTTCTTCGGCTGCACAGGTTTGGAGGAGGTGAATATCCCCTCTTCGGTGGTATATATCGACACAGCGGCGTTCCACGAGTGTTGGGAGTTGACGAAACTCACGCTGCCTGCAGGTCTCACTCATATTGGCGAGGCCGCCTTCTTCCAGTGCCGCAACATAGACACCCTTGTCTCCCTTGCCCCAGAGCCACCCGTGGCTTTCGCCAACACCTTCACCCAGATGAACAGCAACCTTACCCTCATCGTTCCCTGCCATAGCGACTCGCTCTACGCTGCAGCCCCCTATTGGAGCCAATTTCATAATATTCAGGCCGACTGCGGTGCAGGAATTGACGGTATCGAAGAGGACGCCATCAACATCTACACGCTCGGCGGCCGCATAATCGTCGAGGGAGCCGAGGGCGAGGCAGTCCGCATCTATGACATCACCGGCCGCCTCATTCAAACATTCAAACATTCAAGCAATCAGACAATCCCCTCGGGAGTCTATATAGTGAAAATCGGCGACCGCCCGGCGCGGAAAATTGTAGTAATGAAATAGTAAACCATCAAAAACACACCCAACATGCAACACCACATCATCAAATCCCTCGCCGCCATTGTCTTGGGCGCGATGCTTATGGTCGCCTGTGACCCTGACGACATGTTCGACATTAACGACACTATCCCCGCAACACCTACCGACACCGTGCCGCAACAACCCGACCCACAGCCTGTGTCGCTCGTCGGCACTGCGTGGGAAAATTTGAGTGTGGACGGCAATGTTACTGACAAGGACGTTTTGCGTTTCGTCACCGACAGCACAGGGACGGAATATGGCCTCTTAAGCAGTAACGGGCAGGTAATTATTGAATCTCTCGACGACATCAAGTACCGTTTCGACGGCCTCACGCTGGAGGGTGCCTATTGGCTCACCACCCATCCTGAAAATCCGATTCCCTTCAGCTACAATCCCGCCGACACTACCATCACCACCGATTTAAATCGAACTTACCATCCGCTGGCGGAATAACGAACCATCAAAAACACATCCAATATGCAACACCACATCATCAAATCCCGCAGATAGACAATTAACCTCAAGTATCATGTGGCGGGGCGGTTTTTTTTCAACAAACTGTAAGATTTGCCCCCCTTCGTGCGTCTATTATAGTAGAACAACTCGAAACGTATTATAAAATAAAAGACACACCATGAAACTATTTACCTCATTCTTCACCAGCGGCACGTGGCTGACCATCGTGGCCATCATCATTGTGCTGGGCGTCATCGGCGGAATCGCGCTGCTCCTCAGAATTGTGCGCCGCAAGCACAGGAAAAGCCTTGCCTTCTATCTCATCCTGTTCGCCGTCTTCACGATGCTATTCTTCCTCAGTGCCTTGCTGATAGACAAGCATGTGTTGCTGTATTCCGTCATCGACGGTGCTATCCACGGCGTTGTCGTCACCGTGCTCTGGTGGATCTTCGACCAAGGCCACGAGCAAATCAAGGCATCCGCAAAAGTGGACGAGGCTGACCGCAAAAGAAAAGAATCAAACAAAAATAACCAACAATGAAACACCTCATCATCAAATTCCTTTTGTTCTCCACTTATTCGCTGCATTTAATATGTTTTCAGCGGTGCTCATCACCCTTTCAGGGGTCTCTATCGAAAGTCCACCGGACTTTCTTCATACACGCTTTGGGCGTGGTGTTGCTGAAAGAAAATGCTCACCCAATGCAATAATAAATGGATGTTGGCGTTATAGAAGCAGATCACAGAACGTTGGCACGAATTTTTCAAGCAGAAATGAAACAGATGCGCATAGACAAAGTTTGGGTGGACGATCACGCCGTGTATGCCTCCACTGCCGATGGACAACAAGCCTCATACGAGTTCAGCCTCTGGCCGCGACTGGCGAATGCCAGCCAGCAGCAACGCGAGGAGTTTGAACTCTCCTACAGCGGCATTCACTGGCCCGCCATCGACGAGGACTTGAGCTTCGAAGGTATGTTCTGCGCCGCAGGCCTCTGCCAGCGTAGCCTCACTGAGGACAACGTATATTATTCCGTTGTATGACACCGTATGCTTTGGAATACTTGTAACTCGCTGATTATTATCATACAGTAGAACGACACGAAAAGTATAATAACAAAAAAAATCAGCAATGAAAATAATACAAGAAAAAGATCAACAACCTGTACTGCCTGAAAAAGAAGGGTACGTGGCTGTGGAGGTTCTTGTCTTTCGGCTCAGCAAATGCACAGGGCCTTTGGAGCGGAGTGGCTACATTCCGCAGACAAAGACCAAGACACTCTTTATTCCCGTTTTCCCGGAAGTTGCTCGATAAATGCTGCCAGAACCTGCTTGTAGGCTTCCATCGGATAGAACCTGCCGGCATCTTCACGCAGTAACAGTTCCATGTCACCAAGAAAATCATCATTCTGCATCTTCTCTTCCATATTTTGGACGTATTGCTTGTAGGTTGGAATCTTGTCGACCACAAATTCCATATACCTCTGGTAACACTCCAACACGCGCGCTACATCCAATCTTCCGCTCTGCAACGCCACCTGCAGGTCGAACAAGTCACGTCCCTTCTTCCTTTGATATAAGGCTCGTAGCTTGGTTCCGACCAATTCGTTCAAAGTATATGTTGTTATCTCGCATTCACCGTCGAACCAGGGATTGTGAACCTCGAATGGCACTTTCTGTAAGCCCAGTACGTTGAAATGCTCATAGCAGTTAATCTCCACCTTCAGACGCAAGGGTTGAACGGGAGGTACTTCCGACTCCATACGGAAAAGCATCGTGTTGTTGTATCGTTTCTGCTTTATGACCTTGTCGGGCAACCACGACAACACCTCGCCCAGCCGCAGCAAGATGGGTTTGATGGTTTTATGTGGTCTTCTTCTGTGCAATCATCTTATTGTTAATTATAAGCATAAATAATCACACTTTGATTATTTGTGCATTCAAATTGCAAAAACACAAACATTTTTTGAATTGACAAAATATTATACAAAAGTTCCACCATGATAGTCTCAAGAAAAAACATTGTAAGATTTGCATCGGTTTTTGTGTATTATTTAGTAGAGACACCCGTAATAATTAACAAAAACACAACCAAAATGAAAAGGACAATCATATTTTTCGCGACGCTGCTGATAGTATCAGCCCTCACCCTTTCGTTCTCATCATGCGAGAAAGAAAACGACCCCATCCAGCCGAACGACAACGACGGCAAAGTATCTTTGGTTCACACCGCCTGGCATGGCAGGATGGTAAATCCGACATTCGACGATACTTACTGGGAGGAAGAGCTTGTCTTCATGTCCGACAGCACGGCACTACTCTTTCGAAAGGCCATCTTTGAGGGCGAACTGACTGGGGCAAGAACCATCGAGACTACCTACACCTTCGACGGCGTAAGTTCCGGTACCATCTTCGGAGATGAAAACACCCCATTCAGCTACGAGACCATCAACGACACTCTCACACTCACCATCGAGGACTACTATCCCCATGTGTTTCACCCGATGGATATTTAAGACGGCGCGATGCTGCTGACGGGTTGCGGGTCAAGCAAGTCGTTGGAGAAACAGCTGGCCAGGATGCCGCAGAAGGCCATGCTACTCAGCGAGGTGACGGAACGAGGCTTGACGCTCGACACGCTGGAAACCATATATCCCAGCGGCATGTTCCAATGGAGCGCCGACAGTGTGCCGCAGGAGTATATGCTTTCGTGGCAGAAGTTCATCTACGGCCTCCGCAACGCCCTCGTTGACGCAGGCATGAACTGGACGGAACCCTACAGCCTGTGGGGACGCGCCTATTTCGCGCCCGACGGCTCGGTGGACCACTACTTCTACGCGTGGCGCGGCCAGTCGCAGCCCACCGACGAGTGGAAGGCTCAGTTCCGCGAGGTGCTGGATCGCTTCCTCTCCACCTACCGCTTCGAGTACCCGATGAACCGCCGTTTCGCCCAATGCGGCGGCGTTACGTTGCGCCCAGCACAATGACGTGCCTTTGCCTCGCAGCCGACGTGCCTTTACATCACGAATCCCCTCGTAGGAACTCTCATTCATAGAAAAAAACATCAGCAATCTGTAAGATTTGACCCCCTTCGTGCGTATATTATAGTAGAACAACTCGAAATGTACAACAACTAAAAAACAATCAACAATGAAAATAATACAAGAAAAAGATCAACAGCCTGTGCTGCCGGAAAGAGAAGGCTATGTAGCCGTGGAAAAAACTGTGAACGCCGTAAGTATCAACATCGTCACCCTTATCATGGGACTACCGCTGATGGCCGTTGCTGCCATCGGCCACTTCCTCCTATGGAAAGAAGTAATAATGGAACAATTCACCTCGCTCCGTTTCGGGCTTGTGTTAGCAGTTGGGATTTTGGTATCGTGTTTCCTTCTCATATTCCTCTTCGAACTGTTCCATGGCATCGCATGGTGCGCAATGTCGGGACTGCCGATGAGCCGTATGCGTTTCGGCATGGCTGGC
>CACZUZ010000068.1 GCA_902784465.1 uncultured Bacteroidota bacterium
TGAGGCTCGTCCACTTTTTGCAACGTCGCGTGGCACGACTCTTCACCTGCGTCACCGAGACTGCCGAACGCAATTTCTTCGGCAACAGCAAGCTCATCGACAACCTGAATGCAAAAAGCAGTCACGACCACTGCACCCTTCCCAACTGCCTCCCCAAAGACTACACCTTCTTCAATTCCCGATTACAGGCACCCGATGCACAGGTTACGATTGGTTTCGTTGCCCGCCTCGAAGAGATTAAAGGAGCCGACATGGTAATTCCAGCCTTTGCCAAGGTGCTGGGGAAGCAACCGGATGCCAGGCTACTTATCGTTGGCGATGGAAAGCTGAAAGAGAAGATGTTGCAGCAACAGGATGAATTAAATATTGACGGTGACAAGATTGAGTGGGCAGGCATGGTGGACTACAGGATGCTGCCGGATTATTACAGTCGCATGACGCTGGTGTGGGTGCCGTCGCGCAGCGAAGGCTTTGGCCTTTCGGCCATCGAAGCGATGGGGAAAGGCTGCCCCGTAATAGCATCATCGACAGGGGGACTGACAGAGATTGTCCACGATGAATCAGATGGGCGGCTCTTCGAACTGGAAAACATCAACGACTTGGCGACTAAGACTTTACAACTGCTGGGCGACTCAACGGCGCTGCAAGCAATGGGTTGCAACGCTGTCGCCACCGCCAAGCAATACAGCTTCGAAATCTACAAACAACGTGTTGAAAAAATATTCTAAGAATTGGGCGGCATAATAAACATCATAGTCTTTCTGGTACTTAACGCCTACTTTTTCATCTTCATATTCCGTTACAGTGCCCGCGTCAAGGATCCTCTGAACAGCAGCCGTTACATGCTAGTCGAAGGGTCAGAGATGTTCATCATCCTGCTTTTTTCCACCGGCACGCTGGCCCTGTCGTCGGCAGAAGGTGGGAATGGGGCAGGAGGAGGCTTCAACCTGCAGGCCATACGACTGTTGTTGCTCGAGGTTGCGCTTGTCGTATCGTTGCTCGTGAGCAATGAAAAACCGAAATGGGGTCTGGGCACACAGACCTACTTCATCTACCTGGCATGGATTACAATATCGCTGACATGGTGTAGCTCAATAGAATATGGAATAAGATATATCCTCAAGTATCTATATCCTTTCATCATCATGATTGCCACATCGGCGATAGTGAGAGACGAGAAGGTATTCCTGTCGATGTGCGTGTGGGCGCGAAGGGTGGCTGCGGTAGCCATATTGTCTATGTCGGTGCCTTTTATCGGGAACCTGCTTGGAGGACTCTTTTGGTATGTCACCGCACTGAACCTCAACCTTGCCACCATATCAGTCATCTCCTTCGGACTCTATTATTACTATGGAAAAGACAAGAAAGACTTGATAATGGGCATACTGTGCCTGTTGCCTACCCTATGGACTGTGCATAGAAGCGGCCTGCTGGCATTCTTTGGGGCCATGTCGGTCTTCATGTTCATGAAACACAAATGGATTTCGCTGCCTTACATTGCCGTTGTTGCAGCTGTAGGACTTGCGATAGTTTTCTATGTCCCGTCATTTCACGAGAAGATGTTCTGGAAAGACACCGAGAACGAACTAACCGTCAAGGATATACGTGCCGGAACCATCGAGACCGACGATATTCGCAACAACGGTCGCGAAGCCTTGTGGGAACTGCTTGAAAAACAATTCTACAAAGGCCACGAAATGAGAGGCAGCGGCATAGGCAGTTGCCAAAAATTCCTGTACGATAATCCATCCATCGTAAAGCAGACCCATGGCGACTATGTACAGATGCGTTGCGACACGGGGCTGATTGGTTTTTGGCTCTACATGATTGTGGGTATTTCTATTGTTGTGCATTGTTTTATCATCACCACCCTATGGTATGTGCCAGACCATGTGAAATGTTGCGCCATGATAGCAGCGGCGTCAACCACAGGATGCTACCTGGCCATGTACAGCGAGAATGTTGTGACCTATACCATGTGTTCGACCGGCTATTCCTTTGCAATATATGGCGTGATGCTTGGCATGCTCTCCAAAGTAAAAAGGCCCACCTATCGCTACTCCGAACGAGGGCTTAATTTCTAAATCTCTGTGTCATAAGGGCGAGGCCATGATTTCCGTCATCATACCACTGTACAACAATGCATCGACCGTTAGCAGGGCAATACAATCTGTGCTGAACCAGACACTTTCCTGCTCCGAACTCATCGTTGTAGACGACGGTTCGACCGACGGCAGCCGTGAAGTGGTGGAGCAGATGACCGACGACAGGATAAGTCTATTGACACAGGCTAACAGCGGTGTCGCGGCGGCGCGCAACAGAGGCATAGAAATGGCTCGCGGAGAGTGGATTGCCTTCCTCGATGCCGACGACGAATGGAAACCAGGCTTTCTAGCCACCTGTCAGAAGCTCATCGAACAATACCCTCAGTGTGATGTTGCCGCCACCGCATACGAGCGGTTGACGCCAAGCGGCAGCACACAACATATCATCTTGAACAACATCAACATTGCAAACGGTTTTATACTAGACAACTACTTTGACGTTGCTGCCACCTCTGACCCGCCCTTCTGCTCGATAAGTGTGATGATACGGCGCGATGCACTGAGGGCCATGGGCGGATTCCCCAAAGGGGTACACCAAGGCGAAGACCTCATCACCTGGGCAAGGCTGGCATCAAAATACAAGATTGCCTATTCATGCGAACCACAAGCCATCTTTCACACCACCGAAGCCCAGTCGCAAGGCAGACCCCGCCGCATACCATCCTACGACGACACAGTAGGCAAGGAACTGGAGATGCTCTACTCGTGCCATCCCGACATCAAAGGGCTGCCCAATTACATAGCCCATTGGCACAAGATGCGTGCATCGATTTTCTTGCGACTTCCCAACCATAACTCCGAATGCCGGAAGGAGATTCGCCTCTCCCGCAAATGGAATAAAAGGAACAAAAAACTCCACCTCTACAGCTTACTTCTCCTCCTACCCTACCCTGTCAGGATGCAGCTACTCAAACTGTCACAATAATTCGTCTCGATTATTAATTAAAACATTCAATATATAACACTTATGTCACCTATTTGTATTTTTGTTTACAAACGCTACGAGCAAACGAAGATGATGCTTGACTCGCTTCTGGCCTGTCCTGAATGCGCCGAGAGCGACCTTTACGTCTTTATGGACGAAGCTCGTAACGATGGCGAAGCCAAAGCCGTTGAAAAAGTCCGCTCCCTTTTCGATGACATCCAAGGATTCAAGGCCGTACACCCATTCCCTGCACGCATGAACAAGGGAATGGCCAACTCGGTAATTGACGGTATTAGCAAGGTGTTGACGGAACGCGACGATGTCATCGTGCTGGAAGACGACATCGTTGTCTCGCCTGACTTTCTGACATTTATGAATTCAGCACTCACTGTTTACCGCGACCGTAAGGACATTTGGAGCATTTCAGGATACACACCGAAACTGGATATTCTCGACAGCCGCGACCCGAAAGGTGTCTTCCTCGTACCCCGTGCGCAGTGTTGGGGATGGGCAACATGGAAAGACCGTTGGGAGATGGTCGACTGGGAAGTGAACGATTATTCCAAGCTGGCGAAAGACCGCAAGGCGCGACACCATTTCGACCTGGGCGGCAACGACCTGTTCCGCACCCTTGAGATGGAACGCAAAGAGCGTATCGAGTCGTGGGCTGTACGCTGGGCATACGCTGCATCAAAGAACAACATGCTTACCGTCAACCCAATACAGTCGAAAACCCAAAATATCGGCCTGAAGACATCCACAAGCCACGTGGGTTGGCACGATGAACGCCACAACGTAGACCTGCATGGCAACCAAACCGTCATCGACCCCGATGTGCAACTCGACAAGCAGCTCGCCCTGGAATTCAAGAAGCACCACGACCTCAGCATCATCAGCCGCATTGGCTACTTCATGCGTCTACACAACCTCGGCTACGACTTCGTGAAACGACTAATCCACAGGAAGTAAGGTCATGTTTTTTGTGGTTTCGAAAATTCTCAAGGTGTTCCTCTTTCCATTGACCTGGATATTGGGGTTATTGATAGTGGCACATTTTGTCAAGAACAAGAAGTGGCGCAAAAGACTCTTTGTCACCGCCATAATCATACTGGTGGTTTTCAGCAACAAACCACTGCTACAGTGGTCGCAATACATGACCACCCGCAGCTATAGCCATCAGAAAATGCCTGACAAGTACTACAATGTCGCCGTGATTATGGGCGGTTACGGCAACGGGATGGACACAGCATGCATGCAGATTTCCTATAATTACGACCGCGGAGCGCGTCTTTGGGATGCCGTCAGGCTGTATGAATCCGGCATTGTGGAGAAGATTATGATCTCCGGCGACGCAACGGTAAAAAGCAGTGCCGACGACAACAGCGACGCTGAAGCATTCAGGCGTTACTTGGGCGACTTCGGTGTCCACGACAGCGACATTATCCTCGAAAAACAAGCGCGCAACACTCGCGAGAATGCGACCTACAGCATTGCCATTCTCGACTCGCTTGGCTACAGGCCCGAGCAATGCCTCCTCGTCACCAGTGCCACCCACATGAGACGCAGCCTGAGCTGTTTTGAACAGGAAGGCTGGACCCTCGACGGCTACGCCACCAACATCTATCCCAAGCCTCGACTGCAATTCTACAGTTTCATCCCTAACTGGAATGCCCTTGTCGACTGGCACGAACTCCTCAACGAATGGTTCGGCAGCATCGTATACAAAATTGTTGGCTACTAACCAAATGTATCACAGTACGATAAGTTAAACGAACTATTATGATACAATGAAAACCCTCACCTTTTTAGTTCCCTGTTACAATGTCGCCGGCACCATCCGCCGTTGCCTCGACTCCATGCTAGTCCCGGAAACTCTTGATGACATCGAGATCCTCGCCATCAACGACGGTTCCAAAGACAACACCCTCGACATCCTGCACGAGTATGAGGAACAGTACCCTACCGTTGTCCGCGTCATCGACAAGCCCAATGGAGGATGGGGGACCGCTATTAACATTGGCATTCGAGAAGCACAAGGCAAATACCTGAAAGAAGTCGACTCCGACGACTGGGTAAGCACCAAGAACCTTCAGTCATACATGACCACTCTCAAAAAAACAGATTGCGATTACGTAGCCACTGAATATCAGGATTATTTCAATGCTGACGATAGTTTCCTGCTCCACACCTACCAAGGCGACTGCTACAACCAAGCCCTGTCAATCTCCGACTTCTGGTCAAGATACCCCACGGCATGGGGCTTCCCCATCCACGCTGTCACCTTCCGCACCGAGCTCCTCAAAGAGATGAATCTCACTGTCGGCGACCGCTACTATTGCGACCTGGAATACATTCTCTACCCCCTACCCTTTGTCAAAACCATCACTGTTCTAAATATACCCATATCAGTCTACTTCCATGGCAGTGACGAGCAGAGCACAGGCCCTGCCGGCTACAAAAAACACTACAATGACTACCTCAACCTGGCCAAACGACTGGTAGTCTTCTCCAACACCCTTCCCGAAACCACCATCTCCCCGGTACGGAAATGCATCGCTGACAATGTACAGGGCGTAATAAACTTCGCCTACAACCTGCTTCTTTCGCCAACCTATATGGGAAAAGATAATATTGAGCCTATCCGCAAGGACTTCGACCTCTGGCTAAAAAACGAAGGCCCGCTCTACTACCGCACCGGCAACAGCCTTAAAAAACGAGGTCTCCCATACCTGAAACTCTGGCGCAAACTCGGCATAAACATATTGTCAATCAAGAACAATAATATATTGGAACTTCTTTTAATCCGTTAGATTCGTGCAATCCGTGTTCAAACAAATTATTTAGAAGTCATCATCATACATCTACATCTCATGGGTTTCTACATAAACAGAGGCAACAACGGGTTTCGTGAGGCTCGCAACAGCGAGTATGTCGATAAATCCGGACTTATCAAGGAAATAAACTCCACAATCAATACAGCATCGAAATTCAGCTGCATTTCACGTTGCCGTCGTTTTGGCAAGTCGATGGCTGCAAAGATGCTCGCAGCCTATTACGACCAGTCGTGCGACTCGCGCAGCCTTTTTGCCGACCTTGCTATTGCCAAAGACCCGTCGTTCGAAATGCACCTCAACAAGTACCCAGTC
>CACZUZ010000069.1 GCA_902784465.1 uncultured Bacteroidota bacterium
CAAATGCCCTCAAAAATGAGGGGTGAGGGGTGAGTCTCAGGAGCGCGTATGTGAGCACTGGAGAGGGTGAAGGGTGCTGGAAGGAGGGGTGCGGAGGGCGTTTTGTGGCCTTTTAGAGGAGGATTTGGATACATTCTGTCCCTTTTCCGAGGGGTTGGCATCTTGGGGGCCGAGGGTTTGGTGATGTCGTATTTCATTGCCTTACTGCTTTTTAGGCGAATTTTTGATTTAGTTGTCCGACAATAGACAGTTACGACAGATGTTTTTTGAGGGGGTGTCAACTCCCCTATTCTTTACTTATATTATTAATTATTAATTAGTTATATAGTATAAAGAGAGGTGTCGGGTATCCATTTTTTAATTGTCGGAACTGTCTATTGTCGGATTTTTTGTTTTGTTTACTTGTCCAATTTTTTCATTCTACGAGGCTTGTAGAGCTTACGGTAGGACTTGAGGAAAGAGAGGACGGAGAGGTGCTCGTCGCGCAGCATGCTCACTATGAGGATTTTGCCGAAATGATTAGGGAAATGGAACTGTAATATGATGCTTTCGACGCCATCACCGACGACGAAACGGTCCTCCCTGCGCGCCATAGCACTTCATACATGTAGGGAGTATTATCCCAAAAGAGAATAAAACGAGCTGCTATCTCACGACGAACCTGAGGGTTTCGTTGCGACCATCACCATCGATACGCAACAGGTAGAGGCCGCTTGCCAGTTCGGCAACGGGGATGACGCCGGTGGTGGTGCCTGCTGCGACCTGATGCCCCATGACGTTGAAGATGGTGTAATCCACAGCCTCGGAAGGGAGGCCACGCAAGAAGAGGCGATCGGTGGCGGGGTTGGGATAGACAGCGAGGGGCTGCGGCCGCGAGGGTTCGCTGACGGCCAAGGGAGGTGTCGTGGGGATGATATTCACGATGATGCCCTCGATCTTTGTCCAGCCGTAAGAATAGCCGCCTGCGTCGGGGATTTTGTACCAGCCATCCAACGAGCCGCCCCAGCCGAAGTTGAGGTGGAACTTGCCGTCGCTCTCGCGGTAGCCGTCGACGACGACATTGTGGCCAGACATCCCATCCTGACTTTCGACGGCCAGATGGGCGGGATAGCCGGCTTGCAGGTTGGAGACAAGGATGGCATACATGGCCGAATCGGGGATACGGAAGAGCTGGCAGTCGGCAAAGCCGAAGCGCTGATAGGCCGCGAAGGCCTGGTCGACGGAGTAGGTGCCGGAACCGTAGCTGTCGGAGGCTGAATAGACCTGCTGGCAGGCCACGCCGCAGGCGAAGACGATGGCTGCCTTCAACGTGTTGGTGAGCTCGGCACCACGCTGGAAGCGTGCATCGGCGGAATCGAGCATCACGTTGAGTTGCGGGAAAGAAGGGAAGCTATAGGTGCTCCAGTCGTCGTCGATATGGAACTGGCGGCCGAAATAATTGCCTGTGTAGTAGTCGTCGCCATCGTCGAAGTGGGTGCCCTGCGTCGTGCGCAGATAGTTGAGGATCTGTCCCATGGCCACTGCCGGACAGCCGGCATAGCTGTGGTTGTTGTTCTCCAGCGGGTCGGCGGGACAATGCTGGTTGTAGGGCGAGCCCTGCGTCCAATGCGTGGTGAGGAGCGGCTGTTGTGCCAAGCAAGGCAAGGCACACAACAACAACAATATAGCAACGATTGCTCTGTTCATGGTTTACTGTCGGTATTATTGATTTCGCGGTGCAAAAGTACACTTTTTTTCAAAATGCACGACTAACATAACAGAAAGATTGCTTGTACAACAAAAAAGTGTAAAAAAAAACGGCGTACATATAATATTTTTATTAGTAAGCCGTTTATTAGTCATAAATTTATTACAAATATGGGCTTAAACAATCTGTTTATATTTGGCAAGACAGTAAGTGGAGACGCCTTCACCGACAGAGAGAAGGATACAGCCAAACTCATATCGAACTTTCAATATGGGGTAAACACATTTATACTATCACCCCGCCGTTGGGGGAAAACTTCTTTGGTGAAGAAAGCCAAAGAAACTGCGGAGAACAACCGTTTGAAGATTGTGTATGTGGACGTGCACCTCTGTCGCAGCCGCGAAGAGTTCTGCGAACGTTATGCGTCGGCAGTCTTAACACAGACCTCCAACAAGATGGAAGAGTGGATGGATAATGCCCGGACATTCTTGAATCGTTTCAGCTTTGGCGTCAACACTGCTGCCGACCCAATGAGCGAGATAACTCTCAAACTGCAACTCGCCCCACAGGAGCAGTCGATGGAAGACTTGCTGCAGTTGCCAGAAAGAATTGCCAAACGAAAAAAAATCAACATAGTAGTATGTATTGATGAATTCCAACAGATAGGTTACTTCCCCAACAGTAAACAATTTCAGACAGAATTGCGATCAATATGGCAACATCATGAGAGGACTTCCTATTGTCTTTTTGGAAGCAAGAAGCATATGTTGGAGACCTTCTTCGACGATAGCAGCAAACCGTTCTACAAATTCGGAGACATAATCTATCTGCAACGCATCCCGTTGGAACACTGGGTTAAATACATTACAGACAAGTTTCACAGAGAAGGGAAGAAAATCACCCAAAAACAAGCCGCCTGGATTGTCGACCAAGTCGATGGAAACTCATCGTACGTACAACAACTATCTTGGTATGTATTCCAACGTACCGACAAAAAGGTTGACGAACACATCCTCTCGGAAGCGGTAACCGAACTTATAGAACAATGTGGCGATGTCTTTGAAGCCAAGACAGAGAGCCTTACAGGATACCAAATGAACTTCCTGCGTTGTATTGCCGACGGAGTACACACAGGGCTATCGTCGGCAAAAAACATCAACAAATACAATTTGGGGACCTCCTCCAACATAGCCATCATTAAAAAATACCTTTTAGAGAAAGATTTGATTTCCATCCAACAGAAGGAAGTATGGCTCACCGACCCAGTCATGGGACTTTGGTTGAAACGGCAATGAGGATGATGAATAGACAGAAATGCTATGACAGACAGATTTGAAGAAGCGATACACAAGAACCTCAAGCAGTACCTGCTGGGGGTGAAGGCCATCGACGAGCGGCTGCCGGAATGTCCGGATGTGACAGACAAATGGGAGGCCGTGGGCAGCTCATATATCCCCGACGGCGCGCGCGAATACCGCGACTATCCGGCGGCGAGCCTCGGATGGATGATGTACATAGGCATGGCTGTGGCCAAGCTGTGGGACGACGAGTGGGAGATATACTCGCAGATAGAGGACCTCTACATCTATATGCGCGACAAGCGCGGTTACGACAACCTGGACGAATACATCAGCGAGGATGTGCTGATGGTGCGCGGCGAGGAGCAGGAAAGGCTTGCCCAGATGGTCGACGAATGTGCCACACGCGTCAACTACGCGCTGATGCGCGAGCATATAGAGCCCGGCACCAAGGAGGCCTTCGACGCCTACGTCACCTGCCTGCGGCAGCTCTACCTCTTCGGGATGGCCGTACAGCTGAAGCGCATGGGTTACCACATGGAGCGTATAAGATGAAGCAGACGGAGACCATAGGCGGACGGGAGTGCACATTATACACGACGGAGGGGGCGCAGCTACTGCTGCTGCAACCCGTCGACGCCCACGACAAAAGCCTGCTGGACAGCGAGGTGGAGACGATAGGCGGCCTCACGGATGTGCCGTTCACCCTCGTGGCCTTCGCCATCAAGGAGTGGATGAACGAGCTCACCCCCTGGCCGGCGCCACCCACCTTCGGCAGGCAGCCTTTCGGCGACGGAGCTGAGGCAACCCTGGGATATGTGAGGGACGTGCTGTTGCCATCGTTGACGCAACGCCTGGGAGCGCGACAGGTCGTCATCGGCGGCTACTCGCTGGCCGGCCTCTTCGCCTTGTGGGCGGGATACAACAGCCGGCTCTTCGACGGCGTCGCCGCAGCATCGCCGTCGGTGTGGTATCCGCGATGGACGGATTATATCGAAGGGCGCGAAATGAAGGGCAAGGCTGTGTACCTAAGCCTTGGCGACAGGGAGTCGCACACCAAGAACCCCGTGATGGCACATGTAGACGACGCCATCCGCCGCCAGCAAGAGCTGCTTGTGGCACAAGGTGTCGCCGCCACCCTCGAGTGGAATGCCGGCAACCACTTCGTCGACTCGGAGAAGCGGATGGCGAAAGCCTTCGCCTGGGTAGTGCAGAAGCTCTCGACCGACAGATAAGCCGCTATTTTTTTTATTCCCTGTAGAACTCCCAGGTGTCGCTGTGGCCATCACGATAGGTGAAGCTCCACTGGAGGCGTTCGGCGGTAAGGGTGTCGATATGGAAGCGGTACTCGTAGTCGATGCCGCCGCTGTAGGCGCTGATGATCTTCTGCGCCACATCTGTCAGACGGTCGTCACCCATCACCACCTCCATGCGGAAGCTCTCCTTGATGCCTGCGAAATGGAGCGTGTCGCCGTCGAGGTGCCAGCGGCTGGGGCTTATGTAGTTGAACACCAAAGTGGCGGTGTCGCCCTCGGGACGTATGACGGTATACACCTGACGGGCGGAGTCGAGGGCCGTGCTGTCGGCATAGAAGTCCATGGTGCCGCTCTCGCTCACGTCGAAGTGGTTGCCTCCCATATCATAGCTGAAGGCGTGCCAGTAGGTGTAGTGGCCTTCAATCTGCGGCTCCGGGTGGCGTGTGCCACAGGCGCAGAGCATGAGCAGCAGGGCTGCCATCAAGCCATAGTGTCTTGTTCTTTTCATATCAATGCAGCGGTATATGTTTTTCGCGTTTGTGTTGTTTCGTGTTGTAGTGGGCCTGCTCGCGGACGGCAGGCAGCATCGTGGCGCGCTGGAAGCGTTCCCAGACGACGTCGACGGCCAGCGGCGTGGGATGTGTCATCTTCTCGTCGAAGAAACGGTAGTCGCGCAGCTCGTCGAGCACTATCTCGTATGACGGGAAATAATGGCATCTGGCATTCCCTACCAGCTCGTCTACCGCCAGCAAAAGCGTACTCTTGCTCAGCTGGTTGCCGTGGGCGCCGTCGGCCAGATGGCGTATGGGCGAGACGGTGAAGAGCACGTTGAGCTTCGGGTAGTAGGCCGCCAGCTCTTGCAGCAGCGGCTGCCAGAGGGTCACAATCTCCTCCACCGTCATACGCCGTCTGACGAACATCTGCGGCGGCAGCTTGTGACAGTTGGCGACAATCCCACCTTCCCGCTCAAAAACCCACGCCGTGCCGAAGGTGACCATCAGCAGCGACGCCTCCTTGAGGGCCTCGTGGGCCTGGTGCAGGCGGTCGTTGCAGGCGGCGAGGGTCTCCTCGGCCGTGGTGCGCGAGAAGCTGCCGTGATGGTGCCACGAATGCCACAATCCCTCATGCTCCACGAGGTCTTCCATACCTATGGGGCGGTCCTCCATGAGGCGGCGCACCGCAGCGGCTATGGAGGCGGGATTGTAGAGCGCCCCGAAGGGGTTCTGCTCCACGTGGAAGTCGGCCTCCTGCAGCCGATCCCCTATCTCGTCGGCGAAGCAGGAGCCGAGGCTCACTATGCCTGTGGAGTAGTCGACGCTGAAGGGCATCTGCGGCACTATGACGGGGGTTGTCAGGTTGGGCATCATGGGAGTTATGAGTTATGAGTTATGAATTATGAGTTATGAGTTGTGTGGTTAGTTTTTCAATATGGGTTTTATGTCGTAGACGCCGTGAATCTGCTCCAGGTCGGGGATGGCGTCGCGCACGTTGACACGCAGGTCGGTGGCACCCATGGTGAGGCTCAGCTTCTGCGCCGGGTCGATGACCTGCGCCTGCAGCGGTACGCTGCCTTTGTGCTTCTTGCCTATCTTCTCGATGGACTTGCAGAAGGCTTCGTCGATATTGTTGATGTCAATCTTGAAGCACAGGCGCGACGAGTACTTGTCGAGCACGCCGGCCAGGTTCATCATCGCCAGCACCTTCATGGAGACATAGTTGCGCTCGTTGCCCGACTTGTCGACGTAGTGGCGCGACGTCACCTTGCCGCGACAGAAGACGAAGGTGTCGTTG
>CACZUZ010000070.1 GCA_902784465.1 uncultured Bacteroidota bacterium
AAAAAAAAGACTTACCTTGAGCGCGCTGATCTGACGGGAAGCGAGGTAAGTATGTTGCTGCAAAGCTACGAACTTTTTCCGAATTGGCAAGTTTATTTTTAAATTTAATTTTAAATTTAATATTCAATTTATTCTGAATCAATGTATTCAATATGAGAAATTTGGTTGTTTTCAAACGTTTCTCATTGTAAAAATCAACATTTGACTACTGTTTTTTTCGCTATTTTGCACCCGTTTTGCGACTGAATCGTGCGACTGAAGTTTGGCGGTTCAGTCGCAAATTTTTTTTTGAAAATTTTTTCTCCCGACAGGACAGGGGGTTAGGGGCGTTTCGGCGTGCGACTGAAAATTCACGTTTGGCGGAAAGGTTCAGTCGCATAATCGCATGGTAATTTTGCAAAAAATTTCAGAAACAACCCTGACAATTAATATTTTTTATTAACCCGAGTGATGTGAGCCGAGAGAGTCTTGCAAGTGAAAATGGTACCAATCTCAACGCTCTTCTTGCTCACAACACTTTAACAAAATGTCTAAAAAAAACAAAAAACAAGACAACAACGTTGAAATCATCAACACTGTGGAAGGCATGATGACCTTCGGAACCATCGAGGGCGAGCTGCATATTGCCGACTTCGCCTGCTGCGAGTCGGTGCAGCTGACCCCCTACATCGCCACCTGCAAGGTGCAGGCGATGCGCGGCGGCAATGTGTATATCACCCAGAAGCCCCCACGCAAACACAACACACCCCTCTTCCGCGAAGACAACAGCTCGCTGACGCTGGGCCGCGACGGGAAGTACCACTTCATCTTCACCCTCCCGCAGGAGCAGGTGGCCGAACTGCCCGACCGTCTGGTGCACCAGGCACTGGCGATAGCGCAGAAATTCGAGAGAAGAATGGCAGGCCTTGTAGGGAAGAAAGGCTCGACAAAGTAAGCAATAAAAAAAAAGCAAGTCTGACAGATGACAGTTCTGACAGTTGATAAATGGATGACAATAACCTCTTTTTAGTATTGTATAATTACTTAATATATAGATATATAGATAGTAAAATAGGAGGGTTGTACCCCTCAAAAAACATTTGTCAGACTGTCAACTGTCAGATTTCTGAAACCATTAATTCTCTAAAAAACAAAGTTACAATGAAATACGACATCAGTAAAATCACAGCTCCACAGATGCCAACCCTTGGTAGAGGATTGGAATGCATCAAAACCCTTCTCTCTCAAGTGTCTAAGGACATGCGCCAACCCATCGTCCCTATGCTCTTCCCCGTGCTTGGCGCGCATGTTAGCGGCGCGGAATTCCAGTACCCCGACCTCAGTTGGAAGGAACTATGCGGCCAAATGGCCAACCTCGTGGCCGAAAGTGGCGGTAATAAAGGCCAGTTCTCTAATCTTGTAGAAGCCATCTGTCGCGATTTCCGCCAGCACGACGACGAGGAACTAAAGAAACTCGTCGAGTGGCAAAAACAGATGAAGACCAAGTCCGCCAACAAGGAGAAACCCGCCCGCCCCGACGTCGCCTTCTGGTTCCCGCCCGCCGACGTCACCTCCGCCGCTTTCCTCCAGAACGCCATGGCCTGCGAGAGCCTCGGCAACCGCACGCAATACCTCAACATGCCCGAGGTCGAGATGGCTGATCGCATGTGTGGCGGCCACAGGCAGATTTCCCAGATGCTCCGCAATATCTACGATCGACAAAGAAGCGGTGCCCTCCGGGCAACACCAGAGGGAATCACTGGTAATCCGATACTTAGAGCTAACCTGACTATCTCTTCGACTCCCTTCGCCACGCGTCGCTTCTACCGTAACGACCTTTTCAACGGCACCTTCGGCCGTATGGTCTTCTCCTACAAGATACGTGCCAGCCGTGATGGCCGTATCCCACGACAGGGAAAGTACACCGAGGATTTCTACGCCAAGCTGGACGAATACCTGGTGAGGCTCGACATCTGTAAGGGACGCTTTATCATCAATCCGTTGAACAAGTTGACCGACAGTCTGGCACAGGATATGGCTACGCTGGCCGATTTGACCGACGACGATGTCCTCTGGGATGCCTCGAAACGGGCATTGGTCTCGGCATGGAAGGCTGGATGCGTGATGTGGGTACTCAACAGCCAGACCTGGACCAAGTCGATGGGCGAGGTGGTGGAATGGCTCGTCTATCACGACATCTGGAGCAAAATGCAAATCTTCAGCGACCTGCTGAAAGATGGCGACACATGTACGGCAGATGCCAGCAAGAGCGGCCCTAAGAATATGCTCGATGACCTGCCCGACAATTTCAACGAGACTCAACTGGAAGCACTCCGTACTCAGCTGGGCAAGAGCAAGGAGGGAACCAAAAACCAACTGTACAAATGGGTGTCACGAGGGTTTGTCACGCGCTCCGATGAAACGGGACTCTACACCAAGACAGTACTTTATCTAAACGGCAAAGCCTAGTTTCAATTTTCACATTTCAAATTCAATTACTATGGAAAGACAATATATCCAACACCTGCGCGACCTCCCCATCGAGGAGGTCGCCGCAAGGCTCGGCATCGAGGTCTCCCGCCACAAAGCCCTCTGCCCCTTCCACGACGACCACCACGCCTCCCTCTCCTTCTCCACTCACCGCAACTCCTACCGCTGCTTCGCCTGCGACGCCCACGGCGACACCATCGACCTCACCATCCGACTCCTTCGCCTCCCGTTCCCCGACGCCCAACAAAGACTTCCAACAAGCCTGCCTCTACCTCTCCGACGGCTCCATAGAGCCCATCCCCGCCCATTCAACCCATCAAACCCATTCATCCCACATCTCCTTCGACCCCTCCCGCTACGCACACTTCTTCGACCATCCACGCCTCTCCGACAAAGCCCGGCAATTCCTCTTCTCCCAACGCCTCCTCGACCCTCGCGTCGTCCGCTTCTGCCGCCTCTCCTCCTGGCGTGACCGCCACGGCGTCAACTGGCTCCAAATCCCCTACTTCGACACACACGGTCGCCTCGTCGGCATCCAAAACCGCAACCTCGACTGGCACCCCACCGGCACCCTCCCCGACACCCCCCGCTTCCGCTTCCCCCAAGGCTCCCGCTGCGGCATCTACAACCTCCCCGTCCTCAACCGCCTCCATGAAGGCGAGCCCCTTTGGATAGCCGAAGGCACCTCAGACTGCTGGGCTCTCCTATCCGCCGGCCACAAAGCCATCGCCATACCCTCCGCCACACTCCTCAAACCCACCGACATCGAACCCCTCCACGCCCTCGCTCTCCAGCTCCAAACCCCCTTCCACATGGCCCCCGACCGCGACCTCCCCGGCGAACGCCTCTTCCTCCAACTCCAACAACTACTCCCAAACCTCACACACCACCAGCTCCCACCATCCTGCAAAGACTACTCCGACTACTACATCCTCTCAAAGTCAAACCTTTTAAACCCATCAAACCCATGAACCCGACAAACCCCGATTTCACAATCCGAGCCTACTCGAAAAAAGAACTCGCCCTCATCTACTTCCCCGACAGCATGCCCCGCACCGCCGTCAACCACCTCATGGCCATCATCCGCCACAACGACATGCTCTGGGACGAGCTTCTCCGCATCGGCTACCGCCCCAACACCAAGACCTTCACCCCTCGCCAAGTCCGCGCCATCATTGACTGGCTCGGCACCCCATAGCGGCCAATTTCTCTAAAACCAAACCCACGCCACCACCGATTTTGCACAACCCACCCCCGAAAAACACCCCCCAAAACCCACCAATCGTCAACAATGTCCAACAATCGCACCCAATCAACCCCTATCGCATCCAATCCCACACCCCTCTCCAAAAACCTTCCTATCTTTGCATCCGAAAAACAAACAAATACACACCCCTCCATCAGACCCGCATCAGAACCACATCAGACCCATAACCCTTTTTTCAATCAACCCTTAAAAACTTCAAACCATGAAATTCCGTTCCATCCTCTACGGCGTCGGCAAAGCCGGCAACATCGTAGGCCGCAAAGGCAAAGGCGGCGAGTACATCATCTCCGCCTACCAACCCAAAGTCCACAACCCCCAGACCCTCGCACAGATGACCCAGCGCTACAAAGCCAAGGCCGCCGTCCAGTCCCTCTCGCCCTTCGCCCAGTGGGCCAAACTCATGATCCAGCCCTCCGGCAAGCGCACCTACTGGTCCGAACTCATCAAACTCAACCTCGACGAAGCCATCGTCGGCTCCTACCCCGACTTCGAACTCGACTTCTCCAAAACCATCCTCGCCAACGGCACCACCCTCGACCTCCCTTATTCACCCTCCGCCACTGCCGACGGCACCACCCTCTCCTTCACCTGGGCCGACAACTCCGGCATGGGCAACGCCTTCGCCGACGACAAGCTCGCCTTCATCGCCTACAACGAGTCCAAGAAGCAGGCCGTCTTCAACACCGCCCTCGCCGAACGCGCCGACCGCAACGCCACCGCCACCCTCCCCTCCGCCTGGACCGGCGACAACGTCAACGTCTGGATTGCCATGCGCTCCCTCGACGGCAAACTCTCCCGCAGCACCCACCTCGCCACCCTCCCCCTCTAACCCCTCTAACCCCTCTAACCCCTCTCAACCCTCTCAAACCCCCTCAAACCCACACTCCCCCTCTAACCCTCCCCCTTATAAACCCAAACAGGAACCCCCTCAGGTTCCTGTTTGCTCTTTCTCCCTCCCATCCGAAAATCCGAAAATCCGAAAATCCAAAAATCCGTCCATCCGTCCCATCCGAAAATCCCTCCCATCCGAAAATCCGTCCCATCCGTCCCATCCGAAAATCCCTCCCATCCGTCCATCCGTCCATCCGAAAATCCGAAAATCCGTCCCATCCGAAAATCCGTCCCATCCGAAAATCCCCCTACCTCCTCTCCACCGTCGTTGCTCGCGACGCCTCAATCTCGCTCTTCGCGTTGCCGTAGTATATCAGGTGGCTCGTGCCGCTAAGCACCATCTCTATCCTGTCGCTGCAGCTTATCTCCGCCCTGCTGGCACCGCTCATGTCACCGCTCATCTTCTTCGTGTGCAGCATCTTGCAGTCCAGTCTCGATGTCCCTGCCAATTCCGCCGTTAGCCTGTCGCACGAACCGGCAAGCTGCATCTTGGAGGCCCCGCTCAGCTCACCGCCTATTTCGTCGGCCTTCACGTTGCCCTTCAGCTCCGACGTGCCGCTCAGCTCGGCATCAAGGCGCTTGCATTCTATGTTGCTCTCCTGGCGCGAGGCCCCGCTGAGCTCGATGTCGGCTGTCTGGCATCTGATGTCCGCCCGGCAGCGCGACGTGCCGCTGAGGTCCGAAGAGAATGTCGTACACGTTATCTTGCCCTTGAACGAGCTGGCCCCCGACAGGTCGACAGCCACGGCACTGGAGTTGATAGGCAGCGCCGTCGCGAAAGAGGCCACGCCCGAAAGGTTGAATCTGCATAGGTTGACATTGTATGGCAGGTAGATGTAGCCGAACTTGGCGTTGTCCACAGCCTTTATGCCGCCAACACCGTCGAGGGTTATGTTCAGGACCCCACGCTTCACGTTGACATTGAGGTATTTGTCAAGTTTCTCGTTGATGCGGATTGTGACGGAGTCGATGGTGTCGCACATTATCACCCGGAAACTGTATCCGACGTTCAACGCATTGTAATTGTTTATCTTGAACTTCCGGGTTCTGTATTTGTCTTTCTTGCTAATCTCGATTTGCGACCCACTGATGGTTATCCTCTTGCCACTAACCTTGTACTCTATTCTCGAATCGTTGCCGTCGCTTCCCTCGCTCGCGTAACAGATGCTGTCCCCCAGTCCGTCAAGCTCCTCCCCGAGTCCGTCGAGCTCCTCCCCAAGTCCGTCGAGCTCCTCCCCGAGTTCGTCAAGCTCCTCCCCGAGCTCGTCGAGGTTATCATCAAGGATCTCCATCGATTTTGCCACTATCGTGCTGCAGCTCACCATAGCCATCGCCATCAGGCAGCAGGCAATAACTGTTGAAACTATCTTTTTCATAATTATGCTATTTTAATTGATAATTGTTTGGTTTCAAAACAAAGTTTATAATCCGGGTATCCGCAAACCTTACTTGATGATAAACCCTATCTTTATGGGATAGACATCCTTCTCTTTGAAGAGTGACAGGGTGCTCACTTGGGCAAAGAAGCCGAAATGGTCGAATCGCACAGATAACCGCAGGTCTAATTTGTAGGGCGTGATATGTTTCGATATGTTTTCCGCGTCCAGGTATTCCAAGTTTCGGTTGTCTATTTCGTGTTTCAAACCAGTATGGCTGCTGCTGAATCCAAGGGCAGGTATTGCGGAGAAGCCTATCTTGAAGTCGTTGTCGAATCTGAAAACCATGTCGATGGGAATGCTGAAATATCTGGTCACAAGCCTGCTCGACCAATCGTCCAGAGTCGTGTTCGTAAATACTTGGTTGGCGCTGGTTTGGTTGTCGTAGTCGTTGTGCAGATAGGTCGACACCCTGTCCACTAGTATACCGTTGTTGTCGATGTCTACAAGCGGCGTCGTGAATTTGTAGATGTCCGACTCGTAGCCAATGCCGAGGTCGAGATAGAAATGTCGCGTCATGATGACGGCATACGTGAATTCCAGTTGCCACGATGAAAACGATGTACGCAGCTCATACACGCCATCCATCTTGCCCAGCCCGTTGTACCACTTGTCTCCCCAGTTGTTGAAACCCCACAGGAATGCCGCCCCGGCTCGGTCTTCAAAACCGTAGGAATCGTATTCTCGTCCGTAGCTGATGATTGTCGTGCTTCCGTTGCCACTCGTCGCGCTACTGTCGTAGTCGTCTACCACCACCTCGATGGGCTCGAGCGGAATCCTGTCCAGCGTCTTGGCGAGGTTTTGGCGGGCCTCTCCCAGTTGCTGGCGCGCCTCTTCCACCTGTTGCTGCCTTGCCAGGTTGCTCGTCGTCAAGGTGTATGTGGTGTCTTGCTCCGTCCCTCTCCCCGCCGCCGCGGTGTCTGCCAGCTCTATCTGCCGTGATGCGGTGTCGTTCAGTTCAACATATATTATTGGATTTCCCGAACTGTTCTTGACGCTTTGCAGCTCCTTCTTTTTCAGGTGTATCACGTAGTAGCCCGTCCCGTCGGGGTCGTCTACAATCAGGGTGAATCCTTTTACGACAATCATCTCGTTGTCGAGTGGGTCTACTTCGTCCGGATTGTATACCGCTTCTACATAGTTGACTGTGTCGTATACCAGCATGACGCTGCTTTTGCCCTTGACAATGAGTTGTGTTATGGGTCGTTTGATGTTTTGACGCACCACGATGTCGTTGTCCGTCCTGGTTTCAACAACCGCCTCTGCAGCGTTCCCTTTCTTTACGCTTTGTGCGTTGCTTGTGCCACATGCCGCGAGGGCCATGAAGAGGGCGAGGGGATAAAGTATCTTTTTCATTTTTTCTCTTTATTTGCGTTCTATGTATTTGTATATGTTGTTTACCATGTTGGTTTGGAATTCCAGCCTTGCCAGTTGCAGATTCCACTGCCAGTCCTCCACCGCTGCTTGCCATGCGGGCTGCTGCCCGATAGCGGCCAGGTCGCCGGGCTCTTCGTCGTCATAGTAGGTCACAAGCTTGTCGGTGAATCTTATGTTGTCAGCAGCCGATGCAATAGCCGCGTGTGCTAAACCGTCGTTTTGCGGTTCGCTGTAGAGCCTCTGGTCGAAAGCAGTGTCGTCATCGTCGAGGAAGGTTATAAGCTCTTCGCTGTACAGGTAGTCGGCTTCGTTGTCCGTCGGTTCTTCATGCCTCTCGGCCGTCATTGTCTCTCCGGGAGCCTCGTTTCTTGCTGTGGCTGCTATTCTGTCGGCCGCCGAAGGTGCCGTGGCGCTGTCCGCTGGCATCGGCCTGTTTATGGTCTCCATGGCTGCTCTTGTGTCGTCAAAAGCCACGAGGTCGCTGTCGGGCCCGCTGTTGCTGATACGCAGGAAGATGACAATGCCGGCTATGACGGCACAGGCCGCCGCCACACGGCTCCAGAGGGGCAGGGCAATGCGGCGTGGACGTTGCGGCCGCGCAATGTCGCGAAGCTTCTCCTTGTCGGGATATTCAAGATGGGGATAGTCGGGTATTTGCAGCGCGGGGTCGTACAGCTCTGCCATCTGGCGCCATTCCTCGTTCCCGGCGAGGGCTTCCTCCACACTCGCCTGTTCGGCTTCGTCAAGCATCCCCTCCTTCAGTTTGAAGATTAGCAGCTCTATGTTGTTTTCGGTGATTTTCATTTGATCCGTCAATTGTTATATCGTGAATTGTGAATTGTTTTTTCGTGAATTGGAATGCCGCCACTTGCACCTGGCTGTAGTTCATCTCCTGCATCTCGGCAATCTCTTTGTAGTTGTAACCCTCTATGTCGTGCAGTGTCAAGATGATGCGTTGCTGTTCGCTGAGCTGTCTCATCGCCGTTTGTATGGTGCTCGTCAGGTCTAGATTGTCGTGGGGCCTTGTCGTTTGCCTCTCCTCCTGCTCTTCCCCTAGCGGCTCGTTCTTGCTGTCGCGACGTATGCCGTCGATAATCTTGTGTTGCGTCACCGTCAGCAGGAATCTTTTGCATCTCTCAAACTCCACATCCTTGCGCCGCTCCCATAGCGCCGCGAACGCCTCTTGCATCGCGTCGCGGCATCGCTCCCTGTCCTTGCAGCAGTACATGGCAAAGCTATACAGCTGGTCGGCCCAAAGGTCTATGGCTTGGTTGTATTCTTGTTCTGTCACACTATAATATCGTTTGTGGTACCCGAAATAATACACTATAACGAAAAAAAATGTACCTTTGTCTGTCCTATATTTACCGCTTTCCGGTATTAGTCGCCTGACAATAAACAATTTGTTGCTGTTGCGCGCCGCCGTCGCAGCCCCCTCGGGCATGGACGTACGCCCCTGGCACATCGTCGTCCTCACCGACAAGAGCCAGTACGAGACTGCCTTCGCAGGCAACTTCAACATGGAGAAATTCTTGCAGTCGGGCGCCGTCGTCGTCTTCTGCGCCGACACCACCGTCACCCGCCCACCGCGCGAAAACCCCGACGCACCGGCCGTCACCTCCCCCAACCCCATCTGGCGTGACGACATGGGCGCCGTCACCGAGAACTTCCTCCTCGCCGTCGAAGCCTACGGCCTTGGCGCCGTCTGGACGGCATGCTATCCTTTCCACGACCGCATGGACCCCATCGCCCACTATCTCAACCTCCCCGGCAACATCGTGCCTTACTCCATCGTCCCCGTCGGCTATCCCGCCGGCGACAACCAGCCCAAGGACAAGTGGGACCCCACCCGCATCCATTTCGGGAAATGGTAACCTCTTTGCCCCTCGTGGAAGAATGCTCTCATTCTTCCACGTTTTTCTTCGCCTCTATCTCCGCCAGCACCCACGTCTTCGTCATGTCGAACACCTCCTCTATGGGATGCGACAGCTTCTCTACTAGCAGATGCGTGTTGTCTTGATGCTCTATCTGTTCCAGCTGATAGGCTATATTCTGCCAGTCGTGCGAAGAGTATAGGAGCGGAACGAAATTGTACAGGTCGAAGCTGCGTATCGTCATGTTGTCTATGCCCTCCGTCTGTATCTTCGAATGCGCGCGCGCCAGCTTTATCTCCCCAACTTCCTCCAGCACATACAGGTATTTCTCGTATAGCACATACTCGTTGAGCAGGAACGCCACCGATTGGTCGCTCAGCATGTTCCATATCGAGGTCGACAGCGGCCGCGCCACGAAACGCCCCAGCATGAACGATCCGGCCTTCAGGCCGCTCAGATGCTGACGGATGCACGTCTCCGTCGCACGACGGAAGAAGTCGGCCTTGCGGTCGCGCGACAGCAGGTTGAAGACCCGCGACTGGTCGAGGTGGTCCCCCATCTTGCTCTGCAGCACCTGACCTAGGTATCGCTCGGCATTCTCCGAGTACCAGTTGTTCACTATGCCCCGCGCCACGGTGGGCTTGTCCTGCAGGTCGCACCGTATCAGGCGCGCCAGCTTGTTCACGTCGTTGATGAAACTCGCCTTGTCCGAGGTCACTATCTGCTGGTACTGCTGGTACGTCTCTTTCATCTGTCTGAAAACCTCCTCTTCGCCCTTCTCAAACTGCACATTCTGGCCGTTCAGGTATTTCGTGAACCGCGCCGGCTTGTAGTCGGCCACACCCTTGTATATCGTCTGCTGCTTGCTCGAGATGGTTATCTTGTCTCCCTCGTGGATTGTCAGCCCATCGCTGTTCACCAGGCTGTCGCCCTCCTTCTTGATGCCGTAGTTCTGCAGGTTCATCAGCGCTGGGATGCCATATCCACGGCAGGCGGTGACGACGTGTATCGCCGCAGGCGTGAGGCTCAGTATGGCGTCTAGCTCCCCGAGGGTGATGGTGTCCGTCGGCACAAAGCGTTCCTGGCACAGGCAGACGGCATGTCCCTCCTTCTTTAGCTCCTGCGCCCGCGAGGAGGTGAAACACAGCGTCGCCGTGATGGCCGTACGCGGCAGCACGCTGAGCCCCCTCCCGAACAGTTGCAGCGAACTCAGCGAGTTGTTGTCTATCGTGTTCGACACTATCTGGCGTAGATGGTAAGGCTTGATGAGCGTCGTGACGTCGTGCGCCTTTATCATCCCGCGGTTCAGCAGGTCGATGGCCGATATCAGCGCCGCTCGACCCGTCATCTCCGACTTGTTGAGCTGCAGCACGGCAAACAGGCTTATCTTGCCCGGCCGCGTCTCAACGGCAAATTCGATGGTGACGGGCGACTTGTGTCGCTCCTCCAGCGAGTCGAGCAGCGGGTCGAAGTGGAACACCGCTGGATACTCCTCTTTTATCTCCTGTCGGTCGTTGTACGTGATGTCTATCGAGGTGACGTCGCCCGTCATTATCTCCTCGCCGAAGATGTTACGGTAGCTCTCTACCTGGCGCCCCGTGCCAGTGCGGCTGTGGTGGCTGTACAGCACCCCGGGATAGGATTGCTCGTTGCCTATCGTCCACACCATGCGTTGCAGTATCAGCGAGGGGTAAGCCTGCTTGCCCTGCATGAAGGTGAGTATCAGGTCTTGGTTGTCGATATAGAAGTTGCGTACATATTTCACCAACATCAGCGCCTGGTAATGGGCGTCGCTCAGCAGCCGCTCCCCGTCGCCGCGTGCCGCTATGATGGCCTGCTCCATCGCCGCTATACGCTCCTCCTGCTCCTTGGTGCTGAGCTCTATGTCGTTGCGGTCGTATCTCTTCTCTATGTTCAGCATCTCGCTGATGGAATGCAGCGTGCTGAGATACACTCGGTTGGCGGTGCCGATGCCGCGACGCTCCAAGCCGTGGTAGGCGGTGCGGGTCACCCCTATGTTGAGCAGCGTCGGCATCAGCCCGGGGATATACTGCGGCATCGCACAGCGTATGGCGAAGATGAGCGGGTCTTTGTCCTCCCCAAGCCGGTAGCTCGTCATCACCTCGAGGTTGTGGATGGCCGCCTCCAGAAACTCCTCCAGCCGCTCCGGAAGCAGGAACGCCTCCGCGGTGAGAATGCAGAAATCGGGCACAGGGTAGCAGTTCCTCGTCAGGTCGAGGAGCATACGACCCTTGTAGCTTATCTGCTCGTCGGTGAAATCGCCCTCGGCAAGCGTGGTGATAAGGTATCTGCTGTTGGTCAGCGGGTTGTCCTCCACATAGTCGATGCACTGCTGGCGCATCTGGTTGCGTAGCTGCTCCAGCTCTTCTATCCGGGTGGGCGTGTAGCCGGCTTCCATCCTTTGCTCGCAAAGCCCGTCGCCGAACCTCTCTCTAAGCAGCATCTCCAGAAAATGTCGCTGGCTCTCGCCGCGAGCCCTCATCAGGTAGTACATGTCGTACCAGCGCGGCGGATACTCGTGTTTGCTGTCATCGCCCTCCAGGGTGTAGATGACGGTACCAGGCTTGTTGCCTTTCAGTATGTTGTCTTTGTCTTCTATGTTGCGGTTGAAGACCTCGCGCCCCATCTCGGCATATTTCTTCACCATGAAGTAGTTGGGGTAGCTGGCGCGAATTAGGAAGTCTGAGATCATGTAAGTATTACTGTTATTAATGAGGAATGAGGAATGATAATACATTTGTCCATTCACAATTCACAATTCACAATTCACCCCCCAATATCACCCTACACGCCGAATCTATGATGTTGTCCCGGTGTAAGGCTGTGGCGGCAGGGTCGAGGCTCACCACCCTGTCGGGTGGAACGCCGTTCTCGTAGTTCACCCCGTCGGGCGCTATGACACGGCTCACCCCGTACCGGTAGTACCATCCGTTGGGCAGCGCACCACCCGTCGGTATGGCAAGGCCGCCGGCTGTCGTGTCGCCCATCACCGTCACATTGCGGTAACTCTTCAGGCAGAGCGCAAAAGCCGATGCCGCACTATAGCAGCCCCGGTCGGTGAGCAGCACGAAAGGCTTGTCGTATGGAGTCTTGTCGCCGTTCGATGGCGCTCGAACCTCCACGGGCGTGCCGAAGTCGTCATGCCCGGGACCGCTCTTCAGCTGCGTCCTGTATAGCAGCTGGTTGTCCGACGGCAGCATCTCCATCAGGTTCCATTCGTTCTGTATCTCGCCGCCCCCGTTCTGCCTTATGTCGAACACGATGCCCTTAGCCTCGGGGAAACGTTCCACCACCTTCTCAAACTGCGTCGGCGTCGCCGAACTGCTGAACGAACTGTAGCGTATGTACAGCACCCGCCCACTGTCGATGCTGTTGTATGCCATACCCCCGGTGGTGTGGTGGTCGGCACGCAGGTAGGTCATTGCTATGGTGTTGATGTCGAAGTTCTTCTCTCCATAGCGTTGCAGGAATATGGCCTCGCTGCTCGCCACGTCGTCACGGCTCCAGAGGTCCACATGTCCGTCGTTGAGGGTGTTCAGCATCGAGCGGAGCACGACGAACAGCTCGTCGTCGCTCATCTCGTCGTTCACTTTGTTCTTGAGGGTGTCGTGAACCATCTGCCAGTCGACATCCTTCACGTCGAAGAGCGAATAGTGCTCGTCAATCTGCTTCCACAGATACTCGAACACAGCCGTCGGCGTCGCCTCCTCGTCGACCGGCATAAACATCTTTTCGCAACCTGCTAACAGCAAGCTCGCCAAAAAGACAATTATTGCAAAACTAAAATATTTCGTTTTTCTGCGCATAATATGCATTATATAAAATCGTTATATAAAATCGTTGTTTGCGGTAACGTCCATTCACAATTCACCATTCACGAAACTATTCCCTCACTCTCAGTTTGACGAGAAAGTCGACCGAGAGCAGATGTGTTGCATGATCAAAGCGATGGTGGCCGCTGTCCCCTGTCGTGTGGTAGCTCCACAGGTAGCTGAATGTGATGCGGCTTGCAGGCCCCGTGACGATGTCTATGCCTATGTCGGTCGAGACACCTGCAAACGTCTTGACGCTCACGTCAAAGTCGCTGAACAGACCTTTAAGGTCAGGCTCGCTGGGCGTACCTTTTGCGCTTCCCTCGATGTTTTTAAACACTTGGTCAAGTGTCATATTGAGAGCGTCATCGTTCTTTGCTCGCTTTGCAACGTTTTGAAACAGCTCGCTCGGCAAGATAAAGTAGCCTTTCTCTTGCACCGTCTGGTCTTTGGCACGTAAAGCCTCCGCATCGCTCAACGAAGCATAATCGAAGTCGGATGTCCCAGTTTCAGCTACAAGTTTATTTAGGTAACGTGTCAAATCCTCCGAGATAAAGCGGTAGAATAGCATTCCCAAGACGTAAGTCTTAAAATCCCAGCCGTCGACACTGCCACGCAGGTCATTGGCTATATTCCAAATCACCCGATGCAGCTCGGCACGTTCTTGTTCTTTTGACATATTAAGTAGAATGGTATTTAGTACAATTATGCTACAAAATTAGTAAAATTTGTATAAAGATATCCTTTTTAAACGAAAAAAAGGCGCGAACCCAACACATCACATTTGACGGTATTAGGAAGAACCGAAGCTGACGATGCATTTGAGGTTCGCGCCGATATGACGAGAACCACTATACATCCCTGTCAGCTATATGAAATTTCCTAATTTTTCAAATGTACAGGAGTATAATGTTCTTTCTTGCCCTCGAAGATGTCAAACATCCATTGTTTAACATTGCAAAGTTAAACAATATTTCTTAATCTGCATACAGCAAAATAAAAAATCATCTGTTCAACTCTTCTT
>CACZUZ010000071.1 GCA_902784465.1 uncultured Bacteroidota bacterium
CTCTCCGTTTCCCTTACTCAATGCAGCCATACCGCGTTCATAAAGCTTCTCCGCCTTCGACCGCTGACCCATCGCTACAGGCATTAGTAAAACTATAAAGAATACTATAATTATTAATCGCTTCATTATTACAAATTTTTATTTTGCGTTTCCGCCATTCACTATCAACAGCAAACGGACAAAGGTAAACCATAAATAGCAAACAATAAACGATAATAACCGCCAAATGTTGTATCTCCGTACTTAAAAATAATGTTCTTGACTTCCCCCAACAGCAGACGGCAATCAGTAAACGGTAAACAAGTTTGAAATGTTAAAAAAAATAAGAAATGGTTGGAATAAGGCAAAAAAATACTATCTTTGCAATTCAAATTATATTTCAACAAAAACAAAGGAAATTACAAATATTTGGTATGCAAGAACCTACGCGATTATTCGACCTTCTGCAGTGGCGAAAAGAGCTCCAAACCGAGCGTCCTGTTTTTAAATTCAAGGAGAATGGCGAATGGAAAAGCCATTTCATCGACGAGTATATCGAGAAGTCAAATCTTATCAGTTATGCCCTTCTCCATCTGGGTGTGAAGAAAGGGGAAAACATAGGTCTTATCTCTGCCGGACGGCCGGAATGGAACTATGTGGACTTCGGAGTCCAGCAGACAGGTGCCGTCCTCCTGCCCATCTACCCCACAATCAGCGAAGAGGACTACCAGTTTATCCTCAATGATGCACATGTCCGTCTGCTTGTGGTTGAAACACCTGCTCTCTACAAGAAAATCAGCAATATCCGCGAGAAACTCCCCTGTCTCGAAAATCTTTGCACCATAATCCCTGTCGACGGCGTGAAGTCGCTTGACGACATCTACGGCATCGGTCGCAACTACCTAGCCGAGCACCCCGACGCGCCCCAGCAGCTGCAGGCTATCAAGGATTCCCTCACCACCGACGATGTCTGCACCATGATATATACCAGCGGAACCACAGGGGTTCCCAAGGGAGCCATGCTGACCCACCGAGGATTGATAATGAACGTCCAGGAAATCAAGGAAAGCCCTGGAAAAACGTGGACCAAGGCTCTCTCATGGCTTCCCATGTGCCATATCTACGAGCGTATGATGGGCTACCTCTACCAGTGGCTTTGCTTCACAATAGCATACGCCGAAAGTATAGCCAAAGTCGGCGACAACTGCAAGGAGTTCAGCCCCAATATGATGGCATGCGTCCCTCGCTTCATCGAGAAGGTGTACGACAAAATCTATCGCAAGGGCGAGAAAATGAGTGGTGTGGGCAAGAAAATCTTCAACTGGGCCATCGATCTGGCTTTCGACTACGATCTGGACGAGTCTAAGCTCTCCGCGTGGTACAAGATTCAGAAGAAAATTGCCGACAAGCTGGTTTATAAAGAGATACGTGAGAGTATGGGTGGCGAACTCTATATGCTTGTCAGCGGTGGCGCCACCATACAGCCGCGCCTCACACGCTTCTTCTCCTGCGTGGGTCTCGACCTCTACGAGGGCTATGGGCTCACCGAGTGTTCTCCTCTCATCGCTGTAACCAACAGCAACAAGAAAGGTCGCAAGATAGGTTCTGTCGGTTTTGCCATGCGTGAAATAGAGGTTCGCGTCGACCCTCAAACCAACGAGATTCAATGCCGTGGCGGCAATGTCATGAAAGGCTACTACAACCGTCCCGACCTCACAGCCGAAGCCATCGACCCCGAAGGGTGGTTCCACACCGGCGACACCGGTTTCTTCGACCCCGACGGATACCTTTTCATCACAGGCCGCACGAAGAGCATGTTCAAAACCTCGATGGGAAAGTACATAAACCCGGAGGTTATAGAGGAGAAGATGAAGCAGTCGCCATTCATCCTGGACATGATGGTGGTGGGCGCCGACCAGAAGTTTGCTGCAGCCCTCATAGCCCCCGATTTCGACATGCTCAAGGACTGGTGCAAACGTCATGGCGTGGTTGCAGAGTCGAAAGAGGATATGATTGCCAACAAGCAGGTTGTCGCCCGTTTCCAAAAGGTCGTTGACAAATACAATGCCGAGCTGGGTGTCACCGAGCAGGTTAAGCGTTTCTCGCTCGTCGCTGACACATGGAGCGAGGCCAACAAGTTCCTTACGCCTACCCAGAAGCTTATCCGTCGCAACGTCGAGGCTGCCTACAAGGAACGCATAGAATCGCTTTTCAAATAATCATCAACCGTCGCTTCCCAATTGCCAACAATCAAATCTTGCCCGGACATGATGGAGGCCATTCGCAGCATTGGTCTCCTGCCGCTCCTCGACAGTGGCATCCGCGGTTTCTCGGCCGACGAGCTTGTCGACCCCGAATGCCGCTATGTGATGACCGACGATGGCTGGAAGTGGCCATTATGGGAATGGAAAGGACCCATGGTCACCGAAGGTCATTTCGCATACGGCAAGTTTTTTGGTGGCAAGGCGGGATTTGTCACCATGGAATGGTGGGGCGACCTCTGCAATTGGCGTCGCGCCAGGTACCCTGAGCCATCTGAAGACACTGTCGAAGGCATCATCCTCGACGTGATACGAGTGAACGGCAGCATGATAACCCGTGACCTTCGTGCCGCCTGCGGATTCACTGGCTCCAAGATGAGGTCCCGTTTCGACTCTTACGTCACTCGTTTGCAGATGGCCTGTCGTCTGGTCACCGAGGATTTTGTCTATCCCAAGGACAAGCATGGCAACAATTACGGCTGGGGATGGGCATTGCTCAATACCCCTGAACATCTCTTCGGCCGCGAAGCCTGCCAATGCGACCGCACTCCGGACGAAAGCAGGGAACGTATTCTTGCCCATCTCAGGACGCTAGTGCCACAGGCTTCCGAGAAGCAGCTACAAAAGCTTGTGGGCTAGGCGGCAGTTGTCCGCGGTTCCTGTTTAGTGTTTGCAACACAAAAAAGAGAGGTCGGCATCCATGATGTCGACCTCTCTTTCTTTTGTTGTAGCTATTCTACTGAATGCGAAGAATATGCTGTTCGGTTACTTTTTGACGATTTTGGTCGTTGTGGTACCTTCAGCGGTGATGATGCGGACGAGGTAGATGCCGCAGGGGAGGCTGCTGATGTCGATGTTGCCGGCGGCAGCAGAGGTGACGGTGCGGCCGTTGATGTCAAGCAGTTCGACAGAAAGGATACCATCACCGTCGACGGTGATGTTGCTGTTGGCGGGATTGGGGTAAACCGAGATGTTGTTCGGGGTTGACTCGCAGATGCTTTCGGTGCCGTGTTCGACGACCTTGATGTCGTCTAGGATGATGACGAAACCGTTCTGGTTGTCGTGGTGTCGGAAGGCGATACGGAATTGGCCGTTAATGTCGTTGGGGATAACGACTCTGCGGTTTTCGAAACCGTTCATGGTAGAGCTCAGGCTTTCTTCGAAGAGCATACGCTGTTCGCCGTTGTTGTCGATAACATAGACGCTGTAGTGGTCGCCGGGACGATCGGTGAGGTAGGGCATCACTTTCCAGGCGATGTCGTAGCTGCCGGTTTCGGGCAAGGAGATGAGGGGGCTGGTGAGCCAGTTGTCGGCATCGATGTCGATGTAGCCCATGCCGAGGAAGTCGACAGCGGACATGGAATAGACTTGGCCCAGGCCTTCACTGCCGTCTTCGAACATGTCGAAGCTGGGGAGCCAGCCATAGCCTTGGTCCCCGTCGCTGCGGTTGACCCAGCACATCAGGCCTTCAGAGAAGTCGGGGTGGTAGGGGACGGTGATGCCGTCGCAGTTGAACACATCAATGTTGGCGATTGCCGGGGCACTGTTGCCGATGCTGTTGGAGCCCATAACGGTGACGGTGTGGTTGCCGACGGTGGTGAAGGTATGGGTAAGGATGTTGCCGGTTTCGGGAGAGGGGACGCCGTCGATTTTCCAGGAGAAGCTCTCGGAGAGGGTGCTGGTTGCGGTGAAGGTGGCTTCGATGCCGGTGCCAATCTCTTCGGGGCCTGAGATGGTGATGGTGGGCACGGTGAGAGGTTCGATGGTCAGGTTGTCGATATAGAGATAGTAGGCGTAGGTGCCATAGTAGTTGATGGCGAGGTATTTGGTGTTGGCGGGGATGGCGAAGGCCACCTCGGTGAATTCCTCTTCGACGGTTTCGATGACGTTGCCGAGGACGGTGGTGAAGTCTTCGGGAGCATTGCCGGTGCTTGAGGCCAGCACGCGGAACGACTCTTGGAGGCTCTCGGCATAATAGTAGAATTTAAGCATGTAGCCATCGTTGGGCAGCAGCAGTTGTGGGGTGATGAGGAACTGGTTGTAGTCGGAAGCTCTGTTGTAGCTGGAGAAAGTGAAAGCAGAGGAGCCCTCGATGGCATCTTCGAATTCGGCAACGCCAAGTTCATTGTCGTTTTCGGGGTCGATGGCCAGGACGGTCCAGCAGGGATTGGGGGATTCGAAGCCCTCGAAGAATGGGAATGAGGTGATGGTTTCGCAATTGACGACTTGGAGAGATAGGGAGCTGCTGTCCGAACCAAGGGCGTTGACGGCCTCGACGGCAACTGTGTAGGTGCCCACGTTGTCCCATACAGCATAAAGGATGCTGTCTTCATACTGGGTGTAGTCGGCATCGACAGTCCAGTTGAGAGTGCAGCCGAGCGCGTCATGCACCACAAACTGGGCAGTGTCGCCAATGTTGATGAAGCTGGGGCCAGTCAGAGTGATTTCGGGTGTTCCAATTGGGGCGATTTTGATGTCGTCAACAACTAGATAGTATATGTCTGTCGAGTTGTGGTGGCGGAAAGCGATGTTGATGGTCTGTCCTGCGTAAGGAGTCAGGTCGATAGACTTCTTTGTCCAGTCGGCGGCGCTAGTGGTGGAGAAGACGGGATTGAGGGTGTCGAAGTCGCTGATGGAGCGGCCACTGGTGGAGATGTAAACGCTGTAGAAATCATTGCAATAGGTGGGATCCCAACCTTTATCAAACCATGTGAGGCGTAGTGGGTTGGATTCTGCCGTCATGTCTATGGTGGGCAGAATCATCCAGTTGTCGGGGGTCAAGACACCGATGCCGTTGATGTAGGAGGCGGAGGTTATTGCTCCATGGCTTTCGTTGTGACCATAATTGCTTGTGGGATTGTAAACGAGGGTGGGATCCCAGTTGTAGCCGTCACCATCATTATCGTATGTGGTGAATCCGGCAGGCAGAACGCCTGTCTCGAAACCCTCTGTCCAGGGGAAGGCGGTGACGGTGTCGCCAGGGGCTTTGGTTGTCCTGTTGGCAGAGGGAGAGACAGCAGGAGAGGGTTTTGCGATTTTGGCGGAGTGTGTGCGAGCCTTCTTGTCCAAGGGGATGCGACGAGTGTGATTTTGTGCCATTGCTGCCGATGCAAGCAACAACAGGGCGAGGAATGTTGTAGTGATTTTCTTCATTTGTTATAGTTTTATGGGATAATAATTTGGCTTTGAAATTCGGACATTTTTAATATGCAAATTTACATAAAAATTTTCGATTTCAACACAGACGAATAAAAATTGCTACGCAATAAACCGCAGGATTTTGCATATTTGTTATTATTCAACAATT
>CACZUZ010000072.1 GCA_902784465.1 uncultured Bacteroidota bacterium
AAATCGCTCATCTCCAAAGCTCGCTCGATTTCATAGGAGACTGTCATGGACACTTGGAGTGTCCGGGGAGTGCTATGCGTATTCTCTTGGAATCAATACTGATAGGAAATGTTCTGTGGTTAATTTATAGAGGAAAGATATCAATTATTTTGAAAACATGACTATCTGTTTTTTTATTAACAAACAACGACAGGTTGAGTCATAGGTGTTTGACAAAAAAAGAAGCCCCCGGAGAATGGTTTCTCGGGGGCTTCTTATTGAAGGCTAATGGTCGTTATGCCACGTCGGCACGAGCCATAGCGTCTTTGTAGTACTTCTGATTGACAAAGACATCCTGCTTGTAAGGATTGATGTGACGTTTCTTGGAAACGCAGACGATGTATACAAGGGCGATGATGTTGGTCACCAGAGCCAAAGCACTGATAACAGTCATCATAGTGGGGTTGGCGGCCACTGTATCGACAGTGGTTCCAACCATGGCAGCTTCACCGCCGGCAACATCGTAGAGCTGTTTGATGGTCTCCACACCTTCGGGATACTGAACGGGCAGCACAGCCCAGCTGAACCACTGACGGCCATCCTTGAAGGTCTCCTGGAAGAGCGGTAACACCTGTGCGAACATGCACCAGATGGCCAGCGTATTGGCACGGTTCTGAATCCAACCGCCACGGTTCCACAACAATGCAGCCACTGTAGGAGCAAGCAGCAGGGCAATACCGCAGTACCAGCTGTGTGTCGGCAAGCAGTTGTATGTGTAGGCGAAGTTCCAGATGTCGTAGATGACGATATACACCCATGTCATGTCAGCCCAGATCATGTCCTTCTTGTCCTTGGAGGCATAGACATTCCACCAAGCGGTCATACAGAAGATGTTGAGAATGCCTGCCACACCGTTGAAGACATTGTGCCAGCCACCGAACAGCCAAACGCCCTCGCTGCTGAGCCACCACTTGTTCCATCCCATGGCGGCACTCTCGAAGTCGGAGGCCACAGCGATAAGGATGTTGATGGCAACGATGACGAAGGGGAAGGGTTTGAACCAGTGTTTGGCACCGATACCCCATTTGTACTTAATCATCATAAAGCCGATGCAACCAGTGAGAGCAGCATAGAGTTTGGCATAGTGGAACCAACCGTTCATATAGATGTGCGTCTGGTTGTTCACAGCCCATTCTGCCCCGGTACGTGCGCCAATGGCGATGGCCACAAAATAGACCGTCAGCAACACAGGGATGACAAAAAAAGTGATGGCACCGCCCATTTTGGTGCGACGCGCAAACTCGTTCCAGAGAATCAGGCCTGCCAATACGACAAGCAGCATTCCCCATTGGATAAGGGCATTAGCCCCATAGACTTGAAAAAACATTGTGTAGAATTTTTAGTTTAGTTATAAATTGATTGTTTGGTTTTTTCTCTCTTTTGCAAGAGCATATACCACCCATACGGCGGTGAGCACAAGCGACATGGGCAATCCGACGGTGAGCATCTCGCGGAGCATCACATTCACACCGCCAGCTTCTGTAAGAGCTGTGAAGAACGGGTACTGCCATGTCACTTCCCCATTGATGATGTGGTCAACGATCAGCATCACTGTGCCGCCCCAGAGCATCTTCTCCAGCGCAGGCACATGACGCATTAAAAGTGTCGACTCAGATGAATCGATTTTCTTTGCATTTAATTTGCGATAGACTGTGGTGGCTACCGCTTGTGTCATTGGTACTATAAAGCAAGCCATTTTTATATTGTTTGAATGTTTTATGTATTGATATATTAATATGTTATAGCTCGAATCTCCACTTCGTTGCCGCGCAAAAGCCATGTGTTGCCGCTGCCGCAATGTGGGCAGGTGCGTCCATGGGCGACGGTGGAATACTCGCTCTTGCACTGGTCACACCATGTGACGGCGGGTATTGTGTTCACCTCCAACTCACACCCGCGAAGCAAAGGCTCTTTGTCGGCAGCCCATCGCCAGCAGTCGGTTAGCAGATGTGGTACCACGGTGGAGACCTCACCGATGTCCATCACCACAGATGACACATGCTCCACATGGTTGGCTTCTGCCACCTGCTTCACATCTCGGATGATGTAGAACACTATGCCCAACTCGTGCATCAGTCTTTTTTGCTGAAAATGATTTTACCAGTACGTTTGATAATATAGGGCAGTATGCCGCCGAACTTGTCCTCTGAGGTGCGCATGATGCTGGCATCAGGATGCTCGCGGAAAAGATGGATGGCATCGAAGGCACACTTGGTGGTGCAGATACCGCAGCCTATGCAGCGGTTCTCGTCGACCACCGAAGCGCCGCAAGAGAGGCAACGGGAGGTCTCAGTACGCACCTGCTCCTCGGTGAGGGTCTTCATGTATTCACGGAACTTGTCGGACTGTTCTGCAGCACCTTCCTCCTGACGGGAGGCATTGTCGTAGCTCTCAACATGAATATCATTCTTGTCCAACTCGATGAAGTCACGGCGATTGCGTCCGATAGTCATGTGACCATGCTGCACATAGCGGTGCAGGCTCTCGGCTGCTTCATGACCGGCAGCGATGGCGTCAATAGCAAACTTAGGTCCACTGTAGCAGTCGCCTCCCACAAAGATGTCTGGCTCGGCTGTCTGGTATGTGAGTTTGTCGGCCACGGGATATACACCGCGTGTGAACTCCACCTTGGTATCTTTCAACAGGTCATTCAGCACTACCGTCTGACCGATGGCGAAGATAACCATATCTGCGTCAATGGTCATGGTGTCGTTCTCATCATACTTGGGAGCAAAACGGTGCTGCTCGTCGAACACCGAAATGCATCTCTTGAAAACAATGCCACTGACTTTTTCGCTGCCAAGCACCTCTTTGGGACCCCATCCCGGATTGATTACCACGCCGTCCTCACGGGCTTCGCGGCGTTCCTCCAACGATGAAGGCATTATGTCCTCGGTCTCCAATGAGAGCATGGTAACCTCCGTAGCACCACTACGTTTGGCTACACGGGCAGCATCTATTGCCACATTGCCGCCACCAACGACGACCACCCTGCCGCTCACCTTGGTGTCTCCACAGTTGGCTGTATGCAGGAAATCGATAGCAGTAGTGACACCTGCGAGACTCTCACCGGGGATTCCGGGCAGACGGCCTCCTTGGCAACCTATGGCCACATAGAAACCCTTGTAGCCCTCCTCGCGGAGCTGCTGCAGAGTAATGTCCTTGCCCACTTCCACGCCTGTTCGTATCTCTACCCCTATCTCGCGCATGATGTCTATTTCGGCCTTGATGACCTCTTTGTCAAGCTTGTACGAAGGGATGCCATATTGCAGCATGCCTCCAGGAATTTCGTTCTTCTCGAACACCGTGGGACGATAGCCCATGGTGGCAAGATAATAGGCGCAGCTCAAGCCTGCCGGACCGCCACCTATGATAGCTATCTTCTCGTCCCAACGTTTGAGAACGCTCGAGGCTATATTGATTTCCGGCACAAAGCGGTGCTCGGCATGCAGGTCCTGTTCAGCGATATACTTCTTCACTGCGTCAATCGCAATTGGCTGATCTATGGTGCCGCGGGTGCAGGCATCTTCACAACGACGGTTGCAGACACGGCCACAGACGGCGGGGAATGGGTTTTCGCGCTTGATAAGTTCCAGAGCTTCACGATATTTTCCCTCTGCGGCCTTCTTCAAGTAGCCTTGCACAGCGATATGTGCAGGGCATGCAGTCTTGCACGGCGCCGTACCTGTGGGATAGCAGTTGATGCGGTTCTTGTCGCGGTAGTCTTCATCCCATTTGTGCGGACCCCACTTTTTGGCGTCTGGCAACTCCTGCTTGGGATATGTTTGTTCGCCATGTTTGGTGCAGAGCTTCTGTCCGAGACGTACGGCACCAGCAGGACAATACTCCACACATCGACCACATGCCACACAATTCTTCGGGTCGACCTTGGCCACGTAGGCACTGCGGCTCATATTGGGTGTGTTGAACAACTGTGATGTGCGCAGAGCATTGCATATCTTGACGTTGCAATTGCAGATGGCGAATATCTTGCCTTCTCCGTCGATATTGGTCACCTGGTGTACAAAACCATTGTCCTCTGCTATCTTGAGGATATTGATAGCTTCGTCGTATGTAATTGCGTGTCCTCGCTTGGTTTCTATCAGATAGTCAGCCATGTCGCCAACACCTATGCACCAATCGCGGTAGTCGTCAGCGCAGCCCTCGTCAAGTTTCTTCCGACCATAACGACATGAGCAGATGCCAACGGCAAGATGCCCCTCGTAGCGTTTAAGCCAGTAGGATATGTGTTCTATGTTGGCAGTCTCGTTCTCCATTGAGATGGCTTTCTCGACGGGGATGACGTGCATGCCTATGCCACTTCCGCCCATAGGTACCATCGGAGTAATCTTCTCCAACGGCAGAAAGGTCATACGCTCGAAGAACATTGCCAGCTCAGGGTGCTTATCCATAAGCTCAACGTTCATGTTGGTATATTCGGCACTTCCTGGAACGAACATTGGCACCCAGTATTCACGGTCTTTGCGTTCGAAAGTGGTACCCGGCACGGGACCGTTTGGAGTGTAATGGTCTCCGTAGTCGTATTCCAGCATGCCGAAGTAAGCCAGCTTGTCAAGCAAGGCGTCGAACACCTCTTCCGAGGAAGCGTAGTGCTTTCGGTTGTTCATCTCGTGCAACTGGTAACGAGTCCAGTGTTTGCGGACTTTGAAAGGGTTGCCAGGAAGCATGTCCAGAAGCAGGTCGAGAGAGGCTTCGCGGGTGACAGGGTCCATCTCGTCTTCAAAGATGCAGGCCAGACCCCAGTATTCAGGGGCCTCGGTGGTCATCTTAATTTTTCCGGGAATGCGGTCGGTGATGTGACGGACCAATTTAATGAGCTTGGGATTAGGATTTTCGTCTCCGAAATGTTTAGGGACGAATTTTTTTGACATCTCAGGCATGGCGGAGTATTTATTTAGTAAATTATCGTTTTGATTTCCATTTTGTTACTTCTGTACAAATCCAATCAACAAAGGAATCGACACCTTCGCCAGTCTTGGCACAGATGGGGATTACTTGAACCTTGGGATTGCGCATGTGGATATATTCAGTGCATTTGGCCAGATCGAAATCGAAATATGGCATCACGTCGGTTTTGTTGACAAGCACAACATCGCATACGGAGAACATGAGCGGGTATTTCAAAGGTTTGTCATCGCCCTCTGGCACAGACAGTATCATGGCGTTACGCACTGCACCGGTGTCGAACTCGGCAGGGCACACGAGGTTACCAACGTTCTCTAAGATAACAAGGTCGGTGGTCGCCAAGTCGAGAGCTGCCAATCCTTGGCGAGTCATCTCTGCGTCGAGGTGACACATTCCACCAGTATGTAGTTGTATGGATTCCACCCCTGTGGCCTCTCTCATCTTGCGAGCATCCACGTCGCTGTCGATGTCAGCTTCCATAACGCCGATTCGAAGCTTGTCTTTTAGACGGTTGATGGTCTGAATGAGG
>CACZUZ010000073.1 GCA_902784465.1 uncultured Bacteroidota bacterium
CGCGTGAAGCTGGACGGCTTCGGTTCGTTCAAGATCGGCATCGAGTCGAAGGGTGCACAGACCGCCGGCAAGTACTCGGTCAGCGAGCACGTCAAGGGTTTGCACGTCGTCTTCATGCCTGAGCGCACCACCGACTCGGGTGGCAACAAGTCGAAGCAGTTCTTGCAGGGTTGCCGAGTCGAAGAGTTGCCTCTGAACACCGTGGAGAAGGAGGAGCCCGAACCTTAAAAAGTGCGCCCTTCGGGGCGACACTTTTTGAGTTAAGAGTTAAGAGGTAAGAATTAAGAGTTGTCGCTAAAGCGATTAAGAATTAAGAGGTAAGTGTTAAGAGGGTATGAAGAATTCACGTTTTTGGGAAGTGCTGTTGAAGGTGATAGTAGCAGCCGCCACCGCATTCTTGACGGCATTGGGAACTGTGTCTTGTATGGGTTATAACCCTGCATTATAGCCGTCCCTTATTAAGGGACTCTAAACATGTATGGGCTGTGGCCCTTTTTCGATGTAAGATGTAAGAAGGAAGATGGATTCGCATTGCAACGCCACACTCTCAAAGAGAGAACGCCACACTCTGCCATGCAGAGAAGATGTATGATATCTGATGTCTGAAAAGAGAAATCGCTCAGGGGTGTGTCCTCTGGGCGATTCCTTGTTTAAAGGGATCATGGGGTCGGTTCTACTCTTATTCATAGTTCCGTTTGTGTTACTTTTTAGCTCGAGCCAACTCCCAAATTGGCTCTAACTAATGAATACATTTGATATATGTAAAGGTTTATTGGCTTTTTTTAAAATTGTTGCATAAAGGTTGCTATAATATTCAAGAATGTTATACCTTTGCAGGCGAAAGCCTGCTAAGTCCATCACGTTCGGCTCATAGATGCGGCATCCAACGAAACAAAGTAATGAACAAACTACATTAATAAAATAACAGATTATGAGAAAGAAAAAGATTGTTAGCAGCATGCGACTGGCACGGATGGCAACGATGCTCATCCTTGCATTGTTGGCCGTGCAGACGGCACAGGCCGACACATGGGACGGTACAACGAGGACTCAACCAACGAAGACTGTTAAATACGAGAATTATATTGAAAGTTACTCCTTTATTGATATTAATTGTGCTGCCGAATTGGCTTATATCTGTGAGCACTGGAATGAGAAATATGATGGAAAGTATTATTATCAGTGGGACTACAAACTGATGGTTGACATCGACATGGGCGACTGGTCGTGGACGACTTTAGGTAATAAAGCTCTTTCGGGTAATGATAGTTATGATGGCACGTTCGACGGCGATGGCCACACCATCCGCATCAATATCTCCGGAGCCACCGACAACTATCAGGGACTGTTTGCCAAGATTTCTTCTGACGGCAAGGTGGAAAACCTCCATGTGAGTGGCAACATTCATTGCAGCACTTCGCGGCTGGTGGGCGGCATTGCCGGTGAGAACGATGGCACTATATCCAACTGCTGGGTGAGCGCCGACGTCCGCTCCGACTGGCGAGAGCCATCTTCGGCATACACGGCCAAGGTGGGCGGTATCGCCGGTGAGAATAATGGAACGGTGAAATACTGCTGCATGACGGGCAACGTGAAGAATGACGATGCCGACGTAGGCGGACTCGTAGGCGACAACAGCGGGGCAACTATCAGCCACTGCACCTTCTATGGCTCCGTATCGAGCAGCCACGGCCAGGACAATAAGTATGCAGGCGACTCTGGCACCGAGAATAGTTGTTTCGACTCGTTCAATCAGGACGAATACGATGCCGCCAGCGGCAATGACATGTATCGCAATGCCTTACTGAAGCCTTATGTCATCAACATCAGCACTTTGGGCGAAGGCACATACGTAGCCAAAATCGGCGAGTCCACTGTCACAAGGGCATACCCCGGACAGACCATCAAGCTGACCAAGACGTCGGAAAAGGCGCTGTATAGCGTCACCATCAAAGATGCCGACGGCAACACGATTTCCTCGACTGGCGACATGAACGATCATCTTGAAATCAGCATGCCGCGTCGCGATGTCAACGTCACGGCCGTCTTCTACACAACGGACTGGGATAGTGAGACATTGGGCACGGAGGAGAATCCCTACATCATCGACAAAAAGGTCGAATGGGACAAATTCGTAAATAAAGTCAACGACGGCACAACTTTCAGTGGCAAGTATGTGAAACTGACCGCCAACATCACCGTGGATAATATGGTGGGCTGCATGGCTGGCTCACCCCGTCGCTCTTTCAACGGCCACTTCGACGGCGGTGGCAATACCATCAATTGCCAGATCGAAGCAGATGAGCTCGACGCGGCACCTTTTTGCTATACCCAGGATGCCACGTTCAAGGACTTGACCTTGACGGGATCGGTCACTATCACTGGAGACGATTACGTAAAACTCGGCGGCATCGTTGCATACGCTACGGGAACCACCACGTTTACCAACTGCAAGGTCAGTACAACGCTTACAGCATCGGTCTTTGATTTCGCTGGCGGTTTCGTAGGCAAAGCAGAGTCTGCCAGCTTCGAGAATTGCACCTTCGACGGCAAACTGCTGGGCGGCAATGGCAATGCTCTATATTGCGGCGGCTTTGAGGGATATGCCGTCTACTCGACAACGCTCAGCAACTGCTTGTTCAAGCCCTCTGAGGCGACCATCACCGCAAACGAACTCAGAACCTTTGTCTATGGTAACGCCACCTTCAACAACTGCTATTATACGCAGGCGCTCGGCACGGCTCAGGGCAAGTGGGTCTATGTAACAGAACCTTCCCATGGGTTCTATGCCCCGATAACGTTTTATGACAGCAACACATATTATTTGGTTATCGGCACAGAGGGCGAGTCTGGTGGCGCAAAGACGTATCAGATAACTGAGGACACGGACATCAACTCGCGCATCTACGTCCAAGGCAAAGTCAGGCTAACTCTTGGCCAAAACACCACGCTCCATGCCAGAATGGGCATCGAGCTGAGCGCTGACAACAATGCCAACCTGACCATCAACGGCCCGGGCGCACTGACCATCGACGGCTGCAACGAAGAGAAATCGGGCATCGGTGCTAAAAAGGTAGGAACTCTTGTCATCAAGGGCGGCACGCTCAACGTTCGTGGAGGAAAATATGCAGCAGGTATCGGCGGCGACTATTATAATACAGGCGGTGGCAGCATCACCATCAACGGCGGCGTGGTCAATGCCTGGGGTGGTTATGGGTCTGCAGGCATAGGTGGAGGCTATGGTTATAATTTTACTTCCACATGTGGCGACATTGTCATCAACGGCGGTCAGGTGACGGCCATTGGTTACTGGGTTTATGGTATTGGTCCTGGCCTTGTATATTCTAATAACGAATACCACAGCGGCACGCTGACACTCAACCTGTCCAATCAAGATGACTTCGTTTACGTCAACGAGAGTGATCATGTTTCTCCAAATTGGAGTTTAAACACCATCACCATCGCATCGGGCAAGACGCTCTACGACGAGGACGGCGTTGAGCACACCAGCAGCAACGTCGGCGACATCTACGGCAAGACCCTGCGCCCCTACGACTACCGCCTCGAGCTCAGCGACAATGCCGACAACAGCGCAGCCATTGCTGCTGCCGCAAATGGCAAGGTCTATAACGTGACGCTCTCCGGTCGTACGTTGTCGAAGTCGGGCGAATGGAACACGCTGTGCCTGCCGTTCAACGTAAGTGCTGAGCAGATGACCGCAACGACGCATCCGCTCTACGGGGCTATCATCAAGGAACTGAATGCCACGACATCGAACCTGGCCTCCGATGGTACACTGACGCTGAACTTCACCACAGCCAACAGTATCGAGGCTGGAAAGCCTTACATCGTGAAGTGGGAGGGCGCAAGCGGCTCGGTGAGCAATCCCGTGTTCACTAATGTGATCATCGACGCAACGGCTCCAACGCCAGTGACGTTTGCCAACAACGCCAATGCAGGCGGCGACTGTAAGTTCGTAGGCCAGTACTCGCCGTTCAGCATCGTAGCCAGCGGCGCTACGGGCAACGACCAGGGCAACCTGAACGAGATCCTCATGCTGGGGAGCGGCAGCACATTGGGCTACTCGAAGAACCCAAGAACGCTGAAAACCTTCCGCTGCCACTTCTTCGTACCTGCCAATGAGCCTGTCAATGAAAACGTACAGGCCGCCCGCGCCTTCGTGCTGGACTTCGGCGACGGAAGCAGCGAGCTTACAGGAATCATCAGCATAACGGCTGACCAGCGCAGCACTGATGGCTCAACCTACACGCTGGACGGAAGGAAGCTCAACGGCAAGCCCACCGCCAAGGGCGTGTATATCCAGAATGGACGCAAGGTCGTGATTAAGTGAGAGAAATGAGGAAGGTAATCATCAAATAATTAGGAATATACAGATATGAAGAAAAATTATATGAAGCCCACCATGCGGGTGGTGAAGATGCAGCATCGGCAGCACATCCTGACCGGCAGCGGCCCCTTTGGTGCCGAAGATGTCGGCAACAGCGAAGAAATCACTTGGAAGGACGGCGGTTTCGCTGACGGCGAAGACGACTACTAATGCTCACAAAGGGTCTGACCCTCTGTGAGCAGGGGACAGGTCTTTGATCTTTGTTTAAGAGGGATATGGAAAACGGAAGTCAGAGCGGCTTCCGTTTTTTTGCGTGCACAAAAGGAATCGTCCCTATCGAGTGCATAATTTTTTATTCCATATCCATTTTAACGCATAATCACCTCATCTCCAAGGTCTGCGTCGCTACCACCCAGTTCTATCCAATCATCTTGAGACATGTTCGATTCTAAGCCATTAACAGTCTCTTGACCACTGATCATCAACATTCCTGTATGCTGAATCAGCACCACCTGCATCTCAGGCTTCAAATATGCTTTCTTATTCATAGTTCCGTTTGTGTTACTTTAT
>CACZUZ010000074.1 GCA_902784465.1 uncultured Bacteroidota bacterium
CTGGAAAGTTACGTCCGTCAGGTCATCAAGATACACGGGCGAGATGCAGAGATAGAATTCGCCTGGCATGGTGGTGAGCCGACACTCTGCGGCATTCCCTTTTTTGAGCGGGCGATGGCGCTGCAACGGAAGTACGGCGAGGGGCGTCGCATTCTGAACACCCTTCAGACCAACGGCACCCTGCTTACCGATGACTGGTGCCGCTTCTTCCGCGATCATCATTTCCGCATCGGGCTGAGTATTGACGGCCCCGAACACCTCCATAATATATATAGGAAAGACGCGCACGGGGAAGGAACATTCAGTCGCATGATGGCTGGCCTCGAACTGCTCCAGAAGCACGGCGTGGAATTCAACACGCTTACCACCGTCAACGCCGCCAATGCCGACCATGCCAAAGAAGTCTATGCCTTCCTCCGCGAGTTCAGCGACTTCATGCAGTTCCTGCCCGTGGTGGAAAGCATCCCGCAAGCGGGTGGCGGAAATGTCGCTTTGCCACCAGGCATCTATAGCAAACAACCGCACCATCTCGCTCCGTTTAGTGTTCCCGCCGAGGCATACGGCAAGTTCCTCTGCACCATCCTCGACGAGTGGTCCTGCCATAAGGACATAGGCCACAAGTTCGTGCAGGTGTTCGAGGCCACGCTTGGCAATATGACCCGCCGCCCGGCAGGTCTCTGTGTCCATGAGGCCGTTTGCGGCCATTGCGGCGTCATCGAGAAGAACGGCGACCTCTACCGCTGCGACCGTTACGTCTTCCCTGAATACCGCATCGGCAACATCCTCGATGCACCGCTCCACGACATGATGCAGACTAACCGCCGCTTCGGAGAGTACAAACTTGACAGTCTGCCGCCCGTCTGCCTCCACTGCGACGTGGCCGACCTCTGTTTCGGTGGCTGTCCCAAGGACCGTCTAAATGAGCGCCTCGCCTTGTCCGCCGAAACCGGCACCGCCGTCACAGAGCGCCGCAACTACCTCTGTCCTGGCTACCGTCTCTTCTTCCGCTATTTCAGGCAGCGCATCCCCAAACTCATTAAGCAATAACAAACAAAAGAAACGATCTTTACAAAGAACGTATAACTTATCGGTGCACTGGTTTTGTTGGTGGAGCCATTTTTAACGAGTTATTATCCCGTGGTCACAAAAACAGTGATTACCATTTAAGAACTTGGTGATTACCTTAGCCTCAGAACATCCCGCATCTCTGTTCTGGGGCTTTTTCATACCGCATACCAACCGCCGTAAGGCGGTTGTTTTATTTCAATGTATAGTGGGCGTGGCCGTCCACTATTTTCGTCTTTGTATTTGTCTCTCTACATGTCGGGAGATGAATTGATATGGGAAGCCGCCATGATGATTTTCTGATGTGACATTGCCCCCGCCGTCGCTAGGCGTATATCTTTTTCGGTTCAAAGTTAGATGTTAACGTGATACTATCACAATTCTTTCATTGATTCGGTTTATTTACTATTGGCCATTCGGACCGATACCCATTCAATTCCGCTGCAAACCCGTTCAAGTGATTGTAGCTTATTCGCGTCCCAACTATTTTGCAACCATTGTTACTATAACAGCCGTTGCAAAAGAAAAACGGAGCATGCTGTTACATTTATTGCGCCATAATGACTTGATAATAGAAAAGCTATAATCAGCGGAAACTGGTGTTTATTAATATGTTTCCGCTGAAAATAGCGACAAAAAGTGTCTATAACCAGCGGAAATTAGTGTTTTTCTATATGTTTCCGCTGATTATAGCAATCATAACAATGGAAATATTTTTCGCTGTATTGCAACTTTTTGGTGTGCTTAATACGTCTAATGGACAAATAACTCAATTTTGACATATTAATCCAAATAGAACTTCGACAATGAAAAAAGATCGTGTAATCGCCATAACACTTTTATGCGTAATGGTAGCAGCCGGCGGACAGAAGACTGTAGCGCAAACGAAAAAAGAAGTGGTTCCAGCCATTGAACTGAGCAATATGGACATCACAGTCGACCCTGCAGAGGACTTTTACCGCTATTGCAATGGCAATTGGCTGAAGAACAATCCGATTCCCGAAGATGCTTCTTATTATGATGTGTTTTCAGAGGTTGGCAACCGTACGAAGTTGCAGCTCAAAGAGATTATTGAAGAGGTGACTCATGACAAAACCGCCGTGCAAGGAAGCGTGGCACAGAAGATTCGCGATTTCTACAACTCGGGCATGGACTCCGTGGCCATCAACGAGCGCGGATACAGCGAGTTGATTCCCTACTTCGACATGATTGACCGGATGAGCGACAAGTCGCAACTTGCCAAGCTTACCGGACAACTCCACAATGTCGGTTTCAAGCCCTTCTTCGTTTCAGGCAGCTATACCGATTTTAAAAATGCCGACAGGAACATCATGTTGGTTTTCCAAGGCGGCATTAGCCTGCCCGTTCGAGATTTATATCTCGTCGAAGAAATTCAGGAAATTCGCGACAAATATGTAGAGCACATTACTAAAATGTTCCAACTTACTGGCATAGATGCTGCACTTGCAGCCCAAAAAGCCCAGCATGTTCTCGCCTTCGAGACCGAACTTGCAAAATGCTCACTACCCATAGAGGATTGCCAAGATCCCAACAACCTCTATCATATCATGAGCCGTGGGGAGCTGCAGGCCTCCACACCGATCTTCGACTGGGACACCTACTTTGATGCTATTGGGGCTCCTGCATTTGACAGTCTCAATGTCGCATCGCCCGATTTCATCACAGCCCTCGACGGCATTATCAACAGCACCGACTTCAACACCATTAAGGACTACTTGAAATGGAAGGTCATCACCAACAGTGCCCCACAGCTTAGCGATGACCTGGTTACCGAAGATTTCAACTTCTTCGACAAATTCCTTTATGGTGTAGAGACACAGGAGCCCCGTTGGCGTCGTGTGCTTGACAAAACCTCTAATCATTTAGGCGAGGCCATCGGACAACTATATGTGGAGAAGTATTTCCCCGCCGAAGCAAAAGCGCGTGTGATGAACCTTGTCGAAAACTTGCGTATAGCTCTTGGAGAACGCATTAAAAACCTCGATTGGATGAGTGATGAGACCAAGGCTAATGCCCTCCGAAAACTCTATTGTTTCGAAGTGAATATCGGATATCCCGACAAGTGGTTAGACTACAGCAATTTTGAAGTAACTCCTGAATCCTATTTCCAGAACGTACGCCGATCAAGACGATTCGAGAGGGATTTAGATATCGCTAAGGTCGGCAAGCCCGTTGATAAAGAGGAATGGGACATGGAACCTCAAACCATTAACGCCCGTTATAACCCAGACATGAACAGATTAACGTTCCCGGCTGGTGTCCTGCAACCTCCATTCTTCAACATGGATGCTGATGATGCCGTCAACTACGGTGCCATCGGCCAGGCAATCGCTCATGAGATGACCCACGGGTTCGACAACTCAGGGCGTCTATTCGACGAAAAAGGCAATCTTAACAACTGGTGGACCGACGAGGACGATGCCCAGTTCACCGAACGCGCCAAGCAACTTGTTAAGTTGTTCAATGAATTCGAACTCCGTGGCTACCACATTAACGGAGAGCAAACCCTTGACGAGAATATCGCAGACTTGGGCGGCCTCAATGTGGCTTGGGATGCCTACCAAATGACCGACGAGGCCAAAGCGGGCAAGATCATCGATGGATTTACACCAGCCCAACGCTTCTTCATCAGCTACACCACAGTATGGCGTTGCAATATTCGTGACAAGGCCCTTGAATTACAAATCAAAGAAGACGTGCATTCGCCACACGAAGCCCGCGCCACTCGCGCTCTTGGCTCGATGACGTACTTCTATGAGGCATTCGACATTCCGGAAGGAAGCAAGATGTATATCGCTCCTGATGAACGCGCCGACATTTGGTAACAAACAACACAAACATTGACGAAGAAATAAAGCATCAACGTCTATTAAGAATATTATGCCTCGGAAACGTAGCGTTCCGGGGCTTTTTTCAGTGGTAAGGAGGGAAACGCCAGGCGGCGATCTCTCCTTGCTGTGTGTTGGCTATCGCCGAAATTGGGCGGCGGTTCGGCATAGAAACTATGCGAGCATGGTTCTCTGCTCTCAACTTGCACCAACTTTGACACGCTGGCTCTCTACTTGACGGGAGAGGCATGATACCGTGAAGCCGCATTGATGAAATTAAATGTCATCATTGCCCTTGCCGTGTGTCGCTCATGTATAACTTTTTCCGCTGCAAAGGTAGTGCGGGCCGCTGCCCAGCAAGGCCGTGCGATAGTTGCCCTGAAATAATCCACAATTTTTCCCTGCGATAAAAATTGCCCGCCCTTACAGGGTGGATTTTTTCGTTCAAGCCTTGCCTAAAGGGCGCTTACCCCGCCTACTCGTGTAGCACCGTAAAAAGGTTATACGCGACAACAAGTACAATGATTATTAACATTTAAAAAATTTCATCATTATGACAGCTTCTTACAACATATCATTCCTGGGTTCTCCCGAACAAGCTGAGAGCCGCGTGAGTAAAAAGGGTTACCGCTCATCCAATTACAATAATTACATGGTTGAGGTGGTGGACTTCGACAATGAGAGCCACACCTTCGAGGTGGATGCCCGCAGCGAGAGCGAGGCGAGCGAGTTGGCCGCAGACATGGCGATGTCGGCAGGCGTGCAGGTGAGTTACTGCAATGTTTACCTGTATGTAGATAGTTTTTAATTCCTTATATATTCATTTTCAAAATTTTACGATTATGGCAAATCTGATTTTA
>CACZUZ010000075.1 GCA_902784465.1 uncultured Bacteroidota bacterium
CTATAAGAACCAATATAATAACCAACTGAAAAACGACAATTATGGCAAACAGAGTACAAGGATTGAATATCAGCGGACGGCTGAAAGAGAGCGGAATAACGATATATAACCGCAACGGAAGGACTGTAACCCGGACGGCCACGAGCCTGCAGCCGGAACGGCGCACACGCAAGCAGTTCATAGCGCGCCAGCAGATGCTCCACAGCACGAGGATGTGGAAGCTGGTGAAATGGGCAGGAACGCCGATGTTCCCCGCACGGCCGACGGCCTACAACCGTTTCCTGAGCCTTATGAGCCGCACGGAGGTGGTATTCCTGCCACAGAACGGGCCGCTGGACGGTGCGACGATGCTGCTGCCCGACATGCCGTTGAGCGAGGGCACTATGCCCATTGTGAAGCAACACCTCGGCGAGGTCGACGGCAGCGAGGCGCTCGTCACCAACCTGACCCGCAGCAGCCTCCGCAAAGACGACAAACTGATACTGTACACCTTGAAGCAGGAGACGAAGGGCAAACCGACGGTGCGCATCTCACGGCGCGAGGTGATGTCCAACGAGATGACGGCGACAGCCGAAGGCCTGGCGCTGACCGGCAGCGAGTTCGCCGACGAGATGAAGGGGTGGGCGCTGGTGCATGTGCGCGGCGAGCAATGCTCGACGCAGACGGCCGTCACGCGCTGCACCTACTACAAACGGTTCACCACCGAGAAAGCCCTGCAGGAAGCCGCCGAGAGCTACGGTGGTTTGACGGATGACAAATAGCCGACAGGAGCATGAAACTCTCTATTATCATACCGACTTACAATAGCGCAACGGTTTTGCCGAAAGCGCTTGACAGCATCGTCGGCCAGACTTTCGGCGACTGGGAGGTGCTGATAATGGACGGAGTTTCGACCGACGACACCCTGAAGGTCGCCCAATCGTATAACGACAGCCGTATCCGCATCTACTCGGAGCCGGACAAAGGCATCTACGATGCGATGAACAAGGGCATCAAGAAGGCGCGGGGCGAATGGCTGTACTTCCTGGGAAGCGACGACTGGCTGCTGAACGACAACGTGCTGCACGACGTTTTCGCACAAGACACCGACAGCTACGATGTGGTGTATGGCGAAGTGGAGGCTCCGCATTTGGCTTCCAATCATTCCGGAGAATGGACCCTGCAAACAATCGACCGCAACAGATGCCATCAAGCCATTCTCTACAGGAGACAAGTTATCAGAAGATTAGGTGGATACAACACAAAATACAAAATCTGGGCCGACTATGACTTGAACCTCAAATGGTTTTTTGACAGGAAGGTCAAGAAGAAGCATATCCCTACGGTGATAGCGCATTACGCGGAAGGAGGCTACAGCTCGGTTTGCGATGCGGAGATGTTGAAAGACCTGTCGTGGATATTACTTGTCAGGGGGCGAAGGATGTTCTCGGGCAAGGAGAAGAAGGAGCTTATCCACGAAGCCCTGCTGACGGAGAAATCCCCCTTAAAGCGGCGAGTGCTGAAACTGTGGCAATTAGCATTAACAACCAATAAGCAATGACTTCCGTTGCCCTTTGCACATATAACGGTGAGCGGTATATTCGCGAACAGCTGCAATCGATCTTCAACCAAAGCATGCCGGTAGACGAGGTGGTGATAGGCGACGATGGCAGCAGCGACGCGACGATGGCCATCATAGACGGCTTCAAGGAGAGATACCCCATACGGGTATTGGAAGGTGGCCACAAGATGGGCGCAATCAGGAACTTCCTGCGCACAATCTCCGAGTGTCAAGGTGACATCATCTTCCTGAGCGACCAAGACGACATCTGGGTTCCCGGCAAAGTGGAGACGATAGTCGGATACTTCAACTCACACGAAAAGATCGACGCCCTTTTCACCGACGCGAAACTGATAAACGCCGACGGCGAGGGGTTCGGGGACGGCTACACATTGTGGGATTATTTCTTCGACGAGACCGCGCGCAAGCGCTGTGAGATGGGTTTGATGATTGAGGAGTTCTGCACCAGCGCCCACGCTACGGGAGCCACAATGGCCTTCCGGAAACGGTTGACGGAGCGGTTTCCGAAGACCGACGAGGTATGGCACGATGAGCTGATTGCCCGCCTTGCGGCAGCTTCTCATTCTCTTGCCTACCTTCCCGAATGCCTCACGTGCTACCGTCTGCACAACAACCAGCAGTTAGGTGTTTCTATCTACAAGCCCGGCGTCACTCCGAAAAGGGATTATCGCAAGCCCGAGATGCCGTTTGCGAACGAAGACTGCTTTTTGATCGACGAGAAGGACAATCGCCATCTTGATTTTCTCCGGTTCCGCTGCAGCCTCAAACACCAGGCGTTCGGCTGGATAAACGCATTGGCGCACCTGTCGACATATAGAGAGTTCTACCACAAGGAAGCATTTGCGTTTGCGCAGTACGACATGCGTTCGTCGGTAAGGCATACCGGACGCAGAATGATAAACAAACTTATTCCATCCTTCGCCAAAGAGGAAGACAACGAATAATCAATTATATCAAGCCATGAATTCTCCGAAGATATTGGCATATTATCTCCCACAGTTTCATCCCATACCAGAGAATGACAAATGGTGGGGCAAAGGGTTTACAGAATGGACCAATGTGGGCAAAGCCAAACCTCTGTTTCATGAACACTATCAGCCGAAGGTTCCGGCCGACTTAGGCTACTACGATCTCCGTGTTCCGGAGACCCGAATAGAGCAGGCCAAGCTGGCAGCACAATATGGTATCTACGGGTTCTGCTATTGGCACTACTGGTTCGGCGACGGCAAGCAGCTCCTGGAGCGTCCTTTCAACGAGGTTGTGGCTTCCGGAGAGCCAGACTTCCCATTCTGCCTCGCATGGGCCAACGAGTCATGGAAAGGATTCGATCACGGATTAAAAAACCGCAAAGTACTTATTGAGCAGAAATACGGCGGAGAGAAAGATTACACCGAACATTTCTACTCACTCCTGCCGGCATTCCTCGACAAGAGATATGTCAAACGGAAGGGGCAACCCGTCTTCACGATATACTTCCCACAAAACATCCCCGACTGCAAAGCGTTCGTCGACTTATGGCAGAACCTCGCGCAGAAAAACGGCCTACCGGGCATCTTCTTTGTCGGGCTGTCACTTCATACCGACGAACACACACTTGCCTCCATGCAGCAAATTGGCATGAACGCGATAACGACTGTCAGGCTCGAGGACTTCTATGGAAAACTTACCCATAGGGTATCTTTGGGTCAAAAGATAAAGAACAAACTGACAGGGAACGTCCTACCGCCAAGAGCATTCGAGTACAAAGACACCATGAAATATTTCTACAACTCTTTGGATGCCGACAGGAATATTTATCCCACCATCATTTCGGGGTGGGACCATAGCCCCCGTACCGGATCGGAAGGCCTCATCATGTATAACTACACCCCGGAATTGTTCAAGGAGCACACCTCTCAGATGCTAAGCCTTTTAAATGGCAGAGATGATGAAGATTCCTTTGTATTCCTTAAGTCATGGAACGAATGGGCCGAAGGAAACTATATGGAGCCTGACTTAAAATATGGCCACCAGTTTTTGCAAGCGCTGAAAGAAGCAATAGATAATTATAAGAAATGACACCAACGGTTTCTATAGTCCTCCCCTGCTACAATGGAGCAGATTTCCTGACTCAATCTATCGATAGTGTCATAGCCCAGACCTTTACCGACTGGGAGCTCATCATTGTCAACGATTGTTCCAAGGACAACTCGTTGGAGATAATGCAGCAGTATGCCGGAAAAGAGAACCGCATACGCATCATCAACAATGAACACAACCTCAAACTCCCGGGAGCGCTGAACAGAGGCTTCCAGGAAGCCAAAGGCAGATACCTCACGTGGACGTCACACGACAACCGTATGGCACCTACGATGCTTGAAGAGTTCGTGTCCTACCTGGACAACAACCCAGACAAAGGGCTCGTCACCGCCTGCTATGCGGCCTTCAGCCTCAAGAACGGTGAAGAACCTATGAAGGCTCTTATCCAGAAGTTCAAGGAGAGAATCGAGCGCCATGCCGAAGCTGTTGAAGTCAACGAGGATTGGGGTAAGCGCAAGCTTGCATATCCTATCGAGGACG
>CACZUZ010000076.1 GCA_902784465.1 uncultured Bacteroidota bacterium
ATCATCTACCTGAGCGTGAACGCAATGCACGCTCCCATCATACCTTTGCCCAAACTGGTTGACCTGCCTGGACGACAAGGTGCTGCCATGTTGAAGGCTATGGGCTACAAGCATGTGGATATCGACAGCGTTCCCAGCGAGATGGCGGGACTTATCCTGCAAGTGACCGTTGATGGCCACAACGTGGCACCCAATACTCCCGTCAGCGTGAACAGCCAAATCAAGATTATCGTGGGCGATGGCTCCATTGTGGACCTCAACCCCGAGCAGGTGATTGACCCGGCGCTGATGGACTCTATCGACGAGGCCAACTACAAGGATGCCCAGGAGACCTACGAGCAAGAAATGAAGGAAGCCCAGGCCCGCGCCGAGCAGGAACGCCGCAACCAGGAATCTCAAGAAAAGCGCGACAACAAGAAGGACGAGAAAAAGTCTGACAAAGACAAGAAAAAAGACCAGGACAAGAAATCCTCGGACAAGGACAAGAAGAAAAACTGACCCGTCATGGCACTTGACGATGAACTGCTCGATGCCGAACTGGAAGCGGGCGGTCAAGAAATACAGTATGACTACAGTGAGCCCGACTTTACCGAGGACGGGCGAGATTACTGGGAGCACTACCACTATGTGGTGGAGCCAGGTCAGGTCTTGCTGCGCATCGACAAATATCTGGTAGAACGTATCAAGGGCACCAGCCGCAACCGTGTGCAGAACGCTGCCGAAGCGCAGTGCATCCGCGTCAACGGCCGCCCCGTCAAGAGCAACTACCGCGTTCACCCCGGCGACGTCATCAGCGTCGTGATGGACAGACCCCGCTATGAGTGTGAAATCGTCGCCCAGGACATCCCCTTGAATATCGTCTATGAAGACGCCAGCCTGATGGTGGTCAACAAGCCCGCCGGCATGGTGGTTCATCCGGGACACGGCAACTTCGACGGTACGCTCGTCAATGCCCTGGCGTGGCATTTCAAGGACAACCCCGACTATGACGTGACCGACCCGCGCTTGGGCCTCGTTCACCGTATCGACAAGGACACCAGCGGCCTGTTGGTCATCGCCAAGACGCCTAATGCCAAGACATCACTCGGCGCCCAGTTCTTCAAGAAGACCACCAAGCGTCAGTACATAGCAGTCGTGTGGGGCGAAATGAAGCAGGAGGACGGAACTGTTACGGGCAACATCGGGCGCGACCCGCGCGACCGTGTGCTGATGAAAGTTTTTCCTGACGGAGACCAAGGCAAACACGCCGTCACCCATTGGCACACCGTCGAGAACCTCGCCCATGTGGCCGTCGTGCGCTGCCAGCTGGAAACAGGCCGCACCCACCAGATACGCGTCCACATGAAGCACATCGGGCATCCGCTGTTTAACGATGCCCGCTATGGCGGCGACCAGATTCTGCGTGGTAACCGCTCTTCCAGTTACGCCCAATTCATCCACAACTGCTTCGAACTGTGCCCCCGCCAAGCCCTCCACGCCAAAACATTAGGCTTCGTCCACCCCGAGACCGGCGAGCAGATGGACTTCGACAGCGACCTCCCCGCCGACATGGCCGCCCTCATCACCAAGTGGGAAGACTACGCCCGCAACCTCGCCACCAAATAAAAAAATGGGGATATCCGTCATTTTCTCATAAAAAATTTTGGGGTCAGCAGATATTTTCCCCTGCAAAATGACCATTAGGTCGTATTTTAAGAACAACGGTTGGTTTTTCCTCTTAAACAAGGTAAACCAACCGTGTTTGTCATGAAAAGACGGTATTTTATTCTTTATCAATCAAGTCTTGCAGTTGCTTTATAATCTCCATATCTCTGGCGCGTACCGAGCCAGGTTTATTGGTTACATATATTAAGTATACTAATACAACAAACGCGATAGCCAATAACACATGTTCAAAGCCAATTGTGGTGGTTCTAAAATAATTCACAAATTTCACTCCAAACAATGCAAACCAAAGAACAAGACAAAATATGGTGAAGATTCGGCTTTTCTTTCCAAAGTAGTGCAATAACTCACTAGGTTTGTCTTACCCTGAAAAACGTTGAATAAAAAACAACGTTTAAAAATGGTAGAACAAGTAGATTTAGAGTTCCAAAAACTGTTGTTATCTCGCAAACGGCATCTGACAGAGGAAAAGAAACGCCAAATTGTGGAGGATTATCTGTCAAGAAGCTGTACCGTTGAGCAATTATGTAAAAGATATGGTGTCAGCCGTAGCGCACTTTACAAATGGATTAGTAATTTTGCAACCGTTGGGCATTGCCAGCGGAAAGTCCGCACCGCAGCCCGATGCAAACAAAATCCGTTGCCTATGGCCAAGAAACAGCAGAAAACAACAGAGACGGAGGCCGAAGAACTGGCTCGCCTAAGGGAAGAGAACAAGCGCCTGTCGGAAGCCCTGAAGATGGCCGAGTGGATGAACCACGCCAAGGACGTGATGATCGACGAGGCTGAGAAAACGTTCAACATCCCGATTAGAAAAAAATCTGGTGCCAAACAGTGAAGAGGCTTGCCGCAGAGAAGGTCAAGGGCCAGACCATGGGCCTTCTCTGCAGGCTGTTTGGCAAGAGTTGGCAGGCCTACTACCAGCACAGGGATACGTTAGGCAAGCAACGGCTGAAGGAAGAGATGGTCGTCCAGTTCGTCAAGGAGACACGCCGCCTTGACCCTGGCATCGGTGGCGCGAAACTGCATCACATGTACCTTGAGCGCTTCGGCCGCGGCTATGAGCATATGGTCGGCCGTGACAAGATGGAAGCCATCATCGCAAAGAACGGTCTGAACGTGAGGCGACCCAGGCGCCGTCCCCGCACAACAGACTCCACCCACGGGCTGCCGACATATCCCGACCTGACCAGGGAACTCATCCCCGAACGCAAGAACCAGCTCTGGGTGACGGACATCACCTATATACCGATATGGCTCAGCGATGAGGAATACGTCTACTGCTACCTGTCGATGATCACGGACTGCTACACAAAGGAGATCATAGGCTGGTACGTGGGCGAGACGCTGGAGTCCTGGTGCAGCGTGGAATGCCTCACGCAGGCCCTCAGTACCTTGGGTGAGGAAAAGCCCACGGGCCTCATCCACCACTCGGACAGGGGCGTGCAGTACGTTAGCGCGGCCTATACTTCCCTGCTGCTCGATGCCGGCATCAGAATCAGCATGACCGAGAGCGGAGACCCCAAAGACAACGCCGTGGCCGAGCGCCAGAATGGCACCATCAAGAACGAACTGCTCAAGGACGTCAGATGCCGCACCATAGGCGAGGTCAGGAGGGCCGTAGGCAAAGCGATTGAGTTCTACAACAACGAGCGCCCCCACATGTCGCTGAACAATCTCACGCCCCGCCGCGCGGCTGCCTGTACAGGCAGGCTACAGAAAAGATGGACCAGCTACAGAGAAAAACATCTCGAAAGCTTGGAGATTAAAGAAGGTGCATGTACCTTTGCGCCACAAACCCTGAAAACGATTGAACGGCGTTCCGCGGTGCCGATTCAATAGAAACAAGGGTTTAGAGTTAATAGTCAACTCCCTGCAGGGTTAAGCTAAAAACCATTCAACTTCTGTCAGGGATAAGGTCAAATCCATTCAACGTTTTTTAGGGTACTACATATCGTCTATAGTGTGCATTTTCAGTTTATCCATTATTTAATGATGTTTTTTGATATTATCGCCAATTACTTTAAGGTGTTTTTGCACCTTTTTAATATCGTCGCTCATTTCTGATAATGACTCTGCAATCCAATCGAATTGCTCATAAACGCAAAATGAGCCATAAACAATATGTTCTTTAATTGACATCGATTCGTCAATCTCATATTTGTTATTATATTTACCTTTGATGAATATCGGTTCATCTCCATACTGATCAAGCCATTCACTAACTTCTTTAGAAGAATGGTGGTCATCGCCCATACCCATATCAGCACCCTTTGTTACAGCAGGACTAATTAGAAAGTATTTACTCTTTTCTGCTGGAATGGCAAACTTTTTGGACGCCAGGTCAAAAAATAT
>CACZUZ010000077.1 GCA_902784465.1 uncultured Bacteroidota bacterium
AAAGGCGCCAACTTCTAGAACGAGCAGCGCAGCGAGGGCATCATCCCAGTGGGTCTGCTCCTCTATTTCGGCTCTCGCAAAGCAGAGCTCTTCATCTCCGACACCACCGGCCGCAAATTCCCCGATATCAAGTTCTTCCCCAACGATGCGACCATTGTGGAATCGTGGAACCCCGTCCTCGACGAGGTGGCGAACTATCTCAAACGCAACGACCGCAAGAGCGTGATGCTCATCGGCTATGCCGACAACCAGGGCACCGAAGCCTACGTGCAGGGCATCTCCCGCCAGCGCGCCATCGAAGTGAAGAAAGCCCTCCTCCTCAGAGGCATCGACGCCTCCCGCATCGAAGTGGAAGTCAAGGGTGATGCCGACCCAGTAGGTGACAACTCCACCTACGAAGGACGCATCGCCAACAACCGCGTCAGCATCAACGTGCAGTGACAGCAAAAGAGAAATATCGTCAGCTATGCGAGACAGAGGGGTCGCGGATCCCTCTGTTTCAGCAATATTGGTGGATGGATACCGTATGCCACGGCAAGCAGTGGGACGTGCTGCTGGCCGAGCAATCCAACGGCTTCATCGACGGTGCTCTCCCCTACCTCATCGGCAATAAATTCGGTCTGCGCTACATCCTGCAGCCACAGCTCACCCAGTTCAGCGGTCCTTGGTTCAACCATCACCCCCTGACGGGCGACCCAGCAGAATTCGAGCACCATGTGGGAGAACAACTTGTTGCCCAACTCGACGCCCTGAACACACGCATCTGTCTGATGCACTTCTCCCCTTCGATAACCGACTGGCTTCCGTTCTATTGGCACGGATACCGACAAACAACCCGCTACACCTATCGTTTCGACCCCCTGCCACTTCCCGAGCAACTGGAATCTCTGGCGGACCGCGGTCGCAAACGTCAACTGGATGAGGTACGTACAACCTACACCATCGACCGCAATGTTGGGAGCGAAGAGTTTGTCTCCCTGCACAATGAATACTGGGAACGGCGCAGCGGCGAAGACCTTCTCTCCCGCGAGTTCCAGCTGCGCATCATCGATACCGCACGCACCCGCGGACAAGGGCTCATCTATGGCTTACGCGACAAGTCAGGCACCCTTGTGGCAGCACGCTTTGTGGTGTTCGACAGCAGTTGCGCCTACGCACTGCTCTCTGCCATGCGCCCCGACACGCTGCGCAACAGTATGACCCTCCTCGTATGGGCACTGCTCACCGACCTCCACGGAAAGACACAAGCATTTGATTTCGAAGGCAGCATGGATGCCGGCATTGAGCATTTCTACCGCTCCTTTGGCGCCAAACAAACGCCTTTCTTTAAAGTGTACAAATGCCGCCCCTCGCTCCTCGACCGCATAATCAGATAATTCATGGACCTTGCCGAATCCATCCGCAAAATAGACTACAACTCTCTTGATATCAGCGACTACAGCCGTCGTTATATTCAGGCTCTCCTCCCTATCCTCGACTACTATCTTGACATTTGCAACCGCGCCCTCGACCTCTTGCCCCCCTCTGTTCACACCCTCGTCGATTACGGCGGCCGTCACGGTTTCCTCAGTTTTCTGGCAAAAAAGCGTGGTTTCGAGCGCGTGATTTATGTCGACTACAACCCGCAGGCTTCTGCGACCGTCACAGCGCTCACAGAGCAAATTGGTTTCGGGCCCGACACCGTGCTTACCGGCGACCACAACACCCTGAAAACATGGTGCGACGAGCAGCACATCACCCCAGATGCTGTGGTGGGCATAGATGTCATTGAGCACATCTACCGCCTCGAGCCGTTCTTCAGCGACCTCCGCTCCATCAACCCCCGAATGCAGATGGTATTTTCTACTGCCTCAACTCCTTACAATCCATGGATTAGACATCGACTGCACCGTATCATGCGCCGTGACGAGGAAAAATTCCAACAGATGCGGCGCGCTTTTATCGCTACCCTCCACCCCGAGATCTCCCCTGACGAGCTCAATTACTGGACTAAAGCCACACGCGGCATGACATTCAACGACATCAAATCCATCACTTCCATCGAACACATCTCCTCCATTCCCACACCCCCCTTCCCCAACACTTGCGACCCCATCACAGGCAGCTGGACAGAGCGCATCCTACCGATTAAAAACTACCGCCACCTTGCCGCGCCCCTTTTTGTCGAGATTCATAAAGGATTCTACAACAGCTATCAACGAGGACTTAAGGGCATTGCCTCCAGAATGCTTAACGCCCTCCTCCGTCTGCCGTTCGCTCTTCCGCTGGCACCGTTCATCATTCTAAAAATCAATGCCAAATGAACATCAAACTTATCGTCATATCCAAACGGATGTCCCCTACCTGCAAACTGGCATCGATGAATACATCTCCAGGCTGAAGCACTACTGCGACTTCGAATTGGTGGTCATCCCCGCCCTAAAGAACCTCGGCAAAGCCTCTCCCGAAGAAATAAAAGAAAAAGAAGGTGAATTGATTCTAAAGCAATTGGCGAAAGTAGACCAGACCGTACTACTCGACGAGCATGGGAAGGAATACACCTCTGTAGGTTTCTCGGAATATCTTCAGAAACAGATGAATGTAGGCACTCGAACACTAGCATTCGTCATCGGTGGCGCTTTCGGATTCTCGCCAGCCGTCTATGCCGCCGCCACACACAAAATCTCTCTCTCTCAAATGACTTTCAACCATCAGATGGTGAGACTCTTCTTTCTCGAACAGCTCTACCGTGCCTTCACCATCCTCCGGCACGAAAAATACCACAACGAATAACCCCTAAAACCTATTTACACATGCAACTTCGGCTAACATTTCAGGAAATCAGCGACTTGATTGAGAAAAAAGCGGGCAAACACCTGCCAGTGATGTATGGAGGTCCGCACACCGTGCGCATCGCCTACGAAGTGAATATGTTCATCAAAACAGCCTCCGTCGGGCTCGACCTAACCATTGAAGGCATTGAAAATGGCGACATTATACTGTCCTATGCTGGAGGAGCCGGTATCGACTACATGGTCCGGATGGCTCTCAACCACGCTCAAAGCCAGCCTGGCGGCGATATGATTGAAGCGCTCGAAAACAACCGTATCAAACTTTGTCTCAGCAAGAACGCCCAAGCAGGATCCCTCTTCGACCATATTGACCTCAAGGACATCTGCTTCGACGAGCAGTTTGCCATCATCGAATTCTCTCCCAAAGGGTTATAACACGCCAGCCTGCCTGTTGGCAAAATGCTCAAGCAAGGCTGCAGCATAGTGTTTCGAGACAGGGATAGTTCTCGACAGTTGGTTCAATTCCAATTGGAAACCCGTCTTGTCTTTCTTCATCAGCTTGACGTTAAACACATTAACCATATAACCCCTTTGGCATCGCAGTAGCCCGTACTCCGCATAGTCCCGTTCCATATCTTTCAATGAGCTGTGCAATATGAACGTATCCTCCTTGCCTTCATTCAGGTAATGGATGTTGGCATAGTTGTCGGCAGCCTCGATGTAAATCACATTGCTGCTGCGCGTTGTGAACGCCAGGCGACCTCCCTTGTCATAGAAATTAATATTTTGCTCACCCGATAAAAGGGAGGCATTCTCTTCCTGCATCAGAAAGCGGCGACGCAAACTCTCGTTCTCTCCTCTCAGCTCCCTCAATCGAGCAGCCTGCAAGATGACAACAAAGAGCGATGCCGCC
>CACZUZ010000078.1 GCA_902784465.1 uncultured Bacteroidota bacterium
ATACCTGCATGAGAAGATAGAGGACTTCGTTCGTCAGACCTACGGCGACTCCATCCACGTCCGCTTCATTTACAACAAAGACTACGAGACGACCAACAATATCTATTCCCTATGGCTGGCACGCCCAGAGGCAGAGGGCGAAGAGGTGTTGCTGCTCGACAGCGACCTCCTCTATGATGCACAGATAGTGGAGCGTGTCCTGAAGGACAAGCACGAGAATGTGCTTACGCTGATTCGTCACGAGTTGGGCGAGGAGGAAATGAAGGTCGTGATGGATGAGAAAGGTGTCATCACGGAGATTAGCAAGACCTGCGACCCCGCTTTGGCAGCTGGCGAGAGTCTCGGCATAGAGCGCATGGGGGGTGCCTATACCACCGCCCTCTATAAGGAGTTGGAGGTCATGATGAACGAGGAGCATCTCGAGAACACTTTCTATGAACTCGCATTCCTACGTCTCATTGCCAAGGGTAGCACCTTGACTTCCCCTACGGCCGCCGACCTTCGGTTCTCAGTCCTCGATGTCACAGACCTCTTCTCTTGCGAGCTCGATACCGTCGAGGACTTCGAGAATGCCAAACAGCGCATCCCCGCCCATCTCTTCTGAAACACACTTTTTGTATATTTATCGCTCCAATCGTGCGGTAATATAAATAATAATGTGTAACTTGACTTCGTCGAGCTACTTTTGCGCTCGACAATAAAAAGAAAAACTCGTTTTCCTTTTGTATTGTGCTCGCTTATTTGTACCTTTGTAGGCGAAAAGATATTCTAAGTAACTCATATACGAAACTAATAAAGATGAAGATTATGGCAAACGCAGCAACAATTCCAGCAGAGGGCCAGATACTGGTTAACATCGACGACATGTCGATGCTCAAGGACATCAAGAAGGCCATCAGTCTGCTCAAGGGAGTGGGCAAGATTACCGTTCCCCGTCGCCGCAAGCTCTACTCGGCCTACGAACTTTCGCTCCGCGACCTTGACGAGGGGCGCGTATATGAAGCTAAGGATGTGGACGATTTGTTCAGACAGTGTTTAGAGGAGAAATAGCCATGTACAGAATTAAGTTCACGGGCGAATTCAAGCACCAGATGAAGCTTTGCCAGCGTCGCGGCTATGACATGGAATTGCTCAAAACAGCCATCCGCATTCTCTCCACCGATGGCAAGCTGCCCGCCGAGTACCTTCCACATGTGCTGCACGGCGACCGCAAGGGTCAGTGGGAGTGCCACATCCAACCCGACTGGCTCCTCATTTGGGAGCAGCACGACCAGGAACTTATCCTCGTCATGCTCAATACGGGAACGCACTCCGACCTGTTCAGCAAAAAATACAAGAAGTAGCCCCAACGAATTAACCCCTGAGTAGCAAGACGCATTGGCGGCGGAGTATATATAATATAAGGTATAACACATGAGCGGATAGACCGACGGAGTGTCGGGGCTGTCCGCTCATTGGTTTTTCTGAGGCGAGGGATGGGGATTTTTCCGATGTTCCTTTGTTTTTGTGTCGGAATCGTGCTATATTATAAATATAATGTGTAAATTTGTGGGCGAAATATGTCTTTTAACAATAAATATTGGCAAAAATGAAACATAAACTGCTTCTTTCGCTTTTCGCCCTGCTCACAACGACAATGGTCTGGGCTGACGTGGAGATTAACGCGACGAACTTCCCCGATGCGAACTTCCGTAATTGGGTGCTCAAACAGTCCTATGGCTCCGATGGTGTGCTGACCGAGGAGGAGATAGCCGGGGTGACAACTATCAGAGTGAGTTACAAAAGCATCCAGAGCCTGACAGGCATAGGATACTTCACCGCGCTGACAATGCTGCACTGCGAATGGAATCAGCTGAAGGCATTAGATGTGTCGAAGAATACCAATCTGACAGCATTGCACTGCTACCACAATCAGCTGAAGGCATTAGATGTGTCGGAGAATACAGCTCTGACAGTATTGAAATGCTATCAGAATCAGATTAAAGGCGAAGCCATGGATGCGCTGGTGGCGAGCCTGCCAGCCGGAAGCAATGGAACTCTGGATGTCATCCATATCGAGAATGAAGGGAACGTGATGACAAATGACCAAGCGGCTGCAGCAAAGGCCAAAGGCTGGATTCCGAAGCATTATGATGGCTACGGCTGGGAGGAATATGAAGGCAAAGATTCAATAAATGATATAGCAATCAACGAGACGACGTTCCCCGATGAGAACTTCCGCGCCTGGGTGCTTGCTAACGCTTTTGGCAGGGACAAGGTGCTGACAAAAGGCGAGATTGCCCGCATCACGAAATTGGATATAGGTTCCAGAAGAATCCAAAGCATGAAGGGATTAGAGTTCTTCACGGAGCTAAGTTGGCTGGATATTTATGGCAATAGTGACATTACGGAGATAGATTTGTCCCCTTTCCCAAAAATGAAACATTTGGATGTCGGATGGTGCAAGATACAGGAGCTTGATGTCTCTAAGAATACGGAGCTAACTTATCTGGATTGCAGAGGCAATGGGCTGACGACTCTTGATTTGTCGCAGAACACATCCCTGACAACCCTGATATGTTTTGGCAACCAGTTGGCGGAACTTGATTTGTCGCAGAACACTTTGCTTACTGAAATAGAATGCAGCAACAATCCGCTTGAGGAACTCGACGTGTCGAAGAACATGAATCTGGAGAAATTGTCGTGCATTGAAAACCGACTAACCACACTCGACGTATCGCAGCATACGGCATTGAAATACCTCACATGCAACAACAACCAACTGAACTCTCTCGACGTGACAGGATGTTCTGCGATGATATCTCTGCAATGTTATAACAATCAATTGGTGGAGCTTGACTTGACAGGTTGCACCAAACTCTTTACTCTTTACTGCTCGAAGAATCAACTGAACGAACTTGATTTGTCAACGAACGAGCGTCTGGACCAATTGTACTGCCAGTATAATAACCTGACAAAACTAAACGTATCGAACAACAAGGAATTGTGGTGTCTGACTTGCAACGACAACCAACTGACGGAGCTTGATGTGTCGGGGGTTACCGCATTATATCATTTGCACTGCTATCGTAACAAATTGACCTCACTCGATATGTCGGGGAACCCCTCGCTAATAAACCTGAATTGTTATAATAACCAGATAAAAGGCGAGGCAATGGATGCTCTGCTGGAGAGTATGCATACAATAGGAGAAGGGAGCATCTACGGCTTCCGCGTCATCAACGATCAGGACGAGCAGAATGTGATAACCAAATCGCAAGTAGCAGCAGCGAAGGCCAGAGGCTGGAAACCACTACATCATGTTGGCAATAACAACTGGCAGGAATACGAGGGCAGGGATGAGGCGACTGGCATCGGCGACGCAAAGCGTCTAAATGATAAAGGACAAATGACAAATGATAATTCCATCTACGACTTGAGTGGCAGGAAAATCAGTGCGGAAGCAAATTCTTCATTCTTCATTCTTAATTCTTCATTTAAGTCCGGAATCTACATTGAGGGCGGGAAGAAGAAGGTGAAATAGACCCCCCAACCCCCTTTAGGGGGAGTTTCCCGCGCGTGCGCCAAGGCGGTTAGCCATTGGGTCCCGGATTGAACAAAAACACGGCCTGATCAAAAAGGTTAACTTTTCTGGCAGAAAAGGTTAACTTTCCTGGCAAAAAAGGTAACCTTTTT
>CACZUZ010000079.1 GCA_902784465.1 uncultured Bacteroidota bacterium
ATGCGACCGACAGCCTCACGTAGTAGTCGGTGATGACGTCCATTCTTGGACTGTTGATACCGAGGTCGGCATCTATTACGTCGATGGTCGACATGCCGAAACTGAGGTAGGTGCGGTAGATTTTGAGACCGATGGCACCACCCGTGTACAATCCCATGGATTGGTAGTGATAAACGCCTTCGGGGTCGTTGCAGGTCACCCTGCCCAAAGGCAGCGAATAGCCGATGCGTCCTTCGATGAAGGGGCTGATGGGCGAGTTGGGCAATTGGAGTTTCAGGTTGGCATAGATGGGCACCGTTTGGAGGTAGGTCTCCTGCATATTGTAGAACAGGTCGCAGTGCTCGCCGTAGGTGGCATAGTATTCTGCGCCTACACCGATGTTGGTGAGGTAGCCTAATTGGTACTCGGCCATGCCGCCTACGCTGAAGTGGTAGGGGATTTCGTGCATGATGATGGCACCCAAGTCGTCGTCGCCCAATTCGCCATACACATGGAAACGGAACTCTCCGACGGGATTATAGAGGCGAGGCGCACGAGTTTCACGAGGTTCCACCACCGTTCTTCTGGGGTGGTGGCGATAGCGGTGATGAGGTGGGCGGATTTGTGCCTCGGCCGTCATCGACAACACGAAGAGGAGGCACAGCGCTAACATGGTCTTTTTCATAGTCAATATCATTTTGATGTTGACCAATGAATTACAAATACCATACCAAAATTGTAGAGACGCGCCATGGCACGTCTCTACAATTTCATTATTTCACCTGTTTCTGGTAGGCTTGCAGTCTTGCGACAAGGCTGTTTTTCACTCCAGTGGAGGTGTAGGTGGCGCCACTGACGGCATCCACTTCCTTGTTGAGGGCTTCGTCGACGGTGAGACCGTTCCAGGCTTCATAGAGGCCGCCTTCGACGACACGTTCAGCGAAACGAGGCGTCTCTTCGTTGTCCAACAGCACCACATTCTTGATGCGACCGTCGGCATCCAAGGCGATTAATAAAGGAGTGGGGCCGTTGAAGCCTTTCACGTTGTCGGAATAGGGCGAGGAATACAACACCGTGCCCAGTTTCTTGCCTTGGGCATCCTTGACTTCATAGAATGCCGTGTCAATGGCCTTGGTCTTGGCGGCATCGGCAAAATAAGGCTTGACGTTTTCGACGGGGAGTTCGGGCAGTTTTGGGCCACAGCTGCACAGCCCTAAGGCAGCGGCCAGCAAGAGAAAGCCTGCAAATATGTGTCTTGTTCTCATCTTAATGGTTTTGAATTATGGTGCAAAATTACAGAAAAGATTCAACAATAAAACAGTTCAACGGTCAACAATTCAACAAAACCCTTATCTTTGTGCCATCTAAAACTCAAGATTATGTTAGTTATTGGAATCGCAGGCGGCTCGGGCTCAGGGAAGACCACCGTCGTCAAGGAGCTGGTCAGCCAGCTGCCAGAAAACTCTGTATCAGTCATTTCGCAGGATGCTTATTACTATGACAACGGTGATAAGACGCCGGAGCAGAAGAAGCAGATCAACTTCGACCATCCCGATGCCATCGAGTGGGACCTGCTCATCGACCATCTCGACCGCCTCAAAAACGGCGAGACCATCCCCATGCCCATCTATACCTATGTCACCTGCGCCCGTTCGCAGGAGGTCATCTATGTGCATCCCACCGAGGTCATCATCGTTGAGGGCATCATGGTGCTGGTCAACGAGGAACTGCGCAAGCGCATGGACATCAAGGTGTTTGTCGACACCGACGGTGACGAGCGCCTGATGCGTATCATCCGCCGCGACATCGCCGAGCGTGGCCGTACCTGGGAGGATGTGCTGCGACACTACCAGACCTTTGTGAAACCTATGCACCAGCAGTTCATCGAACCCACCAAGCGCACCGCCGACATTATCCTGCCGCGTGGCTCCAGCCCCGTGGTGGTCGACATCCTCGCCTCGAGGATTCGTATGCATTTGGAGAAATAATCACATTCGGGATAATCATCGAAACTCATAACAAGATGAAAAGACACCTCTATTTTCTGCTTGTCATGCTGGCAACGGGTCTCGTCGGCTGCAACATTACCATCAAACCTGACCCGAACAGCGTAACGACCAATGTCGATAGCGTGGAAGTCTCCGTCAATGTGAATGTGTACGGGGATTCTGTTGCCGCACAACCTGTCGACCTCTCGCAGTGCGACATGGTCATGCTCGACAACGGCAAGTTACATTTCTACGACACAAAGACGGCCACTTCGATTCCCTATGTTGCCGAAACCGACAGTGTGGTGAATTGCGTCTTCACCCCAGACGATTGCCTGTATTACTGCGTGCCTGCCGGAAAGGGCATTGTGCTGAAACGCGTCAACCTGACGGAAACTAACCCCCAACCCGAGCTCTTGGCCGACTGGGGCGTAGAATACGAGAAATGCGTCACCGAGACCTATGGCACAGTCTCACCGTTGGAGTATTATGCCAGTCGTCGCATGCTAGGGCTGCATCACGATTTCAGTTGGGATGGCTATGATTTTAGGGAACAAAAGCTGTATAACATGGACAACGGACAAATCACCGACTGGGACTATGAGACTTGGCAAGAGACAGAACCCGTCTATATCTCTGATGACCAGGAAGAGATGGGGGAAAACTACCAATATGTGAGCACCGCCGATGAGTTTGCGGAATTCCTTCATGACGAGAATGGACAATATTGGTTTAAGGACGGCGACCCTGTGTGCTTGACCAATAAGATTGATTTCAGCCAATATGTGTCTGACCCCGAATATGCTTCGGATCGTGAATTCAGCTACATCTCGTCGGCCCCCGACAACTCGAAGGTGCTTTATATGGCCATCTTGGAGTGGGGCGACTACCCGCACGGCATCTTGGCTGTCTCCAGCTACGACGGCACTTTCCAGATGCCGCTTGAGGATACCGACTGCACGGGATTTAACGCGAAATGGCTTGATGACGGCTCGCTGGTCTATGTCGGTGAAGAGCCACTTTCGCCTGATGACCCCGATTATGATGCCAACTGGCATTACCGCACCCATTGCATCAAACGGATCTATCCCGACGGCCATGTCGAGATTATCGCCCATTGCGGCGACTTCCAAGTCAAACAATCAGTTCTACATTAAATAATCGACCACTATGAAAAAAACATTTTACTTTCTCATTGCAGCATTGGCACTGGGCGTCATGAGCTGTGAGCGTACCGCACCTCGTGTCGACCTCGTGATTATCAATCACGGACAGATGCAATTCTACAACCATGCAAAACAGAAACTGACGCCGTATGAAGCCGAAACCGACAGCGTGGTCAACGTCTTATTCGACAAAAGCGACCATCTGTTCTATACGGCAGCCCATCAGCAAGCCTTGACGCTGAAGTCCCTAGATCTTACAGAATCCCATCCCCAACCCAAGGTATGCGCCAGCTGGAAGCTGACGTTGGATCAGATTACGGATTGGGTGTATGGAACGGGTGCCGAGGGTATGTTCTTGGATGAAGCCCTGGAAAACCTCTATTTGATGAGGGGTAGCTTCGAGGATGACGATCCTATCTATGCAGAGGCCTTCAATATGGCTTCTGGCATCAAAAAGGAATTGACGTTCGAGGAATATGAACCTGTCTATCGATTAATCATCGCTCAAGACCATTTC
>CACZUZ010000080.1 GCA_902784465.1 uncultured Bacteroidota bacterium
ATGCCCGTTCCGTCGGGGAAGCGCACATAGCCATCGACCATACCTGTCTGTACGCAGTGGCCTTCCACTTCCTCAGTATAGTTGTAGGACAGTCCCTCGCAGTCGTTCACCGAGCGCACCCTATAATAATAGGTATAGACGGGCGAGGTGGTCTTATCCTCATACTCCGTGTCGCTGATGTTGGGAGCGATTGTCTGCCAGTCCTCGTCGCTGCCCTTGGTGCGGCGCTGCACCTCGAAGTAGTCGATGGGCAGTCCGTCAGTCTCCCATTGCAACTGCACGCTCTGCTGCTGTTCGGTCCAGTTGAGCGTGGGCAGGATGGTGCCTGCGGTCTCAAAGTAGTAGTTGCCACGGCTGAAGGTGGTGAGGGCGAGTTCCGTCATGTCGATGTTGTCTCCAAAGGTCTCCGTCACCTCAAAGCGGAAGAAGCGATAATGGCTTGTGGCAAAGGTGGGATAGTCGAAGACGGTGTATGTCGGCGATGTCGTTGCTGTGTCGAGACTCTTCTCTAAGATTATTGTCCACTCGTCGCTTTCCTGCAGCTTGGCTTTCATTTTCCATGTTTTTGGAAAATCTTTCATATTATCATAATAGGAAGTCATTCTGACATTGCTGGGCACGAAGTCTCTGTCGGCCTTGAACTCCACGTACCAAAGTCCGTCCTCCTTGTAACTTTCGCCTGCATACCACTCTGAATTCTGGTTGTTGTCGAATAGGTTGACTGGTCTGAAAGAGGATGTACCATCAAACCGACTTCCTGCCGTGGCAGTGAAGGTGGGTTGTTCAATGGTTCTGTCGGGCTTGGAGTCGATGTCGATGGTGGTGGCAGGCGGGGTGACAAATTCCAGAAAGTCATAGTAAGCGTGGGTACCAAAGTATGTACCAATCCAGCCATATTGTTTTGGCCTGTCATTATAATCGATTTCATTACAGTTTCTGCCTTGCACCTCACCGTATGTTTTTTGGTAGTAGTAGCAGTTGGTGAGGAGTGCCCAGATGTCGCTTTTGGCGGGTGCAGATCTCATAAACGTGGCACATCCCGTCTGGTTGTCGGATTTCGTATATGATTCGCTGTTCGTGATGTGACAGAACGCGTTTGCGCCCCTCCAGCCCACAAAACCGCCGCAGTTGGTGGTGGAAGTCCCTTCAACCGTTACACTTGTTGAGCATTTGTCGATGAGCAGGACCCCTCCGTTCAATAGTCCGACAATGCCGCCATGCGAGCCGTCTCCATTGACGGAGGAGGTGATTTCGCCGTCGGTCTCACAATGCTCAAGCATGCACACACCATTGAGGTGTTGACCTACGATGGTGCTGGCAAACTTTTGACTGGTATTGATATACATTCTTATTCTGATGTTGCGCAGCACGGCTCCGTCACCGGTATAGCGGAAGGGTGCCACAACCTGATTGTTTCCATCAATCTTCCACGAGGTGAATTCTCCATTGCCCTCGAATATTCCGCAATATGGATTGTTCGAATTACTTCCTATGACGGTGTTGTCTGTCGGGCTGGTAGGCGCCAGCAGGATGGCGTTGAGCTTGGTTTCGCCCGCATTGACGCGGCGGGCAAACTCATTAAAGTCTTCTCTGCTTCGAATCTTGAAGTAGAGGTTGCCCGTGGCATTGCCGATGGGCGAGGTTTTGGCATCCACCCTCACCTCAAACTCGTAGAAGACACAGGGGCGGGGCAGTGTCATGGTCAGCGTGTGGGCTGCACGCTGCTCGGCATTGAGCACCTGCACCACGCTATCTATAACAACGCCGTAGCGGTTGTAAATCTTCATGCACACCGACATTTCGGCACGGTCGTCCCAAACGTACGCCCTGTTCCTTTCATCCGCATAACCCGTGGGAGTACTTTCTTCGTAGTCCCAGTCGAGCTTCACGGTGAACTCATCCTGGTTGAGCCACTCCGAGCGCAGGTTCTTGGCTTTGAGCAGGTGTAGGCTGGAGAAGTTGGGCTGTTCGTAGGCCACGGTGGGGTTGTAGGTCCATCCCCACACGGCGGTGGCTGCCCGGCGAATGCGGTAACGAACAATAGGAATGCCCAGCTCGGCATCCACTTGCTCTGCCGAGAGGTCGGCAATGAGGGTGGAGTCCTTGAAGGAGTAATTCTTTTTCTTCGGATCGAAAGGCTCGGTGATGAGGTCCTTGAAGTCCTCCAAGCGACCGGTGAGCGAGCGCTGTATCTGGAACATGTCACCCTCAAGCAGGTCAGGGTAGTCGTTGTCCTCCACGTCCCAGGTGAGCATCACCGACCCCTTCAGGTCGTACACGGGCTGTGCGTTGAAGCGGATGGGCGCATGAATCATGGGAACCTGCTTGATAACGTTGCTCTTGAGATCCGTCAGTTTCTCGTTCTCGCTGTCGGTGTAGCCCGCTTTCACGTAGAAGTTGGTCACCTTCTGCGACGAAGGCACATACACAAAGCCATAGGGGTTGTCGGTAGAGAGGTCTTGGGTGTGCTCGGTGCCGTCGGCAGTGGTGTAGAAAGCCTGCGCCTTGTCGATCTTGTTGGTGCTGATCATCCACGGAATCATGATGGAGCCTGCGTTTTCAAGTTCCGTAGGAATCGTAGGCTCTGTCACATCGGGGTTCACCACCTCGGGTGCCGATGGAACGTCAATGACGGTTTCGTCAATGTCGATGTCGGCTCCGCTCGAATAGGCATCATTGCCCACGCGGTGGCTGTGCCAGGTCATGTGGAGGCGCTTGCCGCGCAACTCACGCGGCACTGTCCACTCGATGTGGGCCACCATGTGTTCGGTACCCTCTTCGCGATAGATGAATACGGTCCATTGTCCAGGCGTGATTACCGTTTTCTTTTCGGTGGGCCTGTCCAGTATCACTTTTCCCGGGCACGCACTTTCCATTTTGACGTAAACAAAGGTGCGATTGCTGGAAATGTTGGTCTCGTTGACCCACCAGTTGATGACCGCCACTCGGGTTGACTGGGCTTGTCCGTCGATGTGGTAGTAGAGCCATCCGTCGGTCTGCCAGGTATCAGAGCCGGATTGGTCGTAACAGGGCAGTTCGGCCTTGATGACGTTCATGCCCTCAATCCATACCTTGTACTTACTGCGGTTGCCGACATAGTCTTCAGCCCATGCGCCCTGGGGCACGAGCATCCCCACGAGCATCACGAGCATGAGCAATAGCACTTGCAGCCCGAAGCCTCCGTGCCTGTTCTTAGTCTTTTTTCTCATTGTATAGTCGTTTTGGTTAGTTATTGTTAATATTATTATTATCGGCAGTAGTTAAAGATTCGGTGCAAAGATACAAAAATTATTTTATTTATGCTCCAATTCGGAAGAAAATTTTCTTTAAAGGACGCATTTTGAGGTACTTATGCCTCATCAGTCTGTTATAATGCCCCCTATCTACACGTTTATGGCAGAGCCGAGCGGGGACTGACGATGTCTGATGGCTGATGGATGATGTAACAATTCCTGGTATCGGCTCAAAAATGATTCCACGAAATGTAATTTTTAGCTCAGAATGAGCCGATAATTAAAAAAATATCCGTATCTTTGCACCGATTAAAGAACGTAAAGATATGGATATATCAAGAGCAATACTGCAGTTTCTGCACTA
>CACZUZ010000081.1 GCA_902784465.1 uncultured Bacteroidota bacterium
TCCAACGAGTACTGTTTGGGGCCGTCGGGTGTGAGGCGGACTTCTTCGCGGCGGCCGGAGAGGTCGGTGAGGAAGGCGGATACAATGCTCTCATGTGTGGAGATGGTCACTTTGCCATTGGTAGGGTTGGGAAAGACGTATACTTCCGGTACTGACACCTCGTCGATGTCTACAGGCGGTGTGGGCACGTTGCCGATAACGAGGGTCTTGGTGAGCGAGGCGGGGTTCCAGTAGCTGGTGCCTGGTTGGCTGGCAGTTACTTGGCAGACTCCTTGCGAGCACAATGCCAATATTTCAAAACCGCCACCACCGCCTGTTGAAATAACCATGGCCATCGAGGGGTCGGAGATGATGTAGGCTACCGGCATGCCGCTGCTGGCGCTGGCATTGAGCTGCAGATACGGATTGCTGCCGGGATTAGAGATGCGCAGGGTGTTGCCACCCGGCCAGATGATTGTCTGGTCGGCATGAAGGTCGGGATAGACGTAGGGCGAACGCATCGAGGTGTCGACGAGTTTGGCGATGTACTGTCCATTGCCACAGAATATGTCGCCGAAGGTGGTGGGGCTGCTGAAGCTGTTGCCGGTGACGAATACCGCCGTGTCCGTCAGCAGCAGGTGTCCGGCCTTGCTGTCAGAATGGGTGCAGTGGAAGGAGTATATGGCCACCTCGTGACGCTGCCACTGTAGGCTACTTGTGCGAACACCCGGTTGTTGCGCGCAGCGATGCTCAAGCCACCTTTGGAGGCGCCCCAACTCGAGTGCATACGCCCATAGGAGAGGTAGCGTCCGTCGTCGATTCCCACGCGGAGCCAAAAAGCATCATTACGGTTGTCCAGCGTGTCGCCACGGTAGACGATCTGGTGTGGATTGTCGTTGCCGATGAATCCATCCGTTCCCGCAACGCCAAGTACGAAGAGCGATTCTGTGGCGGTGTCGACGCAGGTGGCGCTGAGTCCCACCGAAGGATAGCCTCCATCGTAAGGCACACAATTGAACTGCATCAGCAGGTTGGCATTCAGGCCGGTGTCAAGGCGGAGCATACAGTCGGTACCCCAAGCCAGCGAGAGTGTGTCCACCTGCAGAGCCAGCCCGTTCGATCGTGCAATGGGTATGCTGTCGTGTTCTACTTTTATATTGAAGGTGAAGTACAACTGGTCGTCTTCGTGGATGTCGAACGACTTGATGTCCATCCAGGGGGTGTTGATGGGGTCGACCCACGGCGCATCGCCGGCAATGTAGGTGGCGTCAATCAGGCTGTCGAAATGCGGCGAGAACTTCAGCACCTGCTGGTTCCACCAGCCCGTCGGGTAAGGCGGGATATGGGTAAGAAACTGCGTGCCGTCTACCATAAAGCGGTAGCCGCTCAGCGCCCCATCGTAAAAGTACATAGGGTCAAGTCCCGAAAATGCATCGTCTTGTGTATGACGGACGATATAGATATTCCCGCGGCTGTCAACGTCGAAGTGTTGGGCAGTAAGGTTGTTGCCATACACTTTTTGCCCACGTGTTACTGGCTGCCCCAGGCTGTCGAGGTAGGTGACCTGCAGGAAATGGTGTTCCAGCAGAGTGCCGTCCAGCCCCATGGTGATGAAGGCTGTTACATGCCAGAAATTGATACTGTCGGTGGACATCAGCGTCTCGCTGGTGGTCAGCAATGTGTCCAGGTAGTAGAGCTTCGTCTGCACCTGCGGTGTACCATAACCGATGGTGTCGACACCCCTCTCCCAAGGGTTGATGATGCGGTGCCACAGGTGCTGCCCGTTGGGGGACATCTTGACCAGCAGCATGCTGTAGTTGTAGTTGGTGATGCCCTCGAAGGGATCGACGCCGTCCAGCGTGCCACCTCTGCTCACCTGCATCAGGCGGTAGGTGTTGCCCTCGCTGTCGGCCACCAGCCCTCGAGGAATGTTTACGTATTCATCGCCATAGCCATAGTAACTCTCTGCCCATTCAAACTGCTGGGCGTGGGCGGCGATTGCCAGCAGCGCGAGGAACGCAAAGATGAGGGTCTTTCTTGCCATAGTTGTGTTATTTTTGTGGTTTTATAAACCGGTTTTCCTAACCAAGCCTCTCTTGGGCTTCTATATATATGACGAGGAAGCGTCGTTTTTTTATCATTTTTTTTTGCATTATTTATGTTTTGGGCTTTTGAAAGTGTGTTTGGCGTCAATGCAGGTAGTAGGTAAGTCCGTACTCAAGAACGGATGACTCCGTCAGAGTTTCGGTTCGGTTTCGGTTTGGTACTGGTTACCATCCGGTTCATATTCAGTTCCCGAACACATCTGTCTGCTTCAGCAGGCGGACGGTGTGTTGGCGGCCGTCGGCGGTGGTGAGGGTGAGGAGGTAGGTGGCTTGTGGGCGTGAGGTGAGGTCGAGAGAGTAGCGGTTGGGGCCGTCGGCGGTGAGGCGGACTTCTTCGCTGCGGCCGGACATATCGGTCAGCCAAGCTGTGGCGGCCCCTCTTTCGACTTTCAACTCACCACCTTCCACTTGTATTGTCACCTTCTGCCGGAAAGGGTTGGGGTAGGCGACGAAGGCGTTTCCTCCTTCCACAAGCGTTATGCCGATGCCGCCACCGTGACCTGTGGAGTCATAGACATAGGGTGTCAGGAAGGCGGTGTCGGTGTAGCGGGCGATGTAGGCGTGGCTGTTCCATGCGGCGTTGACATTGTGGTTGCCGAAGGCGGCGTTTGCGGTAAGGGTGCCGGTAAGCCATAGCGAGCTGTCCTTAAGGAATATATAGCCTTGTTCGTTGGTTTTGCCGGGCGAGTTGTAGTCGATGTATTCGAGTTCGTGACCGTCGTAGTCCCACACCATCAGCCCCATACCGTAGGGACTGTCGACCTGGGTGTTGTGGAAGAGTATGTTGCATTGGTACAGCACTTGGCAGAAGACGCTGTTGCCTCCCACAGCGAAGGAGCCGTTGTGGGACCACCCATATTTGTCGGAGTACAGAAATGTCCTTTCCCAAGGCTCTGTGCCTGTTGAGCGGGCTTTGCCGTAGGAGACAAGACTCAGGTCGTCGGCGTCAAGCCGCAGCCAGCAGGCGTTGTTCTTAAGGTTCAATGTGTCGCCCCTGTAGTTCAGCGTGGTGTATTGCGGATCCCTTCCCGACATTCCGTTCACAAACAGAGTGTTTGTCACGCTGTCATAATATGTGCCAAGGAGTCTTACATATCCCGCACAGTTTCCTTCTGGAGTATAAGTTGCAGTCACCTGCACAATCCCCGTCGGCGTCAGTTCCGAGTCATATCGTATCATGCACGAGTACCACTCCATAGCCAGTGTGTCGGAGTTCTTTACCGGCCATCTATCGAGAGGATCTTGTGTACGGTCTATAAGCATATAAATATTGTCGTTGGCATCGACATCGATAGAATTCAAATGCATACTTATATTGTCATTATAAGAATAACGCCAAGTGGAGTCGAAAAGATAGGTGCTCGCTATCACGCTATCCATATGGGGCGACAGTTTTATGATTTGCCAGTTCCACTTGCTGGAGGGTTCCAAGGGGACATCAAGCTGCTTTGTGGCTCCGTCTACAAGCAGACGCATTGTGCTGATGTTGCCCTCCCGGGGCGACCAGACCTGGAGCCCATCAGGACAGGTGTCGCATATAACTCCATAATAATCATTTGTCTGGCGTGCCAATATGATGTTTCCTTCGCTGTCGACATTGAAGGAGACCCTCTCACCTACATTTGTAATCAAGTAGCCGGAGTATTCATCTCTCAACAACGAGCCATCGTTTTTGACGAAGGATGGTATCCAGAAATGCTCTTCGATGAGATTTCCGCTTTCAAGCCCTATAGTGATAAAGGCATAGTAGAGGGCTGGTGACTTGAGGCTGTCGGGCGACTCCGGGAACCTATCGGGGGTGGTCAACAGGGTGTCCATATAGTATACCTCGTTCTTGTCGTGCCAGCTGCTTCCCCAATTGAAGGGGAACCTAAACTCGGCAAACAGCATAAGTGCGGTGTCGCCCACCATCCGCATGGTATAGACCACAAAGTCGGTATAGCTGGAATAGAACTCCTTGTGCCACACCAATTGGCCATCGGGAGAGAACTTGGCGACGACGGCGCTACGGTTGCGGTGTGCTGAGAATGGCAGTATGCTTGTATCGTCGTCCCATCGCGCGTTGCCTATGAACTGGCCGAGAATATAGATGTTGCCCTCGCTGTCTATAGCCGAGCCGAATATCTCGTTGGCAGCGGCCCCGTCCTCGTAATCGGGGCCGAAGTAGGATTTCACCCAGTCGAAATGTTGAGAGTTGGCGGTGATTGCCATCAGGGCGAGGAGCGCAAAAGAGAGGACTTTCTTTGTCATTGTTGTGGTGTTAAATGATTATTTATCCGTTTTCATGAGGGCCTTATTGGGGACTTCCTATATATATGACGAGGAAGTGCCGTTTTTGTATCATTTTTTAACATTTTTTATGTTTTTTTTACACTCCAATGGCATTATCCCATGTTGAAACATCGCCATGGTGTGCCGTCGGCTCGGCCGACAAGGATTATAGAGGAATCGTAGAAGGGAGAAAGAAGAAGCCCCGCAGGGGTGTCGGCAGAGCCGACGGCATACCAG
>CACZUZ010000082.1 GCA_902784465.1 uncultured Bacteroidota bacterium
TCTACTATCGGCTGAATGGCCTTCATATCTTTCTGGGCCTTGTTGCCGAATAGTTTGGTAATAATCTCTAAAAAATTCATAAACACACAAATTTGGGTGCAAAGGTACAACTTTTTTTTGATATATGCAAATTTATTTTTTTTTCACTAATCATTAGGAGATTTTGGGAGTGCTCATTCTCAACGACTTACGCTGAAACAATTGAGAATCAACGAGTTACGCACTTTTTCAACAGCAAACATGCCGATTTTAAAGGGGAAACGCTCCTTTTGTTCCACACCTGATTTTTGTGAAACAAATGGCCGCAATCCCCGTACTATAAGGGCTTAGACGGAAAAGTGACGTTTTTCGTTATTTTTTTTGCTTTTTTTCTCTTCCGCCGAAAAGTGAGAAGTGAACATAGCGTTTCGGGTGTGCTTTGAGGTCGGTGACGAGGCTGTCCACAGAAACGACTGCGGAGTCGATGTGGGTATAGAGTGCCTTGTCGTTGAGCAGCAGCCTGATGGCATCGTCCAACGCCGTCGGCGAGGTTACATCCACATAGTGTATATGCTCGCCTTCCACAAGCGGCGACGGAAGGTCGTTGCTCAATGGGGTGCTCAGGATGGCTTTCCCCAATGCCATGTATTCGCCCAGTTTCCACCCATGGCAGTTCCAGTAGGCGGGGGTGTTGAACACAAACGTCGACTCCTTTGTCTTCTGCAGACACTCGTCGGCAGGCAACCTTTTGCTCAGACAGTCAGTGAACTGGGCGATGCTGTCACCGGTTCTTGATGTCACTAAACCTCCCTCAAAAGTCATCTCCGCACCCAATGCTTTGCAGGCTCTGATAAACAATGCACGTCGTAAGTTCACACCCTCGTCATTCCGATTCCATTCGTCACTCTGCCACAATGTTGAGAGATGGAAGACATAGCCTTCGCGTGGCTCTTGCATGGTGTATGCCTCCAACCGTGGACGTTGCATGGTCCGTTTCCAACAGCCGAGGTATTTCCGTTTGTTGCGTTGTGTGTGTAGCAGTCCGTTGAGAGTCGGAACAATAGCATGGATAGGGTGCGTGTATTGTATTGCGAACGACGGACACAGCGATATCAGTTTCTTCTGTAGCGCTTCGGGGGTCTTGCTGAAATTGGCGTTCACGCTTCCGTAGGCGTCGCACCATTGGTACAGAACCTCGTTTACTCGGTGGCTGTCGTTGGTGTCGATTGTGTATCTTCTCTCGGAGGAACCGGTTTTGATAATAAAACGCATGGTTCTCGTATGACGTTCCTCTGACGGCAGCTCATCGAAGGCTTTGTGGTTGAACACTACACTCTCACGACCGAACATCTCCTCAAGCCCTTTGATGTAGAAACTCATGTATTGTATGTCGTCCTCGGGATCGATAATGATTTTCATGAGCAAAGCTTTTTTATTTTAACACCTGTAAGAAGGGAAAATCTGCGCAGACGCAATATCCCGACAGGCAATCGATAAAGGCGGGCGGTATTGGCCGGCTGTCGGCTCCAATCCACCTTGGCCAGTTCCTGGCGGGCGGCGCTGCGGTATTGTTTGGTGAGCAGATAGGGCATCAGGCTGTAGGTGCGCAGGTTGTCGATGAGTTGTTTGTAGTCGGCATTGGTCTTCTCTTCGGGCTCCAGATAGCCGAGGTTCCACAGCATGTGCTCCTTGGGGTCGCGCAGGTGGTGGGTGCCCCGATAGGTGACATCCACATCCTGGTTGTAGTTGCTCAGCGGCTTGTTGAGGAAGACGGTTTTGTGTTTCAGCGCTATGCGGACCCATAGGTCGAAGTCTTCGCCCAGCTTCAGGTGGGGCTTGAAGCCGCCCGTCTCGTCGAATACCGCCTTCGGCATTGCCACAGTTATGCTCGTAAGTGGCATACAGAGCGTCTTGGCATAGACCGCGCAGTAGTTTATTTCGCCTTCCTCAAACCCCTCGTCAACACCTATCGGCGCCAGCCGTTTCTTGCCGTTCTTCACGATATAATAGCCTGTGCCGTAGATGCCTGCGTCGGGGTGACGATCAATGAGTCCGGCCATCTCTTCGAGGAAAGTGGGTTCCCACCAGTCGTCGGCATCGAGGAATGTGACGAAGGGTGCGGTGGCCATAGCGACACCTTTGTTGCGGGCGTTGCTGACGCCGACATTTTCTTCCAGTCGAACTATAGTGATGCGATGGTCGGTGAACGCTGCCACAATCTCGTGGCTGCCGTCGTTCGACCCGTTGTCGACGATTATCAACTCATAGTCGCCGAAAGTCTGGCCAAGGACGCTCTCTACGGTCTTGCCGACGTAAGGCGCTTTGTTGTAGAGCGGTATGATGACTGAGAATCGTGGCATGTTATTTCATCATGGAGTTTTGGCTCTGTACGATAGCAAACCTGTTCTTCAGCCGCAGGAACGGGCTTTCGAAGAACTTGTAGGACAGCCAGGCGACAAACACCGTTGCGGCGGTGATGATGACGTATATCAGTATTGTGGCAGCGGCTTCCGGCAGTTGTATGCCGGCGTTGCGATAGAGCGCGGAGAGACCGAATATCAGCAGCGGATGGATGACATAGATGCCGTAGGATATCTTGCCGACGAAGTCGCACACTCGGTTCTCGAGGTTGATTATTGGGTTGTCCAGCTGGCTGGCTATGCAGACAAGCGAGAGGATGGCAATCAGTTGGGGCCTTATGGGCGCGGGAATGACATTGGCCCAAGGTAGAGAGAACAGCAGCAGCAGGAAACAGACGACTCCCAGCGCGCGGTTCATCAGAAACTTGGTGAACAGCTTGCTCTTCATGAAGTAGAGTATGGCCCCGATGGCGCCTATCATCATGCAGTCGAAGCGTGTGACGGCAAAGAAACGGTAGGCAGTATTGGTGCCGTAGGCCAGGTAGAGGCCCCATTTGCAGGCAAGCCATACGACACACACGCTCGCGGCAATGACCAGCAGGCGGCTGTGTCTGCCTTTGGTCAGCTTCACCAGCCAAGGCCAGAACAAGT
>CACZUZ010000083.1 GCA_902784465.1 uncultured Bacteroidota bacterium
TTTGCGTTGGATGGTGAGTTTCACAGTGCTGTGGCGAGGTCCGCGGATAAGGCTAACCACTTTGCTGCTTTCGGTAGTAAATCCTTTTCCTGACACTTGGGTGGTGTCGACCCATATAATTCGGTCGCCGACATGGATGCCTGCTTTGGAGGCAGGAGCCCCGGGGATGACATGTGAAGCGTATACGGTGTCGTTCATATAGAAAAGGGTGAGTCCGATGCCTTCAAACTGTCCGCTCAAAGTCTCTGCCTCTTTCTTAAATGCGGTAGGTGTGAGATAGGTGCTGTGTGGGTCGAGAGTGGAAAGGAGGGCGTGCATCACCTCTTCGGTGAGCGAGTCGTAATCTACTTTGTCGACATAGTAGTTGTCCACCAAGGCCATAACCATGTTGATGCTTTGGCTTAGAGTATTCTCCATCGTATACGACTGGTCCTGCTCTGCTTTTATCTTAGGCGCGGTCATGATGCCGATAAGCAACCCTAGTAGCATGGCTAACAGGACGATGCCGAGGGAAAAGGTGAGTTTCTTTTTAGTCATAGTAGTGCATTAACGGAGAAGGTCGCCTTTTATTGTATTCTCGTCAGTGCCACTTTTAATATTTCTTGGTGGTCGAATGCCAAGGGGGGCAGGTCGTCGAGGGGGAACCAACGTGCCTCGGCGGCATCGTCCTGTCCTTTTGCCTCGGTCAGGGGTGTTTCGATAAGGAATGCTACGGTGATGGTTCTGCCTCGAGGATCACGGTCGACAGTGCTGAAACTCTTCAGTTCTATTAAATCGCCCGTGGGGGTCAGTCCGGTCTCTTCTTTCAACTCACGAAGAGCACACTGCTCCAAGGTTTCATCCATCTCCATGAAACCTCCGGGGAACGCCCAGCAGTCTTTGTAAGGTTCGTGCCCACGCCGTATCAGCAACACTTGTCGTCTGCCGTCGGCCTCCTGACCTATCACCACACAATCGGCTGTCACAGCAGGGCGGGGATATGGGTATGTGTACATTGAATGAGTGTGTTAATGTGAGGATTGTATTATAAGTAAGGATCTTATGATATATCTGACTGATTTTTCAACCTCCTTTCCAGCGTCTCGAAGATACTATATAAACCACCAAATTTTTTTTAAAATTGTTTTTCATTACATTTAGAAACAAGATGTTATATCCATGACTATTGTTATAAATCATGGTAAAAATAGTCTCAACACAGTCGGATTTCAATAATTTTGCTATCTTTGCAAAGTCATTTGCAAGGAATAGAGCCTTATTGATTCTGACTACCAACAGCTTGCGTACTTCTATAAGCGTTGTGTATGGGTGGTTTCCCATCTTTTTCAGGGTCGAAAGGCTCTTGTTTTTTCCAAAGAGTATAGATGAGCATGAGCAGTTTGCGTTCCACTGCGACGATTGCCACCTTTTTCGCAGTCGGATGTTTCTGTTTGACCCTCTTGTATAGATTCATCAGGGACACAGGGCCGCCGGTCGTCCCAGCCACCATGGCGGGCAGATAGAGAGCATGACGGATTCTCGCATTCCCTTTCTTGGAGATTCTCTTGTCCTTGAGGATTGTCCCCGACTGGTACTCGGAAACATCAAGCCCTGCATAGCTGACAGCCTGTCTTGCGGATTGGCAGAGCTGGAACCCGTCAGTTTCACAGAGTACAGTCAGTACGGTGATTGCCCTGACACCCTTAATTGTACACACCATCTCCACCCTTGCGTAGAAAGCCTCGTCCTCCTTGGCCAGACGGACAACCTCGTCGTGATAGCTCTCTATGAGCCTGTCGTAGTTGGCGATGATGTCCATGAGGTTTCCGACCACTGTCCCAGGGGCATGGGCGGAATGCATGAGCGCATGTAGTTGGTTTTTGCAGCGGGTCCGCTCCTTGGTCATCGACTGTACCTGCCGGAGCAAAGCCCGCATCTGGTACAGATTCTCCGTCATCGGATGCCATGGTGTCCATGCATTATGGAGCCCGTACCTTGCGATAACCCCAGCATCAACTTTGTCGTTCTTCGTCTTCACGTTGAGGCATTTGGCATAGTGCTTGATTTTGTTGGGAAGTTCGATAACCACCGTCACCCCATGCCTGTGGAGCCAGTCGGCCAGATGTTCGTGGTACACCCCTGTGGCCTCCATCAAGCACACCGTTCCGGCATCCGCCTTTCTCTTCTTCATCCAGTCCACAAACAACTTGAACCCCGTTTCGTTGTTTGCGAACTTGTGGCTGGCAATAACCTTGTCATTCCTTGCGTCCTTGCTCTCGGCAAGTGCCACATACAGTGTGTCCTTGGACACGTCAATACCGATAATTTGCATCGTCTTAATGTTTTTTGTTCGAATGATGAACGGCGTTCTTCTGTCGCATACTCTCGTCATGGATGCAGGATATACCGTTGTCTGCCAGGCATTCCTTCGATACTGATCGATGCTTATAGAAGAGGGTGTGGCTGCTTTATCTCCGAGACGGCATGCTTTGCTGCTATTGAGGCGAATTGGCTTGTCGCCACACCCTTGCCTTCACCATTTTTATTTTGCAAAGATACTTATAATTTCACGATGCAAATATACGAGAGGTGTGACCATTAATAACACCGTACAAGCCGTAAGGCGCAGTGCGGTGGTAGTCAAGATGTAACCGAACTGCGTCTCGTAGAGACGCGACATTGAGAACGCATTAATAGAACCTATCACATATATTCAACCCAAATCGGTCATTAGGGTTTATGGCAGATTAGTATTTCCCCGAGCAGATTGGCCTCATCGCTGGCGAAGTTGAGAAAGGCATCCAGTGAATGCCTTTCAGCTACGGCGAGACAGAGATGTGGCCAAGATGCCGGAAGAAATGCTGAGATGTCATAAACAGACCTAAAAAAGTG
>CACZUZ010000084.1 GCA_902784465.1 uncultured Bacteroidota bacterium
CCCCCAAGACCAAGGTCAAGATTCGCCTCATCCCCTACTACGCCTGGGACAACCGCGGCATCGACGACATGTCGCTCTGGTTACCACTCGAGCGATAAACGACAAAGAGCAAAAGAAAAGCAGCGCTTCCACATTTTGGAAACGCTGCTTCTTTTTTATTTCGAAAAAATTCAGAAAAAGATGTTTTAGATAAAGATTTTCTCAAAATTGTTTGTTATATTAAACATTTTTATATATCTTTGCGCCCAATAAGATACAATTATGGGAAAGAATACATTTGGAAAGATGATGCCGAGAGCATTGACTCAACAACTGCAGCTCATGGGCGAACGGATTATGCTGGCACGCAAGCGCAGGCATCTGTCTATGCAAGACGTAGCAGACAGGGCAACGGTGACACGCCTCACTGTCTCTAAAGTGGAACATGGCGACCCAACGGTTTCCATGGGTATCTATGCGCGAGTGCTCTTTGCGCTGAATCTTGAAAAAGACATCTCGCTACTGGCTGCCGACGATGCACTCGGCCGTCAACTTCAGGATGCAGAATTGCTTAGGAGCGGATGGAACAGCGAGAGCCATGAAGCTCGCTTCAATGGCCGAGTCGTGAAAGACGAAGACAAAGTCAAATGAAAAGAATAACGGTTTACGCAGACTTCAATTTCCTTGCATCACCGCAGGAAATAGGAACCCTGGGCTACGAACGTGTTCGTGGCAAGGACCACTTTGTCTTTGAGTATGCGCGTGAATGGCTGAAGCAGCATGGTGGTATCGTGCTGAGTGGCGACCTGCTGAATGTCCCTTCGTTGCAACATCCTCGTGGTGCGGATAGCGTGTTTGGCTTCGTCAAGGATTCCTTTCCTGACCGTTGGGGACGTTTGCTGCTCGACCGCAGAGAACGTCTGAAGGCGCAAGCCGAGGGAAGACCCGTGCGGATGCTCACCAACTACGACTACCTCACAGGCATTGAGGACTTCACGCGCATGGGTGGCATACGCTACAAAAGTGACGACTCCGATGATTACATCAACGTCTCCGCAAAGTACCTTGTACCTCCTATTGAAAGTCTTCGTGCCCTTTGCGATGCCTGTCATGAGATCGAGTCGGCCGAAGAACGTAACGAGTTGCCCGAGCAGCGTTGGCTCGAACAACTGATTGACCCGGGAACATCGCTTGGTGGCGCACGTCCCAAAGCCAATGTCATCGATACTGACGGCAAACTGTATGTAGCCAAGTTCCCGTCCAAGAAGGATTTGGAGAATACAGAGCTCATCGAGCATTTCTCGCATCGTCTGGCAGCCTCTGCTGGCATCAACGTGGCAAAGACCCGCACCATCAAGATTTCAAAAGACCGCGACCTTTTGCTTTCCGAGCGATTCGACAGAACGGCAGATGGCCGTCGCATTCACTTTGCTTCTGCCATGTCGCTACTGGGTTTGGACGACGGTGCTGGCAGCAGCACTGGCAATGGTTATCTGGACATCGTAGATTTCATCCTTCAGGGCTGTGTTGATGTCCAGCAGAACCTCAGAGAGCTCTACCGCAGAGTGGCGTTCAACGTGATGTTCGGCAATACCGACGACCACTTCCGCAACCACGGTTTCCTGCTTACCCCAAAAGGGTGGACGCTCGCACCAGCATACGACATAAATCCTGGAGTCAAATTGCAACAGTGTCTACTAATAGACCCATATACAGAGCAATCAGATGTCAATACCCTACTCGCCGCTTGCAGTAACTACATGCTGGAACACCAAGAAGCAGCCAAAATCATAGATGAGGTTCGCACCGCCATTAAAGACTGGCGTAAGATAGCCACAGAACTCCAGATACCCCAAAAGATATTCACTCCCTATTGCAATCGATGGGATGACTAACCTCATAAGCAATTTAATTATGAAACAGATAGTGACAATCATTCTGGCAGCTTTGTTGTTAGCTGCCTGTGTAAACAAGAAGCAGCAGTTGCAGGAACGAGCTGCCGAGTTGTGTCAGTATATTCCCGACCATCAGTTGAATCCGGAAGCGAAGTCATATATGACGCCAGATTTCTATGCAGCACTCGACACCATGTTCAACTATCTGCCTGAAGAGGAAGCGATGGACCATGAGTGGCTGTACTACTTTGTCACAGGCAACGGCGGAACGATACCCGACTATGAGGTGGCTGGGGTTCAACAGACTGATGATACTCATGCTGTGGCTACTATTTTGGTTCGTCAGAAGTGGGAGGACGGCTCGTTCGCTGAAGACAGCGATATGGAGGAACACAAGCTGTTGATGGAGAAGGTAAACGACCAATGGCTAATCTCGGATTTTGACGACCATAAGAAGGATTGCATTCGTTATATGACGAAGGTGAAACAATAAGCAGGGGCACGGTGTCACTCAAAAAGCGAAAATAATCATTGAATAATTTGGAAGATTAGCAAAAAATGCCTATCTTTGCAACCAGAACAATGGACGTGTTCCATTTTTGGGGATTGGGGTGTCCCCGATCGGAAGAGTTGTCAGGTTCGTGGCGACTCTTTTTTTGGGGTCACGGGGATCCAGTCAGGTCACGGGGTGTCAGGCACCGTGTTACTCAACCTCAATAAAGGCGAGGCGTGATACAAGTCGAGGTCACGGGGCGCACGGTGTTACATGTCGATAATAAAAGCGAATTATATTTTGGGTAATTCGCTTTTTTTATGTACCTTTGCGTGCATTTTTTACACCATTGATAAGAATATGATTAATTTAAGCACACCATCAGATATTTTATGGAACACGTTGAAGGAAG
>CACZUZ010000085.1 GCA_902784465.1 uncultured Bacteroidota bacterium
CATATCTGGACAAAAGTGGACAATGGCTCCGGCAACTGTCGTACCTTTGCATCGTCAATCCGGAACGACACGCAGACGGGGCAGGATTTACTCCTCGGCAAAGGAGAAAATGCCGCTCGGCGGAGCAGCAGAAAACAGGCCCCGACCCCCATCCGAGGGGGTGAAAGCGAAACAAAAAACTCAAAACAAAACCAGACCCAAGCCTGGAAACGGTCGGGCATGATTGCCTTAACAGCAGGTCAGAGAAAAAATGATACATATTAAAGCACAACAGACGCTCGTGAAGTTCAACAAGGCCGACGCAGGAACGCTCCTCTACGTCATGCGCCCCGAGACCTACAGCCAGCTCGCAGAGAACAAGGTCATCAGCGAGGCCAGCGTGCGCAGCGGCATCCAGCGCGGCGCCCTCAAAGGTGCCTGGGACGCCATCGGCGAGGTCATCAAGGCATGGGTGACGGAGGGTCACAGCGTGGCCATCCCCGGCCTTGGCAGCCTTCGCTTCAGCATGAACGCCAACGCTGTTGCCGACGTGAACGACGTGGCAAAGAGCCTCATCCGCAGCCGCAAGGTGGTCTTCACGCCGAGCGTGGACATCAAGAACGAGCTCAAGCAGCTGAAGGTTGCCATCACTTGCTACGACAAGGACGGCAAGGAGGTGAAGCGCGTCACCGACGACAACACCCGACAAGGACGGCAAGGAGGTGAAGCGCGTCACCGACGACAACACCGAGGAGGAAGTGGTGGACAACGAGGGCAACGGCGGCAACGGTGGCGGCCAGACGACCGACGGCGGTCAGCAGACTGGTGGTAACGGCCAGCAGACCGGCGACAACACCGGCGACACTCCTGGCGGTTCCGACACTCCCGGCGGCAACACTGGCGGCGGCGGTGCTGACCCAGACGATCCCGAGAACAGCGAAGACTGATTTTTCAGGTCGGGCTCAATGCCCGACCTGAAAAAGAAAATAAGAGAAGAAGAAAATAAGAAAACACTTGGAAAATAAGAAAATAAGAAAATAAGAAAGTTTCGGTTGTCAATAAGAAAAAAACAATAAAAACAAAAAGAAAACCAAGAAGTCCGCGACTACAATCGCGCCTTGCCGCTAAAGCGTGCAAGAACCCTTTTCTGTTGTTTATGAGTTTCACTCATACGTTTTCAATCTGTCCGTCAGAGATTCCAAGTAAACTTGCCCTCTCTGCCAGCCATATCGAAAACTTAAACAACAGAAAAGAAAAACCGAAAAAACCATGTTGCACAGCAAAATAATGAACTATGAATTATGAATTATGAATTGTAAGATTGTCTCTTGTCCCTTCTTGGATGCTTTAGCACCAAGGCGCGCTGTTAGGCGCGGAGGTCTCTTGTCTAATAAATGTTTTCTTTGTTTTTCACTTTTTCTTAATCCCTATGACAACTAAACTTCAAACATTAACCAAAAAACAATAACCATTCACAACTATGAAAAAAGAAACTTGGAAAGCAATCATCCAGCTCATTGTGAGCATCCTGACGGCGGCTCTGACCGCTATGGGCACAACCTCCTGCATGGGTCACGGCCCGTTCTGAAGCCACTCAGCAGACTTACCCGACCCCTCAGCCGGAGGTCGGGTTTCTCTATCCTATCAAAAGCAAAGCCCTTCTGCTTCGAGCGGAAAGGCTAAATCTAAGCTATGTATGTCTAAAAACTTTTGGTTAGTTCATAGGCAGAATTCGGGTGAAGATTGATAATTAACAATTATTGCTGTTCCCATTCGTCCCAGTTGGTATCGGTGAGTATTTTCTCAACTCGTTCTTTGAGCGGCTGTAAATCATTCTGAATAACATACCATATATCGGTGGGATTGACTTGATAATATCCATGTACGATATGATGCCTCATGTTGGCAATGACATCCCAATCCGTATCTGTAAATGTATCTTTGAATAACCGACTCAATTTGTAGGACGCCTCACCGATAATCATTGTGTAATACACAATACCTCCGAAAATGATCTTATCTGCGATCAAGTCCTCATAGGTCATTTCCTTGGTACGTTCTAAAATAGTATCTATGGCATCAATAATATGCGACAAACGTCCTTTATCTCTAATGGGCTCTCTCATAGATTAGTTTTTTATCATGATTAACACGTTCCGACACCCAAGGGTAGAGCATCTTTTCTTCAACCAAATCCACCTCCTTACCCAAAAGGCGCTCCAAATCAAGATGAATTCCTGAAATCTTGAAAAGCCCTATCGGCTTACTTCTATCATACATCACAAGTATATCTACATCGCTGTCTGGCCGCTCCTCACCACGCGAATAGGAGCCAAAGAGCCATGCCTTCAGGACTGGTTGTGTCTTGAAATATTCAGCTATCTGTTGTATCATTTGCTGTGTTTCCATACGACAAAGATGTCTGCTTTCTTTGCAGAATGCGCTACAAAGGTAGGATTATTTCCTGAGACTGCAAAGATTTTTGCTGGAAAATGCGGGAATCAGAAAAAAGAAGGTTTTTCTTTTATTCTCAGGCGATGGATTGGACAGGTGTCAAATGACAAGAGGGTGTGTCAAAATGAATGACACACCCTCTTTATTGGAGTTGTTTCTGATGATGATTACTTTCCGAGGTCAATGCTGGCGCACCAGCCGCCATTGCGAGCCATGTGGATGGGCAAGGTGGTTGTGCTGCTGACACGACTCTGCTGACGAAGATAGTCCATGGCAATGACATCGGCATTGATACCATCGACAAAGCTCGTCATGCGGTATTCCTTGCCGGCAGGCAGGAAGTCGAACTTGAGCTGGAGGTCACGCGGTGTGCTGTTGGTGATGCCTCCGATGAACCACTTGTTGCCCCTGCGCTTTGCGACTACGCAGTATTGGCCAGCTTCGGCAGCCAAGACACGTGTTTCGTCCCAGTTGACGGGAACGCTGGTGAGGAAGTCGCGGCAGTCGGGCCACTGGTCGTAGCGGCAGGGATTGTCCATCAACATCTGCAGGTTGCTCTCGGCAAGCACGAAGATAGCCAGATTGAATACCTTGGTGCCCACTCCTGAGCAGATGGGGCGGCCGCCGTGATGACGCTCGGGCTGGTAGTTCAGCATGGAGCCGGGCGTGTAGTCCATGGGGCCGACGGCGTTGCGGATGAAGGGCAGCCAGACGCTATTGTCGGGCTTGCACGAGCCGTTGTACTCCATGCCGCGCACACCTTCGTAGGTCAGCACGTTGGGATACTTGTAGTCCAGTCCGCTGGGATGGAAGGCACCGTGGAAATCGATGAAGATGTGGTGCTTGGCTGCTTCCTTGGCTACACGTTCGTAGAAGTTAATCATCCACTGGTCCTGACGGTCCATGAAGTCAATCTTGGTGCCTTTGATGCCCCACTCCTCGAACTTCTCGAAGAGATCCATGTGGTGCTCGACGGTGAGCCAGGGCAGCCACAGGATGACACCCACGCCCTTGCTCTTGCCGTAGGCGATAATCTCGGGCAGATGCACTTCGGGATTGGTCTCGAAGGGGTTGCGTGTGTTGCGAGCCCAACCCTCGTCGATGAGGATGTGGCCCACACCGTTGCGAGCTGCGAAATCGATGAAGTACTTGTAGGTCTCGAGGTTGATGCCAGACTTGAACGTCACATCAGGTCCGAAGGGAATGCCGTTGAGCCAGTCCCAAGTGGTCTGTCCCACCTTGATCCAGTCGGTTTCGCCGATGGCGTTGGCGGGAGCCAGGCGTACGGGCATTACGTTCTCCGGCAGCTGGGTGTCGCTCTGGGTGATGTACATGTAGCGCCAGGGGAAGGTGCGCGTGCCGGTGGTCTTGGCAATGTAGTCGGCCTCCTTC
>CACZUZ010000086.1 GCA_902784465.1 uncultured Bacteroidota bacterium
CTATCCAGGGCGTTTACAGCTCTCCGTTCGAATACTACGGCGGCGGTGCTAACCCATGGGTATCACTGGGTAAGGGTCTCTACACAGATGACTTCGTATCGAGCTTGTTCGGTGAGGAGCCTGTTACCTATGAGGTAGAGATCGAGGAGAACACCGAGACTCCGGGTCTGTATCGTATGATTTATCCTTATGGTGAGATCTACCCCTATAACGCAGAGGGCGACTGGGATGCCAGTTCGGTTTATAACATAGAGATCAACGCTGAGGATCCCGAGGGTGTATATATCCCTGTTCAGGACATCGGTATTGACACCGTCGTATGAGAAGGTGCCATCCTCGTTTCGCCCTGCATCAGCCCAGGCGAACAACAGATAGCCTCGACCGCCCTTCAGGCTAAAATTCCGCTCATCGTGCTCCTGTTGAAGGGGCTCTCGCCCTATTTCAAGCCTCAACCCCGCTACCTTGAAGCCTGTTCCGAGGGCCGTTTGCTCATTCTCTCCCCCTACCCTTTCCAAAACGAAAAACTGGATGACATGCGCCGCCGCTGTCTCCACCTCAACACCCTTGCCGCCACCATTTGTGAAAATGATCGTAAGACTTCATTTCCTGCTTTTTTGTAGCGGTGTGCGAACAGCGATAACGATTGTCTTTCAGATGAAAAAGGTTTTTACTGAACGCTTTCCAATCTGACGAAAAAGACAAAACAATTGTTAGATTCGACTGCATTTTCACAAAAGAAATTTGAGAGACTGATAGTTTTTCACCTCAGACAAGGAGAAGATAAAGATGAAAACAGAAAACAACGGAGCACCAGTCAGACAGCGTATCGTCATTCTCGACGCACTTCGCGGTTTTGCGCTGTTGGGCATCATACTGGCCAACTTCCCCGAGTTCGCCCTATGGACATTCCAAAGCGAGAAAGTGCAGCGCGCCATGGACACGGCGGCTACCGACAGTAACGTGCAATGGCTGCTCAGTCTGCTTGTGGACGGTAAGTTCTACCTGAATTTCTCTGTGCTGTTCGGCATCGGTTTCTCCATCATTTTAGAACATGCCATGGAGCGCGGCGCCAACGGTATGCGCATCTTCTACCGTCGCATGGCTGTATTGGCGGTCATCGGTCTTCTTCACCTGATGTTTCTCTGGAGCGGAGACATCCTGTTACTCTACGCTTTGATGGGCATACTGCTGCCCTTATTTCGCCGTTGTTCAGAGCGAAGCTTGCTCGGTTGGTCACTTTTCTTCCTTCTTTTGCCCGTCGGCATCGACCTTTTGCGCGACCTTTCCGACCGTACGCTGACGCAATATCTGTATGATGCGTGGTGGCGATGCGCAGGCTATGTGGGCATCAATGAGGAGAATTTCGGCACGTGGCTGCGCGATGCCCACAGCTATCGCGACGTGTTTGCCTTCCTCATTCAGGGTTCTGTGGAGCGAATATGGGAATTTGTCTCCGGCAATCGCTATTTCAAGGTGCTCGGACTCTTCCTTATCGGCTATTATATCGGCCGTCGACGACTGTACCAATGGGCTTCCAAAGAGGCTACACCCGATGCCAGACAGCTGAAGACCGTGTTCTTCGTCTCTGCCATCATCGGCATTCCCGCTTCTTTTCTTTACGCTTTCGTACACACTGGCGACTACCATTGCGACAATACCGTTTACAGTGTGCTCTATGTTGTCAGCGTTTATCCGACCGGACTCGTGTACACATCCGGCATCGCCCTACTCTACCGCCGACACCCCAAAAGCAAACTTTGGTCCGCATTGGCCTATCCCGGTCGCATGGCCCTCACCAACTATCTGATGCAATCCGTCTGTGGAATGCTGCTTTTCTACGGCATCGGCCTCGGCATGGGAGCCGATATCGGACTCTGGCCGGCTGAAGTGCTTGCCATAGTGGTGTTTCTTTTCCAGATTTGCTTCAGCGCCTTGTGGCTTCATCTCTTTCAGTTTGGCCCGCTGGAATGGATCTGGCGCATGCTCACCTACGGCAAACGCTTCCCCCTTCGTCGTTGAAAACAACAGCATGACACGCGCCTAAAGCACAGAAATGATGCACTTTATTTGTGAATTCCAGTTTTTTATTGTACTTTTGCAACCGCTGTTTCACATAGGAATATAAAAAGAATTATTAAATATGGCTTTAAAATGTGGTATTGTGGGGCTGCCGAACGTGGGCAAGTCTACGCTGTTTAATTGTCTGTCGAGCGCCAAGGCGCAGGCAGCCAACTTTCCTTTTTGTACGATAGAACCCAATGTAGGCGTCATCACCGTTCCCGACGAGCGGCTGACAAAGCTGGCCGAACTGGTCCATCCGGGCCGCATTGTCCCAGCCACATGCGAGATTGTGGACATTGCCGGACTGGTGAAAGGTGCGTCAAAGGGCGAAGGCTTGGGTAATAAGTTCTTGGGAAACATCCGCGAGA
>CACZUZ010000087.1 GCA_902784465.1 uncultured Bacteroidota bacterium
ATGGTTTGTGTGTGATTGACTTCGACCACATCGAAGGAGATTGCAGAGCTATTTGGGAAGAAGCCTACAACAAGTTGTCGGATGAAGATAAAGCCCGCATTTTGCTGGTTTATATCACTCCGTCTGGGCATGGTTTGAAGGTTGTCTTTATGGCCGACATCAACTATAACTTAATCGATAATCAAAAAGTCTTTGCTGAGAAACTCGGCCTGACAAATATCGATGAGGTATGCCGTGACGCTTCAAGAGGTGCGTTCCTGACTACTCGCGAGGACATCCTATTTATTAAAGAAAACGAATTATTTACGTATGAAAACAAAGAATTTGGCGAGAAATATAACTCGCAGTATCATGCTGGTCATAGCCAGCCTACTCTTAACTTTGCTGAGAGTGATTCTGGTCATCGTGGTGTATCCGCCGTACAAACTGCTGGAGAAAACCAACAGTGTGTATCAGGAGGCGATGGAGGAAACGTGCGGGATGCTGAGTCTCTGATGTATAATGGTGTACCATACGCCAAGATTATCGAGGCTTGGCTTGACGGTGTGAATCTGGATAAGAATCGCCATAACACGCTGACGGAGTTGGCAAGCCACTTGCGGTATCTAATTGGTAAGAACCCGAAAAAAATTACTGAGATGGTAATGTCTTTGACTTGGGTGCAAGACCTTGCAGCAGAGGGCGAAGATGTGGCTGGTACTGTCAGTTCTGTCATGGGCTGGCGGTACAATGAGAGGATGCCTGACAAGCTTCGTGAGGCTCTTGAAAAGGTGGGTGCTTTGGAGCAGAAAACATCTGTTTCTGTAACCAATGCTGATGATATCTATGCGGCAATGCCGCTGGATAAGTGGGCAGAAGAGTTGCAGGAAATGGCAAAGTACTATCCTTGTATGAAGGAGCTATTTCTGAATGCTCACCCTCACAAGTTGCCTGCGATTCTTTTTTCTTCTGCGGCGTTGTTCGGGACGCTGATGACAAGGGCTTATTATCATTTTTGGTATGAGCCGGAAATCATTCGCCGACTGAATTACTGCGTGTTCATTATTGGTGACCCAGGTGCCGGTAAGAATATTGTGGAGAAGTTCTACAAGAAGATTGCCGACCCGATGATTCAAGCCGATCAATGCCTGATTGACGCGGTGAACCGCTACAAGGATGGCAGGACGGAACGAACCACTTCGACGAAGGCACAGAAGGGCGAGGCGTTGAAACGCCCTGTGGTTGGCATTCGTGTTCACCCTGCAAGAACGGCTACGGGTGAGTTTATCCGCCACATGCAGGCTGCCGTCGAAAACATCCAGGGGCACCCGATGAACCTACACATGTTTTCGTTTGATGCGGAGCTGGATAACGTCACCAAGAACAACAAGGGCGGCGACTGGAAGGACCGCGAAATCCTCGAATTGAAAGCTTTTCATAATGAGGAGGACGGCCAGATGTATGCTAACCAAGAAAGCATCACAGGTATGTTTAATGTGTTCTGGAACTTCATCTATACCGGCACACCGTATGCCCTGCACCGCAAGGTAAATCAGCGCAATTTCGGTACTGGTATGAGTACACGTCTTGCCGTGATTCCTTTGCCCGACAAGGGTATGGCGCAACGTCACCAGAAGGTTGACCCAAACTCCAACGAGGCACTCCGCACTTGGGCTTATCGTCTGGATAGAGTAGAAGGAGAAATTCCCATCGAACCTCTCAACGATGAAACCTACGACTGGCAATCAAGCCACTTGGAGATTGCTGAGTTCAATGGCGACAAAGCAGACCGCACGCTTTTGAAGCGAATCCCGTACTACGGCATCGGAGTCAGTTTGCCCTTTATTCTGATGCGTCATTGGGACGAGTGGCAGGAGTCGAAGACGCTGACGATGGATGACACGGATAAGCGGCTCTGCCGCCTGGCAATGGAAATCCAATACAAGTGCCAGCAGTTCTTCTTCGGCGAGATGGCGTTCAACTACTTTGCCGACCAGAACAAGGAGTTCGTACAGCGTCGCCGTACAGGTCGCTACGAAGAATGTTTCCGCAAGCTGCCCGATGAATTCAAGACCCAGCAGTTCATGGACGGTTTCGGTGTCTCTCAGTCTGCTGCCCAGCGCCCCACTTACCCAGTTACCCACTTATGACAGGAAGGTATTTCAAAGTTAAGAGTTAAGAATTATGTTACCAAGAGGAATTAGAAACAATAATCCACTGAACATCCGCAGAAGCAAGGAGCAGTGGCAGGGATTGAAGAAAGAGCAGACGGATTCACAGTTCTGCCAGTTTGAGAACTTAGTGTATGGGTGGCGAGCAGCGTTCAAGCTGCTCACCCGTACCTACTACCACACGTATAGGCTCTATACTGTCAGGGCTATCGTGAACAAGTGGGCACCACCCAACGAGAATAATTCGATGGCGTATGTGGAGAATGTCAGCCGTTTAACGGGTATCCACCCTGACGAGCCATTGGGCATCCCCTCAGAAAGTCCAGCCCACTGGATAGCCCTTGGTGCTGCGATGGCGATACAGGAAAACGGCATCACCTCCATCGATTGGTTCGCCATGCTGCGAGGGTGGGAGATGGCACGCAACAGTGTGTAGAACTACTGGTGGAACACGCAAAAATTCGTTACCCCCCTTAAATGATGTTAAACTGCTGTAAATGGATAATCTAACCCAACTAATGGACTTGCAAAAAAATCTCAAAAAGGTGTAGAATATGGCATAGCAAAAATCTCAAAAAGGTGTAGAATATGGCATAGCAAAAATCTCAAAAAGGTGCGAACATTCGAAAGAAACTCGAATAAATGTACGAGAATTAACATCTTTTGTCCAAAATAAACCCGCCGAGCAATCAATAGTTCGGCGGGCTGTTTGTAGAGAGTGTGTTTATTTTGCCTATTTTGTGTAATAGCTTTCTATCAGCTGACCAATCTTTGCGATGTCGAAGAATTCATCCGGATTCTCCAACTTGTAGTCGGGCATGATGCCTTCGTCGATGTTCTCACCCTTCAGGTTGTTCAGACGTGCACGGTGTGTTGAATAACGATAGCCGAAGCCCTCTGCCGATGGGTTGAACAGGACACAGCATGAGCCACCTCCCGATTGCTGTCCGATGAGGGCTACGCCGTAGTCCTTCATCATGGCTGGGAACATGTTGGCACACGAGAAGCTGTAGTTGCTGGTGAGTACGCCCACGTTCAGGTTTATATTCACCTCCTTGTCCTTCTCGTCAAATTTGCCGTCCAGGTTGCGGTCTACCTCATAGGTGACCTTCATCTTCTGTCCTGTCAGCACATTTTCGTAATACATGTCA
>CACZUZ010000088.1:0-1382 GCA_902784465.1 uncultured Bacteroidota bacterium
CATCCAGTTCGGATTGGGCAAATGGATTGGTCACAAATACGGCGACACCATTGCCGGAGGACAATTGCTCGGACAGAAGAACTCGGCCATGGGCATCTGGATGGCCAACCATTACCTGCACCCATTGGCTTCGGTCTACCTGGCTTTCTATTCCGTCTTCCAGAACCTGTTCAACAGTTGGCAAATCTGGTATTATGGACGTGGGACCAAAAGACGCGAGACGCGGGACTAAGGACCTACAGCTGGTCGTAAGGCATGGTAAGTATCACACGGCCTGCAGCAGGGTCGCCTGACTCAAGACCTTTCTTGAACCAACGGTAGCGCTGCTCCGAGGTGCCGTGAGTAAAACTATCAGGGTTGACGTAGCCTCGAGCTTTCTTCTGGATATAGTCGTCGCCCTTCTTAGGCATCAAATCCAGCGTTTTGCGAATTTCGTCGTCGCTGATGGAACCAAAGCGAGCTTGCTCAAAATGGGCCCAGCAGCCTGCATAGTAGTCCGCCAATAACTCAGTCCTCACACTCTCTTTGAGAAATTGTGTAGACTCCTGTCCGTACCGATACGCCATCTCCATCATCTTATCCATCTCGCCACGTAGGTGCTCGACATGATGTCCTACCTCATGACCGATGATTTCGGCATAAACGAGGTCGCAAACATCGCCCATGGAAGTGTAACTACTGACCATTTGGTCGATATCGATATAAACCGATTCGTCACCGTTACAATAGAAGGGTCCCATACACTTTGCCTGTTCGTATCCACAACCCGTAGTCACGGTGTCGGAATAAAGCACCAGCTTAGGCTGACGATAATAGCCGCCTACTTTCTCAAATTCCTCGGTCCAGAAGTCCTCGGTGCTGGCCAAAAACTGTGAACACTTCGTGGCCATTTGCTCTTGTGTCTTGCTGTCGACCCAAGTTGAGGCGGTGCTTTGCACGTCTTGCAATATGGTACCCACATTAGGGGTTTCACCACCCAAAAGCCACACAATCAGTGCGATGATGATGCCGCCTATACCAATGCCGCCGCCCACCTTGGCTACGGTGCCGCCTTTCTTGCGACGGTCGTCGACATTGGTGCTCATTCTACGTCCATCCAGTTTCATATTATCAGTGTTTTGTTTGAGACTAAATAGTTGTTGACACGAGACCAAAAGACGCGAGACACGAGTCAAAAACCCCGCTGTCTCGCGTCTTTCAAAAACGTTTCGTTAATTACAGGCTATTGTAGGAAGGCGAGAAAGTGTCACCTTGGTTGATGTCGCCTGTCGCGATGCCTTTCTTCAGCCAACGCGAACGCTGGGCGCTGGTGCCGTGGTTGAAGGTCTCGGGCATGGTGCGGCCATAGGCCTGTTTTTGCAGATAGTCATCGCCGATCTTGG
>CACZUZ010000088.1:1407-2195 GCA_902784465.1 uncultured Bacteroidota bacterium
CAGATGCCCGCGAAGAAGTCGGCCTGCAATTCAAGGCGAACACTGGTCTGGTTGTAGCCCTGCGTGGCTTTGCCATACTGCGCCATCTGCTGGTGGGCTTGTCCCAAAATACCAAGCTGGTTCTGCACATGGTGACCCACCTCATGGGCGATGACATAGGCATAGGCGAAATCGCCGTCGGCGCCAATCTGTTTCTTCATGCTCTTGAAGAACTCAAGGTCGAGGTACACGGTCTCGTCAGCGGAGCAGTAGAACGGTCCGCTAGCCGAGGTGGCATTGCCGCAACCCGAGTTGACGGCATCGCTGAAGATGACCATCTTGGGAGGCTGATAGGTACGGCCCAACTTCCTAAACTCCTGCGTCCACACGTCCTCGGTACCGGCGAGGATCTGCTTGCAGAATGTCATCAGTTCTTTGTCGACTTCGCTGTAGTCCTGTCCGTCATCGACATATTCCGTCTGGCTGCCTTGTGAACTCTGCATCACTGCGCTGGGGTCACCACCCATAAACATAACTATCAAGGCAATAATGATACCGCCAAGACCAAGGCCACCTGCGGCAGCCACAGTTCTCTTACCTCTGCGGTCTTCAACGTTAGTGCTTTCTCTTCTTCCATCTAATTTCATGATGATTCATTTTAGGGGTTATTGATGCCACAAAAATACACAAAAAAATACTCCCACGCATTGTGAGAGTATTTTTTTGTTAGATGTAGAGACGTTGCGCGCAACGTCTCTACAAAGGATAGATTATTGCTCCTTGACGAAGCGTAGCATGACATTGCCGCA